>NZ_JAWRXV010000314.1:0-386 GCF_046534875.1 Paraburkholderia sp. SIMBA_054 | reverse complement strand
TATGAGTACAGCGCCTGCTGCTGCACCGCTTCGGCCTGCTTCACCTGTCCGACGATCGCGCCGCCTTCGAAGACCGGCTGCGCGATCGAACCCGCAAACGACCACACGCGCGACGGCCCCGTAAAGAGCTTCGAGAACTGTCCGCTTTGCGTACCCAGCAGCCCCGTCAGCGAAATCTGCGGGAAATACAGCGCTTTGGCCGCACCAATCTGCGCATTCGCCGCGACGAGATCCTGCTCGGCCTGACGCAGATCGGGACGGCGCTCCAGCAGATCCGACGGCAGCCCCGCCGGCACGGCAGGCGCCGCGAGTTCGGCCAGCGCGCGCCCGCGCAGGATATCGCCCGGATTGCGCCCGAGCAGCACCGAGAGCGCGTCTTCCTGCTG
>NZ_JAWRXV010000313.1:0-386 GCF_046534875.1 Paraburkholderia sp. SIMBA_054 | reverse complement strand
GCCTGGGTTCGCTCCGCCAGCGGCGCGCCCTGCGCTCTGTCCTCTGCGGTAAAGATCACATCGATTGGCTGCCCCAGAACTTCGGATTCCGCGTAGCCGAAGATATTCTGGGCGCCCCTGTTCCAGCTCACAATCGCGCCATCGAGATCCTGCACGATGATCGCGTAGTCGTCGGTGGTCAGCGCAGCGAACTTCAGACGCTCTTCGCTGCCGCGCGCCGACTGCTCCGCCTGCCGTCGCTTGGTGATGTCGATCAGCGTCAGCACCGCGCCATCGATGCGGTCGTCAAGTGTCCGGTATGGCAAGATCCGCGCGATGTACCATTCGCCGTCGTTCGTGCAGACTTCCCGCTCGGTCGTCTTGAGCGACTCGAACGCCGCTGTTGC
>NZ_JAWRXV010000312.1:0-387 GCF_046534875.1 Paraburkholderia sp. SIMBA_054 | reverse complement strand
GCAAGCTCCTTCACTGCTTCTGCCATAAAGTTTATGCCATCTTGCGAAGTTTTGATTTTGCCGACAGTCCGGCCATAGATCCACCCGAGGAAGAGGAAGAATATGGCAAAAATGGCCACCGCGCTTTCCAGAAATGGTGAAGGTACCAGTCCACCATTTTCATTGCGAAGCGGCGATCCGGCAGGCACTACGGCTGCGACTATAATGACTATGAGTGCCAGCGTTGCCCAACCAACGCGCTTCAACCCTTGCAGTTCCAGTTCACTGACAGGATGAACATCGAGAACCACGCTACCACGATATGTGCCAGCCATGGGTTCGACAATTCGCTCGATAATGAATGCGCCAACAATTGAAAGTACGATCGCTGAGGAGGCAATGAAATAG
>NZ_JAWRXV010000311.1:0-388 GCF_046534875.1 Paraburkholderia sp. SIMBA_054 | reverse complement strand
AAACAAATCTAGGGGTATACCAACCTTGTTTTCATCTGTTATTTGTATGTTTAACGCCTCAACTTTCTTACCATCATGTGTCACAATGAAGTCTTCTGAGTATCTGTTATCTATGGACGGTTTGAGAAACACCACTTTCTTTCCAGCTAACATGAATCGTTTCCCGTGACGCTGCAACGCTGTTGATTTCTCAGCAAACATACTTCCTACATCAATTGTTAATGATCCTACTGTTATGATTCATCACCTCCTCCAAGAATGAGTTGTCTATATCTCTTATAATCTTCTTCACTATTAAACGAAAATACTGGAGTTTTGCCCTTTTGAAAAGAAATTCTACCGCCAACTTGAGATAGGTACGCTTGTTTTAATGCATCCTGTTCAAACG
>NZ_JAWRXV010000310.1:0-389 GCF_046534875.1 Paraburkholderia sp. SIMBA_054 | reverse complement strand
TTTTATGTTCAGATAATGCCCGATGACTTTGTCATGCAGCTCCACCGATTTTGAGAACGACAGCGACTTCCGTCCCAGCCGTGCCAGGTGCTGCCTCAGATTCAGGTTATGCCGCTCAATTCGCTGCGTATATCGCTTGCTGATTACGTGCAGCTTTCCCTTCAGGCGGGATTCATACAGCGGCCAGCCATCCGTCATCCATATCACCACGTCAAAGGGTGACATCAGGCTCATAAGACGCCCCAGCGTCGCCATAGTGCGTTCACCGAATACGTGCGCAACAACCGTCTTCCGGAGCCTGTCATACGCGTAAAACAGCCAGCGCTGGCGCGATTTAGCCCCGACATAGCCCCACTGTTCGTCCATTTCCGCGCAGACGATGACGTCAC
>NZ_JAWRXV010000003.1:0-319826 GCF_046534875.1 Paraburkholderia sp. SIMBA_054 | reverse complement strand
AGTGAGTTATGCGACCAAGTTTACAGGGGCGACGTCTCGTATACAAGCGCTTTTGAGGCTTAAGTTGAGAGCATTGCCCCGCACAGGGGCGACGCTTGAAGCACGAAGGCATAGCGCGGATGCCAGCGAAAACCCTAAAAAAACCAAACCGGCCGCGCCACGAAGGCAAAACGCGAATACCACCGCAAACAAAAAACCACAACGGCAAACCACTTCACTCCACGGCTGGCGTCAATTCGGCCGCTTCGACTCCCGACGCCCGCACACGCCCAGCCACCGCGAAGACACCAAACGCTGCAATCATCGCAGGCACCGCAAGCAGACTGAATACCGATCCAAACTGCCACCCCAGGCCCATCAAAGCAGCGCCAACGAGCGCACCCGCCACGCCACCGATACGCCCCACACCAAGCATCCACGCGACGCCCGTAGCACGCCCTTGAGTCGGATAGAAGCTCGCAGCGAGCGCAGACATCGACGTCACAGCGGACGTCACGACCGTGCCCGTCAGAAAGATCAGCGTACCGAGCCAAACCTGGTGTCCAAGACCGTGCCCCACGAGCATAACCAGCATGGCAGCCATGACGTACGTACACGCGATCACGCGATTCGCCCTGAACCGATCCATCAACCAGCCGACACTCAGATTACCGAGCACACCACCAAGCGGAAACAGCGAAGTCATCAACGCGGCGTTTTGCCCCGAGAAGCCAGTGTCCTTGAAGAGCGTAGGCAACCAGTTGGTGAGCAGATAATAGATCAACAGTCCCATGAAATACGCGAGCCACAGCATCAGCGTGCCAAAGCGGAAACGCGACGAGAGCACCACGCGCAATGCAGATCCGCGATGTTCCGCGACCTGCTCACCCGTAACGAACCGGCATTCGCCGAGACGCACATCCTTTGCGATACGCGAAAGAACCCGTGCGATACGCGCATCGCCGCGCTTCCTCGTCACCATGAATTGCGCGGATTCAGGCAGCAGCAGAATGAGCACGAGCGTCAACGCGATCGGTCCAACACCGCCTGCAACCAGCACGCTATGCCAGCCGAAATGCGGAATGAGCCACGCGGACGCGATACCGCCAATCGCAAGTCCGCATGAAAACCCGCAGAACATTGCATTCACGGCGACGGCGCGAATGCGGGCTGGCGCGTATTCGGACATCAAGGTCACCGCATTGGGCATCGCGGCGCCGAGTCCGAGTCCCGTCATGAAGCGCAGCGCCGTCAACGATTCAATCGAATCCGCGCGTGCTGCAGCGAGGCTCCATACGCCAAAGAAAAACACCGATAAAACCAGCACCGTTTTGCGTCCAACGCGATCGGCAAGCGGCCCCGCGCCCAATGCACCGATGCCCAGCCCGACGAGCGCGGCGCTCATCACGGGCCCCAGCGCCGCACGCGAAACACCCCAGTCCTGCACCAGCGAAGGCGCGATAAAGCCGACTGCGGCCGTGTCGAAGCCATCGGCCGCGACAACCAGAAAACAGAGGACAAGTATCATCCATTGAAAAGGCGAAAAACGTTGGCTGTCGATGAAGTCCTGCACATCGACCGTGTGTTTGGGCTGCTGCATTGCGTGTCTCCTTGAATGCGTCTGATGCTTCTCGCGCATGTATGTGATGTCGCTGCCTTTTCTTTTTCTTCTATCGCAGTGCGGTAAGGCTCCTGAATTCGACGCGCCGGATAATCCTGCTTTCCTGCGCGACGATCAGATGCGCCGATGCCTGCAAATAAGCAGGCCATTCCGGGTCCGCATCGCGTGCGGTGCGGCGCTGGTCATAATCGCCAATGCTCTCATAGCCCCACAGATGCACGACCTGGTTGAGCGCACCGATATCGCTCATATAGAAACCGACCGGCGCGCCGAGGTACTTCAATTGAATCGGCATCGCGAGACGATCGAATACTTCGATGAATTCCGCCATACCGCGCGGGCGGATCGTGTAGATGCGATGATCGATGAAGGGTTTGCCGCTGCTCATGGTTCTGTCCTCTATACCGTTTCGGATTGCCGCTTCTTTTGCGCGCTCGCCGCGTTATCCGCGATACCCGCAAGGCGTCGTCCCGTGATGTAGCCGAACGTCATGATCGGGCCGAGCGTGATGCCCGCGCCTGGATAGTTGCCGCCCATCACGCTCGCGCGGTCGTTGCCGACTGCGTACAGCCCGTCGATCACGGCGCCGCATGCATCCAGCACTTCTCCCGTGACAGCCGTCGTGATGCCGTCGAACGTTCCCAGGTCGCCCATCACGACTTTGAGCGCGTAGAAAGGCCCGTTGCCGATTGGCGCGACGCATGGATTGGGCTTGCATTCGGGATCGGCGAGATAGCGGTTGAATGATGTCGAACCGCGCCCAAACTCGGGGTCTTCGCCGCGCGCTGCGCTTTCGTTGTAGATGCGTACGGTGACTTCGAGCGCTGCGGCATCGATGCCCGCGCGTTGCGCGAGTTCGGCAAGCGTGCGCCCTTTGACGAGATAACCATTGCGCAGCAGCGGCCCCAATGGCACCGGCGCCGGCTTCGCGTAACCAAGCCCATACTTGCGAATAGTCGTGTGATCGCAGATCAGCCACATCGCCGTATCTTTTTCGCCGCGACATGCTTCGATCATTGCCGCGCCGACGTCGTGATACGAATTCGCTTCGTTCGTAAAGCGCTTGCCCTTGCGCGTCACACCGATAATGCCCGGCTTGTAGCGATCCAGCAGATGCGGGAACACACCGAACGTACCGTCGCGCATCGGCACGCGCGATACGGGCATCCACGCAGCGGGCTGCGGATAACGTATGGGCACCTGAGCGCCGACGCTTTCGGCCATGCGTGCGCCGTCGCCCGTGTTGCCTTTCGGCACGGGCGAACAATGCTCGCCGCCGCGCATCACATGCGGATACGCTTTGGCAATGCGCGCGACGTCGTGCGAGAAGCCGCCGCATGCAAGCACGACGCCACGCCGCGCGGTGATACGCATCTCGCCTTGTGGACCTTTGACGATCGCGCCTGTCACGCGCTTATCTGAGAGCGTGAGTTCTTGCGCAGCCGTATTCGTGTGGATCGGAAAGCCTAGCGAAAGCGCCGTTTTCGCGAGCCGCGCCGCAAGCGCATTGCCACTGGTAATCTGCACGCCGCGCCGGTAAAGCGCGAGATCCTTCAGATGGCTCGCCAGGCGCTTCGCCACATAGGCGGCGGACTTGATAGAGCGCGTCGCGTTGAAGAAATGCTTGAGGTCGGCATTCGACGAATTGAACATCATGCCGATGAACGTGATCGTCTTTAGCGGCGGACGCAGACGCACAATGTCGTCGCCAAGTCCTCGCGCGTCAAACGGTGCAGCGACCACCGAGCGGCCGATATCGACGCCCCCTTGCACATCCGGGTGATAGTCGGGATAAAGCGTCGGCACGAATTTGACTTCCGTTTCGCGCTCGAAGAAATCGAGCATGTGCGGACCGGTGTCGAGGAATGCATCGACGGCCGCTTCGTCATAGAACGCGCCCGTTTCGTTGCGCATATACGTCTTCGCAGCCTCGCGCGTATCGTTCACGCCGTTCGCGCGCGCGTGCCGGTTGCCCGGTATCCACAGCACGCCGCCCGAAAATGCCGTCGTGCCGCCGAAATACGCTTCCTTTTCGATCACGACGACATCGAGCCCGTGCTTGCGCGCCGTGATCGCCGTCGATAATCCGCCTGCGCCCGAACCGATGACGAGTACATCGCACGTCAGCGGCGCGGGTGAATGGGTGTTGGAATTCATGATGACTGTCTCCTGCCGAATGTCTTTTGGTCTCTAGCGCGCCGGGTTGGCCTTTGCGTCATAACCGGGTCGCGGCACCAGATCCATCAGCATGCATTCCAGTCCGCCGTCGACGACGAGTTCCGTGCCGTTCACATATCCCGCGCGTGGGCTCGCAAGAAAGGCGACCACTTCCGCGATATCGACCGGCTCACCGATGCGGCGGCTTGCCGTCATCGCGCTGCGGCGCTGTTCGACATCGCCTTGTTCGTAGAAAGACGCCGACAACGGCGTACGGATCATCCCCGGACAAACCGCGTTGCTGCGCACGCCGCGCGGCCCCCACTCGGCCGCAATCTGCTTCGACAGCATCGTGACGGCTGCCTTGCCGGGGCTATAAGCACCGCTCCAGGTCTGCGGATGGTGCGCAGCCACCGACGCGACGTGCACGATGCTGCCCGCGCCCTTGCGCAACATCGCGCGGCCGAATGCCTGCGAGCACAGCATGTAGCCGGTGAGATTGACTTGCAGCATCGCGTTCCATGCATCGAGCGCAATGTCTTCGATGCCGCCCGGCCGCAACAACCCCGCATTGTTGACGAGCACATCCGCAGCGCCGAGTTTCTCTTCGACGCTTGCCGCTACCGCTTCGACGCTTTTCGCATCGCCGATATCGCACGCGAATGCAAACGCTTCGATGCCTTTCGCGCCGAGTGTCTGCGCGAGGTCTTCGCACTTTCCTGCTTCGCGGTCCAGCAATGCAAGGCGCGCGCCGCTTTCACCGAGCACTTTCGCAATCGCACTGCCTATGCCGCCCGCTGCGCCCGTGACGACACAGACCTTGTCACTCAGAGCGAGCCATGCAGCGCCATTTTGTTTAGTCATCCCAATCTCCATGTACTGATCTTTATCGGCGAACCCCTGAAATGGTTCGTTCGATTCATGGAGAAAAGTATAGGGACGCGCCGCTCGTCCAGATTGGACAAAGGGCACGCATCGCAGGACAATCCGTACATGGCAGAGGAAACAGCATGAGGAAAATCCCTAACTACGATTTGTACGGCGAATCCGCGCGGCCGCCGTGGTTCGACGCGTTCAATTTCGAGTGGATTGCCGAGCGCAGCCGGCCCAACGACTGGCATATCGCCGCGCATCGGCATGACGCGTTGCTACAGGTTCTGTACATTCGGAGTGGCAGCGGGCATGTCGTGATCGAAAGCGTGAAGCACGCGCTCGCGCCGCCGTGCATCGTCGTTTTGCCCGCGCAAACCGTGCATGGTTTTGTGTTTTCGCCCGATATCGACGGGCTGGTGATTACGGCTGCGCAGCGTGCGCTGGAGTCGATTTCGAAGGCGGTGTCGCCGGGTCTGCTGCCCGTATTTCAGCGCGCTGCCGTGATTCCCGTGAAGGCGTCAGCGGGCGACGACACATTGATGCCGCTTTTTACGCTGCTCGAACAGGAGTACCGCGGCAATGCACGCGGTCATATCGCTGCGGGCATGTCGTTGATGATTGCACTTTTCGTGCAAGTAGCGAGATTGGGCGATGCGGCGGCGATGCCCGCGACGAGCGCCGTCGCCGACCGTCGAAGCGGGCAGATCAAGCGGTTTCGCGAACTGGTTGCCGCGCATTTCCGCGAGCATCGGACTGTCGAGTTCTACGCGGAAAAGCTCGGCATTACGACGGCGCAGCTAAGCCGCATTTGCCGCGACGAACTCGGCCATTCGCCGATGTCGCTCGTGAATGAACATCTGATACGCGAAGCACAGCGCGATCTCGTCTATTCGGGCCTGACGATCAAGCAGATCGCGCACGCGCTCGGCTTTGAGGACGCGGCGTATTTCAGCCGCTATTTTCGCAAGCAGACGGGCGCGACGCCGAAAGAATTCCAGGCCGCCGCGCACACCGATCTGTCATTGAACTGAATGCGTGCAACTTATACCGGCACCGCGCCGACGTAGTTCTCAGCCATCGAAATCGCCGCGCTGCGCGAGGTCGTCACGTGCTCGAGTTCCGCGACCTGCAATTGCTGTTCGAACGGCGACGCATCGTCGAGACGGTGCATCATGCGCGTCATCCAGTACGAGAAATGTTCTGCGCGCCAGATGCGCTTGAGCGCCGTTTCGCTATAGCTATTCAGCAAATCGTTGCGGTCTTCCTTGTAGAACGCACGCAATGCGTCGGACAGAATACGCACGTCGGAGACGGCCAGATTCAGGCCTTTCGCGCCCGTCGGCGGCACGATATGCGCGGCGTCGCCCGCAAGGAACAGACGGCCGTGCTGCATCGTCGTCGATACGAAGCTGCGCATACCCACAATATTCTTCTGGAAGATCTTGCCTTCAACCACTTTATGGCCGTCGTCGGAGTCGACGCGCGCGTGCATCTCAGCCCAGATACGATCATCGGACCAGTTGTCGGCGGTATCTTTCGGATCGCACTGGAAGTACATGCGCTGCACATTCGGCGAACGGGTGCTGACGAGTGCGAAGCCGCGCTCATGGCGTGCGTAGATCAATTCATCCGATGAAGGCGGTGCTTCGACCAGAATGCCGAACCAGCCGAACGGATACACACGCTGATAATCGCGGCGCAGTGCTTCGGGAATCGCGTTGCGCGAAATGCCCTGAGAGCCGTCGCAGCCCATGATGAAATCGCATTGCAGCTCATGCGCCTCGCCTTGATGGCGATAGCGAATAGTCGGCGTCGTGCCGTCGATATCGTGCAGCGACACGTCCGACACTTCGAATTTCAGCGCGCCTTGCGCCGCCACCCGTGCCGCGACGAGATCCTTGATGACTTCGTGCTGCGCATACACCGTGATCGCTTTGCCCGTGAGGTCAGTGAGATCGATACGGCGGCGCTTGCCTTCGAAAGCGAGCTCGAAACCATGATGCAGCGCGCCTTCTGCTTTCATGCGCTCGCCCACGCCTGTTTCCGTGAGCAGGTCCATCGTCCCCTGTTCGAGCACGCCAGCGCGTATCGTCGATTCGATCTGCTCGCGGCTGCGCGATTCGAGCACGACGGAATCGATACCTTGCAGATGGAGAAGATGGGAAAGAAGCAGTCCAGCGGGACCGGCGCCAATGATGCCGACTTGAGTACGCATAGGTGTCTCCTGAATACGTGTCTTTGATGTGCGTCAAAGTGTGCCGTCGGCGCCTCTATCGAGCAACGCAATAGCGTGAATAAGCGTTATCTCAATTTGCGATAGTACATAGATGCGGGTTTTCCCTTAGAAAGCAAACGCGGCTTTGGTGGAAGCGGATTGTTGGCTTATCTTTACTGAGCGGTCCCACAAGCAAACAAGGAGAAGCAACCATGAAGATCCGCAACGTCCTGAGGCTGCTCGCCCTCATCGGTTGCGTCACGCTGACGTCGAACGTGTACGCGCAAGCCAGCGATTCGATGTCGATGGCCTCCACGCCGGCGGCACCTTCGAAGAAGGCGACACCTGCAGACAAGAAGCTCGGCCGCGATGTGCGCAAGGCGTTGTCGAAGGCGCCGGGCTTCAACGTATCGAACGTCTTCGTAAAAGCGCGTGGCGGCGCGGTAGTGCTATCGGGCAGCGTCCCCGACGGATCGCAGATTCCGCAGGCAGGGGAAGTGGCCAAAGGCGTGCCCGGCGTCACGTCGGTCAGCAACAAGCTGACGTTGTACTCGCACGGAAACAACTAGACGGTTGCGACAGGCGAGACGGGGTAACGTCACGTTCGTTTGACTTGCCCCGTCGCTTCGAGAATCGCCTGCCTGATGCGCGGATAGGTGCCGCAGCGGCAAATGATGCCGTGCATCGCACAGTCTATGTCCTTCAAACTCGGCGTCGGATTGCGCTGTATGAGCGCGCTTGCGGCCATCAACTGCGCGCTCTGGCAATACCCGCATTGCACGACATCGACATGCGTCCACGCTTCTTTCAGCGCACGCGCTTGCGTCCCTTGAAGGCCTTCAATCGTCGTGACGCGGTTTGCGCCGATATCCGAGAGCTTTTCCTGACACGAGGTCTTCGCCTCTTTGCCGACGTGCACGGTGCACGCGCCGCATACGCCGACACCGCAGCCGAACTTCGTCCCCGTCATTTTCAGTTCGCAGCGCAACACCCAAAGCAGCGGTGTCGCGGGATCGGATTGCACCTCCACAGTCTTGCCGTTGATATTCAGCTTCAGCATGTTGCGCCCCCGGGATACAGCTTCATGTTCAGCGGCAACGCGTAGCTGCGCGTGCCCGTCAATGCGAACAACGCATTCGCGACGGCAGGTGCGACAGGCGGCACCGCGGACTCGCCGACGCCTTGCGGATGGTTTCTCGACGGCATGATCTCGACGGATATGTCGGGGCACTCGTCCATCCGCACCACGTCGAACTGGGTATACAGGCCCTCTACGACTGCGCCGTCGCAGAGCGTGATTTCTTCCTTGAACGCAGCGGAAAGCCCGAACACAATCGCGCCTTCCACCTGCTGACGGATCAGATTCGGATTCACCGGCAAGCCGCAATCGATCGCGCAGTACACGCGATTGACCTTCACTGTGTTACCCGCTTCGAGCGACACATCCGCAACTTGCCCAACCACGCTGCCGAATGCTTCATGAAGCGCGACACCGCGCGCATGCTTGACGCCCTTGTCGGACCATACGGCGGACGCTCGCCAACCCGACATGCTCGCCACTTTCTGCAACACGGCGAGATGACGCGGATGCCGCCTCAGCAGACTCGCGCGAAATGCGATCGGGTCCTTGTGCGCCAACGCGGCCAGTTCGTCGATAAAGCTCTCGATAAAGAACGCCTGATGCGAATGCCCGACCGAGCGAAAAAAGCCGACGGGCATAGGCAATTCGATCACGCGTTGCCCGATCCACACATTCGGCATTTCATAAGGCTGATCGAACGCGCCTTCGGAAACAGTCTTGTCCAGGTTGAGGCCGAGATCGGGAATGCGATAGTTGCGGGCCAGCCACTTCGCGACGACCGACTGGCTCACCGACGTGTTATGCCACGCAATCAGCTGTCCCTGTGCATCGAGTCCCGCCCTGAAGCGCGACAGACACGCGGGACGGTAGAAGTCGTGTTGCATGTCCTCCTGACGCGTCCAGAGCGTTTGCACCGGACGCCCCTCGGCTTCACGCGCGATCGCGACCGACTGGGCGATGAAGTCGACTTCGAGCCTGCGTCCAAACGCACCGCCCGGCATCTGCTGCTTCAGATCGACATCGTCCGTGCCGATGCCCAGCACACGCGCGACATGCATGCGCGCGACAGCGGGAACCTGCGTCGCCGCCCATACCGTCGCCTTGCCGTCTTTCACTTGTGCCGTGCAATTGACGGGTTCTAGCGGCGCATGCGCGAGATAAGGCGCGCGATACGTTGCCTTCCACGTATGCGCGGCATGGCTCAGCGCGTCTTCTACGTCACCATGGCGATACCATGCGTGGCCTTCGCTCTCGTCGAGCGCCTGCACGAGGCGCCTGTCGACCTCTGCGTTGGTCAGCCCTTTGGTCGGCCCATCGTTCCAGTGGATCGTCAGCACGTCGAGCGCGTTCATCGCGATGAACATGTTGTCCGCGATCACCGCGGCGCCGCCCGTGCCGCCGTTGTACGCATCGACGGCCAGGACCTTGCGCACGCCGGGCAACGCCGCTGCCGCCTTGCCGTCGAAATCCCGAACCGTGCCGCCCAGCGTCGGACACATCTTGATGCTTGCGTAGAGCAAGCCATCGGGCACGACGTCGATGCCGAAGATCGCGCTGCCGTCCATCTTCGAAGCGGCTTCGATGCGCGTCAACGGCTTGCCGATCAGTTGAAACGTGGCGGGATCCTTCAGCACGGGATTGCGCGGCAGCGACTGGCGCGCGGCCTCCATCGCGAGTTGCCCGAACGATGCGCGATGTCCCGCCTCGTGCACCACGATGCCTTTTTCGATGCGGCAATCGGCGGCCTTCACGCTCCAGCGTTCGGCCGCCGCCGCGATCAACATGGTCCGCGCGCACGCGCCTGCTTCGCGCATCGGTTGCCAGAGGTCGTTGATGGTCGACGAACCGCCCGTCATCACGGTGCCGAAATCGCGCGCCAGCTTGCGCGTGAGCCATACCGCGAGTTCCTTGACGACGCTGTCGTCGTCGGGACGAAACGGCAGATCGCCGATCACGCTTTCGACGTTGTTATAGATCTGGTCGAGCGGCGCATTGGCGACGCGGATGTCCTCCCAGTTCGCGTCCAGTTCTTCCGCGACGAGCATCGCGAGCCCCGTATGCACGCCCTGCCCCATCTCCGTCCTGCACATGAGGACCGTGATGGTGTTGTCGGCGGCGATCTTCACGTAGCCATTGAGCGCCGCTTCGCCGGGACGCACCGGCAACGGTTCCGACGCGACGAGCCGCTGACGCGGCGGCAGCGCCGACCATCCGACCACCAGCGCGCCGGCTAAGCCCACGCCGCCCAGCAGGAAGGTTCGACGCTTCAGCATGGCATCTCTCAGAGGAATCCAGCATGGACACCAGTAAAACGCACCAGCCGCGGCTCAACTGAAATTGCGCATTCGAATACCAGCGTCACGTTGCTTCATGAGTCCGCGTTTGCCCGGTTCGACAAGCGTCAGTCGATCCCGTCAAAGTTCATATTAGTGCGCGTTGTGAATTTCGCCGCATTGAATGAACGGGAACGACAGGCTGAAAAGTTTGCGAAGAAGCGGCAAATCGCGCATTCCAGGCAGGCGTAACACGGTCGCAAAGCACGTGCGGAGCGCAATACGCGCATGCCGTCAAAAGGCGTTTAAAGCGTGCTGCGACAAGGCTTAAGCGTGTGTCAACACGCATGCTGCGCTGCAATTCGAGCGCAGTGGCATATCACTTGCATCAATGATCGCCACAAGCGCTGTGTACGACGACCGCCTGGTCTCGGCAGTCGCACAGGGAGAAAGAGATGCCTTATCTGATTGGTTGGTTGCTAGGTGTGCCGCTTATCGTCCTTGTGATTCTGTATCTGATTTTCCACTAAGGACGCACAGCCATTGCGGTCATTGCGACCGCATCTTTTCAGCAGAACCGCGGGCGTGCCTGCGGTTCAATGCAAGGGCGGCGACTGCGCATTGATTGACGCCAGTCGCCGCACTGCTTTCCAGCATCAGGTTCCGCCAGCCTGCTTTTTCAACGCGCCGAGAATGCGTTTTTCGAGCGCGGCATAGTCGTGTCCGAAATGATGATCACCGGAAGTGCGGATGACTTCGACACCCGTCTTCGTGAGCGTCGGGCACAGCGTATCTTCCTCATGCTCGCCGTAAAAGCACTGCACGATCTTCGGCGGCAGGCGCGCGAACTCGGGCTGCACCTGCAGCGCCTTGTCGCTTGCAGGCATGCCGAGCCAGCCCGTCACGCGAATCTGGAAGTCTGCCGAGGGCGCGAAGCCAAGCAGTGAAATCAGCGAGACTTTGGCGCGCACCGCATCGGGCAAGCGGTTGTACGCGAACGGCATCACGTCGGCGCCGAATGAATAGCCAATCAGCGCGACATGATCCGCATGCCAGCGCGTCGTATAGGTTTTCAGCACGCGCGCGAGGTCGTTGCTCGTCTGCTGCGGCGAGCGCTCCGACCAGAAGTAACGCAGGCTGTCCCAGCCGATCACGGACACGCCATCCTTCTGCAGTTCCTCGGCGATCGTCTTGTCGAGATCGCGCCAGCCGCCGTCGCCGGAAATCACGATCGCCATCATGCCCGTCGGATGCGCGGCGGGCAGTTCGATCAACGGCAGGTCCGAGACGTCCTCTTCTTTCATTGCGGCGACGCGCAGATGCGGCGTCGTCAGCTCGACGATGCGCTGCGTGCCAGCCGATGCATTCGCGTCGGTTTCGGCAAAACCCGGCAGACCGGGGCCGTGCGTCACGGTCGGGTCCGGCGCGCACGGATTGAAACGCTTGTCGAGATCGCGCTGCGCGGCAACGGATACTGCGCCCGCCACTGTGTTTTCAGGCGCCTGCTTGAGCACTTGCATCGCGAGCGTCGCGCCCTGGCCCGAGCCGGCGACGATCGGCATGAAGTAGCGGTTCGACTGCACCTGCCGTTCGAGTTGATGGCTCACGGCTTCGGCATCGCCCACCAGCTGATGACACGCTTCTTTCTTCGCAGCGAGATTCGCCGCGTACTTCGCGGTATCGACACCCACCACCATCGCGCCGTTTTTCGCGAGCGCGTCGGCA
The DNA here is from genome assembly GCF_046534875.1 of Paraburkholderia sp. SIMBA_054. Lineage (NCBI taxonomy): Bacteria > Pseudomonadati > Pseudomonadota > Betaproteobacteria > Burkholderiales > Burkholderiaceae > Paraburkholderia > Paraburkholderia sp. SIMBA_054. The sequence goes on along the minus strand of NZ_JAWRXV010000003.1, from coordinate 307,902 downwards.
GCCTGCTGGTCTGCCGGGTTCCAGCCGCTCTCGCGCGAGAACAGCACGACGAAGCCGCGCACGTCGCCCGTGGGCTTGGTCACCGTGACCTGGCCGTATCGGCCGCCGGACACGGTCTCATAGGCGTGAGCCGTCGGCACCACGCCTGCGAGCGAGCACAACGAAACACTCGCCAGTGCGGCGAGCCGGTAAAACTTTTGCATGATCATGAACGCCGGCCCCCTGCCAGCAGCGAAAGGTCCGCGAGCGTGAAGAACACGCCGACGGAACCGGATGCAGCGAGATAGCGCGGCTCCCATTGAGGCTGGAATTTGCTCTTGAAAGCGCGCAGTCCGCGGAAGTTGTAGAAGCGGCCGCCGAAGCGCCACACGATATTCGCCAGCCGGTGCCAGCGCGACGCGAGCGGCGTCGGCGACATGCCGGAGAACGGCGCGATGCCGAGACTGAGCGAGCGGAAACCGGCGTGCTTCAGATGCAGCGCAAGCTGCGTGAACAGATACTCCATTGCATACGCCGAAGCCTGCGGCACGTGGCGCATCACGCCGACGGTGGCCTCGGTGTTGAGGTCCGTCGTCATGAACGTGACGAACGCAACGGGCGCGCCGTTCTGACGTACCAGCATCACGGATTGCGCAGCGAGATAGTCTTCCGTGAACGCGGCGACCGAGAAGCTCTTCTCGCGCGCATCGCGGCTGTCGAGCCAGCCATCGGAAATCTCGCGCAGCGTCGCAATCGATTCGGGCACGCGCGCCGGCTCGATCACTTCGACAGCGAAGCCATCGCGCTCGCCGCGCTTGAGCGCATAGCGCAGATGCGCGCGGTGCGAGCCCTTCAGATCGAATTCGTCGAGCACGACATGCGCTTCCTCGCCGAGCTTCATCAGCGTGAGGCCGGCGTCGAGATAGAGCGGCAGCGCATTCGCGCGCACCTGATAGAACGCCGCGCGGCCGCCGTGCGTATGCGCGAGCGCGACGAACTTGCTGATCAGCTCCGCCCATTCCGCGCGCGGACCAACGGGGTCATGCAGCGCGGCCCATGTACGGCCGTACTTCGCGTACATCAGGAACGCCTGGCGTGACTCGGAAAAGAGAAAGCTCTTGTCGCCCATCAGCGCGAGGCCCGCGTCGCTGCGCTCCTGCGCGCGGAAGATGCGCGCGGCGTCGTCGAGGTCCTGCTTCACAGGCTTCACGAAGCGGCCCGCAGCGGGTCGCAGCAATTGCCAGAATGCGAAAGTCGCGGCGAACAGGCTCGCGGCGAGCGTCGCGCGCAATGCGCGGGGCGCGCGCTCGTCGAATGCGAATTGCCACCACAGGTCGCGCGTATAGGCCACGTCGCGGAACGCGAACAGCATCACCCACACGGCGAGCATCAGCACCATCGCCACCGAAACCAGCCAGCCCGCCGTGAAGGGCTCGGAGAACAGCGACGAGCGGCGATTAAAGCGCGAGCGCGTCGCGATCAGCAGCACGATCAGCGTCGTCAGGACGCCGGCTTCGACGAACGCGAGACCCTTGGTCAGCGACAGCGCGAGACTCACGACAGCGAGACCCAGCGTAAGCCACCATGCGGCATCGAGACGCCGCGACAGGCCGCGCGCGACGAACAGCAACGCAACGCCGACCACGCTGCACAGCATCTGCGAGCTTTCGAGCACCCATAGCGGCACGAGGTCGCGCAGGATCGCGATGCGTTGCCAGAACGCGGGCGTCGCGCTCGAAATCACCAGCATGCCGCCGACCACGAAGGTCACTAGGCTCAGGAACAGCGGCGCGAGCTGCGACACGGTGGCCGCGTGATGCAGCGGCAGGTGCTTCTTCAGCGCGCGTCCTTCGAAGCCCGCCAGCAGGCCCGCGGACACGATCAGCGGCAAACCGAAATAGATCGCGCGGTACGCGAGCAGCGCCGCGACCATCGAATGCGTTTGTACGCTGCCGCCGAGCGCGAACACCATCGCCGCCTCGAACACGCCGACACCGCCCGGCGTGTGGCCGATCAGGCCCAGCAGCATCGCAGCCGAGTAGATCGTGATGAACGACACGAAGCCCACGTGCGCGTGCGGCAGCAGCGCCCACAGCGCGAGACCGGCCGCGACGACGTCGAGCACGGCCAGCAGCACCTGTTCGACGAAATCGCGGCGCGCGGGCACGTCGAACGCCAGCCAGCTCCAGCGCGTGCGGATCTGGCGTGTCTGCTTGCCGCAGGCGAGCGTCAGCAGACCGAGCACCGTCACAAGCGCCGCGCCGCCCCAGGCGAGCGCGCCCGTCGGGCTGTGCAGCATCGGCGCGAGCGTGCGCGCGTCGCACAGCATGCCGAGCGCGGTCATCAGAACGAGGGCCAGGGCGAGCGAAACGCTCGTGAACACTGTCATGCGGCCGATTTGCGCCGGCGTCACGTCGGCGACGGCATAGACGCGCGCGCGCACCGCGCCGCCCGTCAGCGCGCCGAAGCCGGTCGCGTTGCCGAGCGCCGAGCCCGCCGTCGCACCGATCCACAGCGCCGCGCGCGGCACGGCCTTGCCGATGTACCGCAGCCCGACGGCATCGCGCCCGACGAGGGCGATATAGCTGAGAATCGTCGCGCCGAGCGCGGCCGACCATTCGCCCGCCGTCAGATGCCGCAGATGGCGGATCACCGAGCGGTAATCGACGGCCTGCGACAGGTGCTGCAGCACGATCAGAAGCAGCACGCAGACGCCGAGCGACAACGCAGGCGACAGCACGCGCCGGCTGCCGGCCACGGCGCACGCTCGCTGAAGCAGCGCGGCGGCGCGGCTGAAAAAAGAACGGGGAAGGTCAGACATGGATGAACCCGGGTAATGCCTGATGCAGTAGCAATGGTCTCGTTGCTATGGCATCGAATGAGGTTGGATTTCGGAGCGCGCTGGACGGGCGTTACAGCCGTCCTGATCTCGCCTTTTCAACTCTTTACAAATGGACAACGGCAATTTGTCCAAAAGGTTGACACCGGGAGCAACCCGAAGGCGATTATTTGCAGTTTTCGCTTAAGAAATCCTGATGTGGCCGATGATCGATCGGAAATTGAGTTGAATCTTCCTGTGGGCCCAGCGCGGCGCGGCGCGCGCGCGCGACTCCGCGCCGCACGGCCGCGGGCCGCATGGACACTCGCTTTAGAGCCGGCGCGTTTGCGGCGGATGTACCGGTTGGTACAAACCCTGACGGCATTCGTCTCACATTCCAGCTATCCAAGCCCGGACGCACGATACCAGATTTGACCTTGCGTTTAGCTTTATCGAAGATTCATCTGCCTTTCGTCACCCTACGGTTCGCGAACGGCCGCGTGGTGTAAACCGGCTGTTTCGCTTCATATTGGGCGAGCGGGCCGCCTTCGATATGACGTGCGCAATCCGACTCATCCGCGCGCGTTGGTTGGCGGTGAACCAACATAGTCCAGTGGTCTTTTCCCGCGCTTCCTTGCGCCGCAAGCGTCAGACGAATTGGCATGTTCGATGCGTTGTGACAGGTTTGCCAATCGCAGCGCGCCGCAAGGAGTTCCGCATGAAGCCCCTCGACACCCCGTTCGCCTCGTTGCTCTGGGCGGTCCGGTTCCTGTGCCGTCACGTGTTGTATCTCGGCATCGTGGTGCCGCTGATCCTCGTTGCCGCGTTTTATCTCGGGCCGCGCATCGTCGCGCTGTGCGGCGTGTGGTTCGATCCGCTGACGCTCGTCCAGCCGATCGAGGTCTCCGACGATTTCAGGCGACAGGGCTACACCGATCAGACCTTGCAGCACCTGCTCGTCGATACGCTCAGCGACGTGCGCAAGGAAGCCGAATCCGTCACGCCCGCCAGCGACACCGAAAACGTGCTCGCCGAGTTCAAGCTGCCCGACTTCACGGTCCCCGGTACGGGGCTGTCGGTTCGTCCGCTGATCGAATTTGCGCGCACGCTGCTCAAGCGCGATTCGTCCGTATATGGCAGCGTCGTCGGCTCGCCGTCGTCGTTTGCGGTGATGCTGACGCTGCGCGACCCCGATGGCCGCACCGTCGCGCTCGGCAACGACGTGCCGCCCGACACGGGCACCAAGCCCAACGTGACCAACGAATCGCTGGCCATGCGGCATGCGCTGCGTCAGGCCGCGACGACGATCCTCCAGCATCAGAGCCCCCTCTTGCACGCGTCGTATCTGACGCAGATGGAGCAGAAGCGCTGCCTGCAAGGCAATGCGCCGTGCCAGTTCGACGACGTGCGCGAGCGCTTCGCGCAGATCGCGGCGGGTTCGGGCCGGGACGCGTCAGGTGCGTCGAGGGAAGAGGCGGCGTGGGCCATGCTCGCGCTGTCGAAGCTCGACACCTATACGCGCGACTACGAAGGCTCGATCCGTCACGCGCGTAGCATCGTCGACATGAGCGAAGAACTGCATTCGTGGAAGCGCGTGCGTCCGTGGGCGTATTACAACTGGGGCGTCGCCCTGATGGACATGGGTTGCTACCAGCAGGCCGCCGACGTGCTCAGGCGCGCGGTCGAACTGCACAAGGACTACGCGCCTGCGCACAACGCGCTAGGCCGCGCATGGCTCGCGCTCGCGCAAAGGCCGACGCTCGCGGGCGCAGCGTCGCAAGGACATGGCGACTATCGCGCGGCCGCCGTGCGCGAACTGAGGCTTGCGATCGAGAAAAATCCCGGCTATCAGGAAGCGTATGTGAATCTCGGCGATGCACTGCGGCTGCCGTCGATGAAAACGGGCCTCGTGCCAGCGGCAACGCTCGACGAAGCGCGCGACGCGTACCGCACCGCCGTTGCGTTGAACATCGACGATGCGGGCCGCGCGTATGAGCGGCTTACGACGCTGCGCGACAGTGCGTTCGTGAAGGTCGCGGCGCGCATCACGCGCAGCCGTGCGCAGTGCGCGACGGGCATGGCGCGCTCGCTGCTCGAATCGTGGGGATGCAGCGACGCGCAGATCGAAGCAGACGCGAGCAAGGACGCGCGCGATATGCAGCCTGCCGCGATGCACGCCACGGCCAATACTCAAACGTGCAGCAAGCCCGAACTGACGCTGCCCGCCAAAGGCATGACCAGCAACATGAATAGAGCCAATGGCATGATCGAAGTCAAGAACATCGACGAGACGCCGAAGCCGCGCGATGCCGATTCGAGTCGCAGTGCCATCGGGCAGCAGCAACGCGGTTGAACGCGCGGCTACGTTAGCGAAAGAAAGGCCCCGGTCGCATTTGCAAGCCGGGGCCTTCGGTTCTCTACGCGCTGTACTCAGTGCGCGCCCGCCGCCGCTGCGCCACCGCCGCCGCCCTTGCGCGGCTTCGTCAGCCAGATCAACGGAATGATCACGATGAAGATCATCGCCGACAACCAGAAGATGTCGTTCAAGCCGAGCATCGCCGCCTGCGCATTGAGCGATTGCTCGAAAAACGCTCTGGCCTGATCCATGCTGCCGCCGAGCGTCGCGTGAATGCTGGTGAGCGCGTTCGTGTAGTCGGGGTTGTTCACGCTCGACTGTTCCGCGAGTTGCGCGTGATGCAGGATCGTCCGGTTGTTCCAGCCCGTCGAGATCAGCGACGTGCCCACGCCGCCCGCGAAAATCCGCACGAAGTTCGACAGACCGGCGGCCGCGGGAATCTTGTCGGGTGACAGCCCCGACAGGATGATCGCGGTCAGCGGGGTAAAAAAGAGCGCCATGGGAATGCCTTGCAGCAGCGTCGGCACGACCAGGGTATAGGGGTCGACGCCCGTCGTGTAATGCGAGCGCATGATGAACACGCCTGCAAAACCGAGGAAGGCAAGCGTCGCGAGCACCCGTGCATCGGACTTCGGCATGATCTTCGCCATCACGGGCGCGAGCAGCACGGCGAAGATGCCAAGCGGCGCGGTCACGAGACCCGCGTCCACCGAACGATAGCCGAGATAGCCCTGAATCCACTGCGGCAAAATCACGAGGTTCGCGAAGAACACGCCATACGCCACCGAAATCGCAATCGTTCCGCCACGGAAATTCTGCCCCGCGAAGAGCCGCAGATCGACGATCGGGTTCTTTTCCGTGAACTCCCAGATCAGGAAAAAGATAAAGCTGACAGCCGCGATAGCCGTGAGCGTGCAGATCACGGGCGAGTTGAACCAGTCGAGATCCTTGCCCTTGTCGAGCATGATCTGCAGCGATGCAACCCAGACGATCAGCGACAACAGGCCGACCTTGTCGATGGGCAACTTGCGCGTCAGCGATTCGCGGTCGCGGTAGAGCATCCAGGTCACGCCCGCAGCGAACATACCGACGGGAATGTTGATATAGAAGATCCATGACCAGCTGTAGCTGTCGGTGATCCAGCCGCCGAGCGCGGGGCCCGCAATCGGGCCGACGGTCGCCGTCATCGCCCACAGCGACAATGCCGTCGAGCTTTTCTCCTTCGGATACGATGCGAGCAGAATGGCCTGCGAAAGCGGCGTCAACGGTCCCGCCACGAGGCCCTGCAAGATACGCGCGGCCAGCAGCACGACCAGGTTCGGCGCGATGCCGCACAGCCACGACGAGAACACGAACAGCAGGATCGAGATCACGAACAGCTTGATCTGGCCGACGCGCTGCGTGAGCCAGCCCGTCAGCGGAATGGCGATGGCATTGGCCGCCGAAAACAGCGTGATCACCCATGTGCCTTCATCGACGGAGACGCCGAGATTGCCGGAGATGGTGGGAATCGCAACGTTCGCGATGGACGAATCCAGCACGTTCATGAACGTCGCGAGCGCGACGGCAAGTGTCGCGAGGACCAGCTTGCCGCCTGTGAACGGGGCCGGTGCGGTTTGCGTCGAGGGATTCATGGCGCTTTCTTTATCTGACCTGTCAGTTACTTGAACGAACGAGGACGCGCTTTGACGTTGCGTCCTCCGGTGCGGCTTAGCCTGCGCGCTGCGTCGTGGCGCTCTTGTCGCCTGCTTCGCGCTTCGCGAGCGGCCGCGATGCATCATGCGTCGACACCATGTTCTGCGCGATGATCCTGTCGATCTCGGCATCGGCCTGTGCGCCGTATTGCGCGAACACATCCGTGCGATACGTCGTGTTCGTCGCGGCGCCGAGTTGCGGACCCGCGTTGTCGCGCGTGTCGACATCGACGTCCATCGACAGCCCGATACGCAGCGGATGCGCTTCCAGCTCCTTCTGGTCCAGCTGAATGCGCGCGGGCAGGCGCTGCACGACCTTGATCCAGTTGCCCGTTGCGTTCTGCGCAGGCAGCGTCGCGAACGCGCTGCCCGTACCCGCCGAAAAGCCGACCACGCGGCCGTGATACTCGACCTTGCCGCCGTACACGTCAGCCGTCAGCGTGACAGGCTGGCCGATGCGCATGTTGCGCAGCTGGCTTTCCTTGTAGTTCGCGTCGACCCACACGCCGTCGAGCGGCACGACGGCCATCAACGGCGTACCCGGCGACACGCGCTGGCCGACCTGCACCGAACGCTTCGCGACATAGCCGGTGACGGGCGCGGGCAGCGTGTTGCGCGCGTACGAAAGGTACGCGTCGCGCACCTTCGATGCCGCGGCCTGCACGTTCGGATGCTGGGCGATCGTCGTGTGGTCGGTCAATGCGCGGTTCGCTTCCGCCTGCTGACGCGCGGCGTCGAGCGCGGCCTGCGCGGCGTTCACGGCGTCGCGCGCATGCGCGATGTCTTCGGCCGATACCGCTCCTGTGCCCGCGACAGCCTGGCGGCGACGCAGATCGTCCTGCGCGCGCGCCAGGTCCGACTGCTTCTGCGCGACGTTCGCCGCGTAGAAATCGTTGTTCACATACAGGCTGCTCACTTGCCGCACGGTCTGTCCGAGCGCCGCCTCAGCGTTGCCGAGCGCGATACGCGCGTCGGCGTTGTCGAGCGTGACGACGGGGTCGCCTTCCTTCACGATCTGCGTGTCGTCGGCGTTCACGGCGATCACGGTGCCTGTCACCTGCGGCGTCAGTTGCACGAGATTGCCGCTGACGTACGCGTCGTCGGTGGTCTCGTGGTAGCGCGCATAGGTCATGTAGTACGCGCCGTAAGCCGCAGTCGACACGACGACGGCCACGCCCAGCAGCGAGAGCAGCAACTTGCGCTTGCGGGTGTTGGGTTCGTTCGCTTTGACAGCTTGCGCCGGTGCCGCAGTGGGCTTCGCATCCGGCGCTTGCGTCGTTTCGCGCTCCGGGGTGTTGATTTCGCTCATTTCTAGTTCTCCAGGCAATGCGATGAGGGGCCGCTCACTGCGCAGCGGCAGCAGACGTTTTGGTGGTAGAGGCGACGCGCGCGCTCTGATCGGCGTTCGACGTGTCGACGAAACCGCCGCCCAGCGCCGACGCGAGCGCGATCTGCTGGTCGCGGCGATCCATGCGCAGGTTGGCGACGGATTGATCGGCGGCGAGCGCGTTGACGTCGGCATTCAGTACGGTCAACTGGTTCGTGAGTCCCGCCTTGTATTGCACGAGCGCAAGCTGGTCGGCCTGGCGCGCGGCCGTCTGTGCGGTTTGCGCATCGACCAGCTGGCCGTCCGTCGAACGCACGCCGGCGAGTTGCGTGGCGACTTCGCTCAATGCGGTAACGAGCGTCTGGTTGTACGTTGCGACGGCGTAGTCGAAGTCCGCGTAACGGCCCTTCAGTTGCGCGCGCAGTTCGCCCGCGTCGAAGATGGGCAGATGGATCGCGGGACCCGCCGAGGCCGTGCGGCTCGCCGCCGTCAGGAAGCGTCCGAAGCCGAACGCGTCGAGCCCGATCGCGGCGCTCAGATTGATGTCGGGATAGAACTCGGCCTTCGCTTCCTTCACGTCATGCGTCATCGCATCGACGCGCCAGCGTGCAGCCACGATGTCCGGGCGGCGGCTCACGAGATCGGCGGGCAGGTTGTCGGGCAGATTCACGTCGTCGCCGATACCCAGTGCCGGACGCGCGATTTGCAGGCCACGGTCCGGACCGGCGCCAAGCAGCGCCGCGATCTGATAGCGCGTGGTGAGAATCTGTCCGTCGAGCGCCTTCAGCGCGGCACGGCTCGTCGCGAGATTCGCCTGCGCGGTCTTGCGTTCGACTTCCGTGTCGAGCCCCGTCGCGATGCGGCCCGCCGTGATGCGGTCGATCTGCTCGCGCTGCGTGATTTCCTGTTGTGCGATATCGCGCAACACGTAAAGGCGTGCGAGCTGGTTGTACGTGCGCGCAATCGACGTCGTGAGCGTCAGCTTGACGACTTCCGCGTCGGCCTGGCTCGCCTGCAACTGCGAGATCGCTGCCTTCAGCGCTTCGCGGTTCTTGCCCCACAGGTCGAGATCGTACGAAGCGCTCAACAGGCCCTTGTTCTCCGTCTGCCACGAACCGCCCGTCGGAGGCGGCACCAGCGCCGTGCCCGAATACTGCTGGCGCGTGAGCGTGTAGCTGGCGTCGACGCGGGGCATCGTGCTCGCCTTCGCCGTTTCGCTATACGCCGCGGCTGCCGCGACGCGGGAACGTGCCTGGTCGAGCGTCGGGCTGCTCTTCAGTGCTTCGTCGATCAGCGCCTTCAGTTGTGCGTCGCCGAACTGGTCGGCCCAATCGGCGGTGGGCCAGTGACCCTGCCCGGCGGGAATGCTCTGCTGCGTCGCGTACTGCTGCGGCTCGGCCGTCTTCGCGTCGCTATGGATGCCCGCGTAGTTCACGCATGCCGACAGTACCGCCGCGAACATCACGGAGACACCGACTTTCAGTGCCCCGGAAACGCGCCGCCCGGCGTTTAATTGATTGTTCATTGTCTGACCTATCAGATAATTGGGTAAAAAAATGTTCAATCGTTGAGGAACTTGCGAAGCAGACGGCGCAGTTCGTCGAATTCGTCTTTGGTGAAGCACTGAAGACGCTCGTTCAGCACATCGGGCGCGATCTCCGCGATACGCAGCGCGATTTCGCGGCCCGCCTCGGTGAGTTCCAGATTCACGACGCGGCGGTCATCCGAGCTGCGCGTGCGCGTCAGCATGCCGAGCGTTTCGAGCTTGTCGAGCGTGCGCGTCATCAGGCCCGTGTCGATGCCGAGATGGCGCGACAGCGTGGCCGGCGTCGTGTCGATACCGCGCAACAGCGACATGAAAATCCCGACATGGTGCGACCGTATGTTCAGGCCCTTCACCGCCTTATCCATTTGTCCGACCACGAGGTTGCGCGCCTTGGTGATCGCGAAACCGAGGTTGTCGGTCAAATGAAAATCTTCCTTCGAATAGTGCGACATCTCTGACTCCTCGCTATTTGCACGAACAATAATTGACAGGTCAGATATAGTCAACAGCACTACGACGAAACTCATTGTTTCATCAGATGCAGCAGTTCTTATCTTTCAATTGGATAATGCGGCGGACACGCGCCGCCCGAAGGCGGCGGGAAGGAGGCTCAGGCGCAAGCGGCGCTCGGTCGTTCAGTCGCTCACGAACTTGCGCAGCAGGCGGCGCAGCTCATTCAGCTCGGCCTTGGTGAAGTCTTTCAGACGTGCATTGAGGACGTCGGGCGCGATTTCGGGAATCTGGTCGGCGACCGCAATGCCGGGTCTGGTCAGCGTCAGGTTGACGACGCGGCGGTCCTCGTCGTCGCGCGAGCGCACCACCAGCCCTTTCGCTTCGAGCTTGTCGAGCATGCGCGTCATCAGGCCGGTGTCGATGCCGAGCATTTTCGACAGCTCGAACGGCGTCGACGCGAGTTTCTGCCTGAGCATCAGCATGATGCCCATTTGCTGGCTGGAGATGTCGAGGTCCTTCAGCGCCGCGTCCATCTCCGTCGTGATCACGTTACGCGCCTTCACGAGCTGGTAGCCGACGCTCTCCGTGAGCCTGAAATTGTCTTTGGTGTAGTGACGCACGCGAAGCCTCCTGAACGAACGGCAATCTGACTGACAAATCAGATACTACCAAATCAGTTCTCGGCGGCCCGGTAAATTGTGCGTTATTTCAGGCCAAGACGCCTCGCGAGCCGGTTCAGATTCGCGCGATCCATGCCGAGCGCGCGCGCGACGGCTGCCCAGTTGTGGTTGTTGCGTTCCAGCGCGTCGCTGACGAGCGTGCGCTCGTAGGCGGTGACGGTGCTGCGGAAATCGGTTGCGGCCGCTTCGTCTGCGCCCGCCGAAGCCGAAAGGGACGCAGCCGCTGGCAGCTCGCCGCCGTTACTCGCCGACATGCCCAGATCCGCCGCCGTCAGCGTGAGAATGCGTGGCCGCTCGCGATGACGCGACAGCGCCTTGAACGCGCTGCGGCCGATCATATGCTCGAGTTCGCGCACGTTGCCCGGCCAGTTATACGAAAGCAGCGCGGTTTGCGCGTCCTGGCCCAGCCGGATGCTGAGCAGCCCGAGCCGCGCCCGGTTCTCTTCGAGGAAGTAGCCCGCGAGCAGCAACACATCGCGCCCGCGCTCGCGCAACGCCGGCACGCGCAAGGGATACACGCTCAGCCGGTGATACAGATCCGCGCGAAAGCGCCCTGTGCGCACTTCTTCGGCGAGATCGCGATTGGTCGCGGCGATGAGCCGCACGTCCACCTTATGTTCGCTGTCCGAGCCGATACGCTGCAACTGGCCGTTCTGCAACACGCGCAGCAACTTGGCCTGCACGCCGACCGGCAACTCGCCGACCTCGTCGAGAAACAGCGTGCCGCCGTCGGCGAGTTCGAACTTGCCGCGCCGGTCCGACGACGCGCCCGAGAACGCGCCGCGTACATGCCCGAACAGCTCGCTTTCGACGAGCGTATCCGGCAGCGCCGCACAGTTCAGGCTAATCATCGGCTTGTTGGCGCGCGGCGAGCCGCTGTGAATCGCGTTCGCGACCAGTTCCTTGCCGACACCCGTTTCACCCGTCACGAGCACGGTCAGCTCGCTGTTCGCGACCACGCGGATTTCGTTGATCAGTTGCTGATGCGCCGCGCTGCTGCCGATCAGCTCGCGGCTACTCTGCCCGCTTGCCTGGCGGTACGCCTCCGCGCGCTGACGCTCCTCTTCGGTGTTGCGCTCGAGCGTGTCGATGCGCTCCGCGACGCTCACCGTCGCCGCCGCGAGGCTCAGAAACGCCTGCAGCGTATTCATGTCGATGCTGTCGAAACGCTCGGGATCGAGCGAGTCGAGCGTCAGCAAGCCCCACGGCCTGCCGCCGATCAGCAGCGGACAGCCGAGGCAGTCGTGCACTTCCAGATGGCCGCTCACGCCCTGCACCAGGCCGTCGTAGGGATCGGGCAAATCGGAGTCGGCGGGAAAACGCGTGGGCTCTTCACTCGACAGCAGCGCTTCGAAACGCGGATGGTCGCTCACGCGAAAGCGGCGGCCGAGGGTGTCGCCCGACAGGCCGTCGATGGCGAGCGGCACGAGGGTGTCGTCATCGAGACGCAACAGGGCCGCAGCATCGCCGGGGAACAGCGTGCGCAGTGTCGTCAGAAGTCGGCGATAGCGCTCGCGCTCCGGCAGGTCGCGCGACAGATCCTCGACCAGCGGAATCAGCGCGTCGAGCACCTCGGATGCAGTCAGTTTAACCTCTGATGAGGTCGTTTTAACCCTTGTCATATTCACGTCTGATGTTTCTAAGTCGCTGATTTTACGATTGTTTGAAGCTGGCCCGATAGATGCGTAAGAGATTACCCGAAGCCCGCCAAATTCGCGCGGGACCACCACTCACCCCAACTGCGAGGAATCAACACATGCTGTCAGCCGAACATCGCGCAATCGTCAAGGCAACTGTTCCGCTGCTCGAAAGCGGCGGCGAAGCGCTCACCACGCACTTCTACAAAACCATGCTGGCGGAGTACCCGAGTGTGCGCCCGCTGTTCAACCAGGCGCACCAGCAATCGGGCGATCAGCCGCGCGCCCTCGCGAATGCCGTGCTGATGTACGCGCGTCATATCGATCAACTCGAACAACTCGGCGGACTGGTTTCGCAGATCGTCAACAAGCACGTCGCGCTGAACATCCTGCCCGAGCATTATCCGATCGTCGGCGCATGTCTGCTGCGCGCGATCCGCGAAGTGCTCGGAGCGGAAATCGCCACGGATGCTGTGATCGAAGCGTGGGGCGCCGCGTATCAGCAACTGGCCGACCTGCTGATCGGCCTCGAAGAGAATGTCTACGTCGAGAAGGAAACCGCGACGGGCGGCTGGCGCGGCACGCGTCCGTTCGTGGTGGCGCGCAAGGTCAAGGAAAGCGACGAGATCACGTCGTTCTATCTGCGTCCCGCCGACGGCGGCGAGCTGCTCGAATTCCACCCGGGCCAGTACATCGGCCTGAAGCTGATCGTCGACGGTGAAGAGATTCGCCGCAACTATTCATTGTCGGCTGCGGCAAACGGCCGCGAATACCGGATCAGCGTGAAGCGCGAGCCGAACGGCAAGGCGTCGAACTATCTGCACGACTCGGTGAATGAAGGCGCGACGCTGAACCTGCTCACACCGTCGGGCGACTTCACGCTGGCGCACAACGACAAGCCGCTGGTGCTGATCAGCGGTGGCGTCGGTATCACGCCGACGCTCGCGATGCTGAATGCCGCGCTGCAAACGTCGCGTCCCATTCACTTCATTCATGCCACACGTCACGGCGGCGTGCATGCGTTCCGCGACCATATCGACGAACTGGCGGCGCGTCATCCGCAGCTCAAGCGCTTCTATGTGTATGAGAAGCCGCGTCAGGACGACGACGCGCATCACGCGGAAGGTTATATCGACGAAGCGCGTCTGATCGAATGGCTGCCCGCAACGCGTGATGTGGATGTGTACTTCCTCGGACCCAAGTCGTTCATGAAGGCGGTGAAGCACCATCTGAAGACGATTGGCGTGCCGGAAAAGCAGAGCCGTTACGAGTTCTTCGGTCCCGCTTCCGCGCTCGATTGATATAGCGTTTTTGTTGTAGTGGTTGTTGTTGTCTGTTGAGGCTACCCTGGTAGTGCTTTGGAAGAGACGGTACTCCGCGTCTCTTCCTTTTTTATTTGCGCAAGCGCCTAACGATCGTCTTCGTGAATCGACGAAGGATGGCGGCACATCGCATCCACCGTCACTTCCATATACGGATAAAGCGGCAGCTGCATGAGAATCTCATTGAGGTGCGCGGGGCTTTCCACGTCGAACACGCTGAAATTCGCGTACAGGCCCGCAATGCGCCAAAGATGCCGCCAGATGCCTTCCTTTTGCAGACGCTGCGCCAGGGCCTTTTCTGTGGCCTTCAATTCGTTGGCGCGCTCGACAGGCATATCGGGCGGCAGCTTAACGACCATCTTCACGTGAAATAGCATTCGTGGACTCCCTGTAGATTCATTGCAGTTGCGCGGCTTCCACTGCATGCCGCGCTTTCAGACAATGCGGCCACCTCGAACGGCGGCCACATTCATACACTTTCAGCGATACCGCTGATATCAGGCGCGCACGCGTTCCACTTCGCTCGTCGGCACGTTGTTGCGTTCCTTGACGAGGCTGAAGTCGAAGTCGATCAACGCGAACTGGCCGTCGATGCCATAAGGCTTGCCCGTTGCGCCCTCTTCCTTCTTGACGGCGGGCACGAGACCTTCGCGCGTCGCGAACGCGAAGTCATCCCACAGATACGGATCGCCTTCGATGTTGATCTGCGTCGTCAGCTTGCGATAACCGGGCGCCGACACGAAGAAGTGGATATGCGCCGGGCGATGACCGTGACGGCCAAGCAGATCGAGCAGTTGCTGCGTCTTGCCTTGCGGCGGCACGCTATAGCCGATCGGCACCACGCTGCGGAAGCTGTACGTGCCGTTTTCGTCGGTACGGATCGAGCGGCGCAAATTGAATTCGGCCTGCGACTTGTCGAAGTGCGAGTAGTTGCCCAGATGGTTCGCGTGCCACACTTCGACCAGCGCGTCGCGTACCGGCTCGCCGTTCTCGGCGAGAACACGGCCGCGCATCACCAGCGTTTCGCCCGGTTCGTTGCCATTGTCGAGCCGTGCATGGCCCGTTGATTCCGGCGCGCCCGCCACGTACAGCGGACCTTCGATCGTGCGCGGCGTGCCGCCCTGGAGCCCAGCCTTGGCTTCCGCTTCGTCGAGGCGCACGTCGAGGAAGTGCTCGAAGCCGAGACCCGCGGCCAGCAGACCCAGCTCACCGCTTTGGCCCGCTTCGCCGAGATAGTTCAGCGCTGACCAGAATTCGTTCGGCGTCACGTCAAGTTCGTCGATCGTGATGAACAGATCGCGGATGATGCGGTTGACCACCTGCTTCGTGCGGGCGTTGCCTTCGTGCGTGGCGCTTTCGTTGATCTTGTTCAACAGGGCGTCGATGGTTTTGATGTCCATGGGGATGTCTCCTTTTAGTCCGATCACTGATGACGATGCCAAATGTGCTTAGGGCGGTTCATGGTGCAGTGCATTGCGCGCTGCACATTCAGCACCGCCATAACTAACCTTTGACCACACTCGCGCCGTGCTTCGAATCGCGGCGCAGTCTCCCGATCTTGTCGAGGTCGAGTTGAATGCCGAGGCCCGGGCCTTGCGGCAACTGCAACGAGAAGTTCTCGTAGCGCAGCGGCTCGGTGAGAATTTCTTGCGTGAGAAGCAACGGCCCGAACAGCTCGGTGCCCCACTTCAATTCGCGGAACGTGCTGAACAGTTGCGCCGAAGCAATCGTGCCGACCGCGCCTTCCAGCATCGTGCCGCCATACAGGTCGACACCCGCAGCAAGCGCAATCGCGGCCACGCTCGCCGCACCCGTCAGGCCGCCCGATTGCGCGATCTTCACGGCGAATACATCGGCCGCATGCGCGCTGGCGACATCGAATGCATCGACGGGACCATGCAGCGCTTCGTCGGCCATGATGGGCACTTTCGAGTGATGCGTGAGGCGCTTGAGGCCGCGGCGGTCGTCGGCGGCGATGGGTTGCTCGATCAGATTGCAGCCCGCGTCCGCGAGGCGTTCGCACGCCCAGAGCGCTTCCGCCTGGCTCCACGCCTGATTCACGTCGACGCGGACTTCGGCGTGGTCGCCCACGGCCGCCTTGATCGCGGCGACGTGCGCGATGTCCTCAGCCGGTGCGCGCGTGCCGATCTTCAGCTTGAACACGCGGTGCCGCTTCATTTCCAGCATCTGATGCGCTTCGTCGATATCGCGGCCTGTGTCGCCGCTCGCCAGCGTCCATGCGACTTCGACGGAATCCGTCACGCGGCCGCCGAACAGCTCCGACAGCGGCACGCCGAAACGCTGCGCCTGCGCGTCGAACAACGCTGTTTCGATCGCGCACTTCGCAAAGCGGTTGCCCTGGAAGCATTCGCGCAGCTTCGCCATCGCCTGGCCGGGACGGGTCGCGTCCATGCCCTTGAGCAACGGCGCGAAATAGGTGTCGATGTTGGTCTTAATGCTTTCGGGGCTTTCCTCGCCATACGCGAGACCGCCGATCGTGGTCGCCTCGCCCCAGCCCGTTATACCATCCGCGCATTGAAGCCGGATCAGCACGAGGGCCTGGCAATTCATCGTGGCGACCGACAGGCGGTGCGGGCGAATCGTCGGAACATCGACGAGAATAGTGTCTACAGCTTGTATCTGAACGGCGCTTGGTATCATACGGCTCTCCTGCTGATGTGCCCATACTAGGGTCGCCGGCAGAATCCGTCCAAGACCGATTAAGTCTATTTCCATACCTTCGGGGCATAGATGGAACTGCGCCAACTTCGCTATTTCGTGGCGGTCGCCGAGGAAAGGAACTTCACCCGGGCCGCCGAGCGCCTGAACATGACGCAGCCGCCGCTCTCGCGGCAGATCCAGCAGATCGAAGACACCGTGGGGCTCGCGCTGTTCGAACGCGGCGCGCGCCCGCTCAAGCTGACGGAAGCCGGACGCGTCTTTTATGCGCAGGCCAAGCGCCTGCTCGAAGAAAGCGATGAGTTGCTGCCGCTGACGCGGCGGCTTGCGCAGCTCGCGGAGCGCATCGTCATCGGTTTCGTGCCGTCCACGCTGTATGGCCCGCTGCCCGACGTGATCCGCGCGTTTCGGGAAGCGGCGCCCCTCATCCAGATTTCGCTGACCGAGATGTTCACGATCGAGCAGCTGAGCGCGCTCAAGGGCGGACGCATCGACGTGGGTTTTGGCCGGCTGCGTTTCGACGAATCGCAACTGGCGCGCGAAGTGCTCGTCGAGGAGCCGTTGATTGCCGCCTTGCCCGCGGGGCACGCGCTCGCCGATGTGGCGCAACTGACGCTCGACGCGCTATCGAAAGAAACGCTGATCATCTATCCGTCGACACCGCGCCCGAGCTACGCGGACCAACAGTTGTCCGCGTTCCGCGACCACGCCGTCGAACCGGCCGCCGTTCATGAGGTACGGGAACTGCAGACCGCGCTAGGACTCGTCGCCGCTCAAGTGGGCGTGTGTCTCGTGCCGGAGAGTGTGCGGGGTTTGCGGGCGCGCGGCGTGACCTATCGGTCGATCGAGGAAACGAATGTGTCGTCGCCGATCATCATGAGCCGGCGTTTGCAGGATCAAAGCTCTACGACAGAGCTGTTCTGCTCGATCGCGCGCGATCTGTTCAAGAGGCCGTTGTCCGTCTAGAAG
Source organism: Paraburkholderia sp. SIMBA_054 (assembly GCF_046534875.1). Taxonomy (NCBI): domain Bacteria; kingdom Pseudomonadati; phylum Pseudomonadota; class Betaproteobacteria; order Burkholderiales; family Burkholderiaceae; genus Paraburkholderia; species Paraburkholderia sp. SIMBA_054. The sequence goes on along the minus strand of NZ_JAWRXV010000003.1, from coordinate 290,442 downwards.
TCGATGCAGAGCATTCGCGAAATGCAGTACGTGAGAGGTTCTTTAAGGCTGCTTTCAAGGCCGCTGGATGTTTGCGTCGTCGTCATGCCATGACGCGATATCGACGGCGGCGGGACGCGTGACGCGCGACAACCCCAATGCGAGCAGAGCGCCTGCCTTGAGCACGCATTCGACGAGCGATTGCGTAAAGATCCACGCCGATTGGTTCAGTTCGACGGGCAGGCCCGGCACGATGGCGACGAGGCTCAGTCCACACAGAAACGAAAAGATCCATTGCGCGCGCCTCGTTCCACGCGCGGCTGCCACGCCGATCACGATCCACGCAATCTTCGCCAATGCGAGGGCCGCGATGCCCAGATCGCCAGCGGAAGGATCGAACTCCGCAGGCGTTTCGATCAGCGACCAGCCGCACACGCCGAGAATCAGCAGACGCGGTATCAGCGCAAGCCGCGTGCTGCAGGGTGGCAACGACAGCGGCGACACGCCTTCGGGACGCTGCGCATCTGCGCCGTCCATGGCGTTCCGGAACGGACGGTCCACGCCTGCCTTCACGTTCGAAACCTCCGCGTCGATACACGCACGTCATTGCGAAACTGGAAGTGGGAATTGTCGGTCGCTGAAAGCGTGAGCGGTAGTTAATCCTTGTTAACGTGACTCACGCGAGGCGCCCGGCGATCTTCCTTAAACGACCTGATCGGGTGCGCTTTTCAAACGACGGGTCGCGCCGCGATCGCGCGTGTCCTCTTCGCCTTATCCGTTGTTCTGTTTTTGACCAGGCTCTCGTGCAAACAAAGTCGCCGCGCAGTCGACTATGACGACAAACACAAGCGCCACCGCGCCGATTACAAACAGTAGACGATGGTTGCCACCGCTGCTATTGAACAATGCCGAATACGTGTAGCCCGCGAGCGCCTGAAATGCCGCAAACGTCGTCGTGGCACGGCTCCATATCTTGTGCTGCCCGGCATGATCGTGCGGCACGACTTCATGGATACGTGCCAGCATCATCGGCACGATGCCCGGCGGAAAGCTGCCGATGACGAGCGTCAGCACGCCGATCACGATGTAATTGCTGGACATCGCAAACGCTGCGACCACGACGATCTGCAACAACGACAGCGCGCGAATTGCAAAGCGTCCGCCCAAGCGGTCCGCCACGAGGCCATACACGGGCGCGCCGAAAATGGCACCAACGCCATACAGAATCCAATATGCCGCACCGACATGTGCGCCCGCGCCAAGTCCACGCGCAATGAAATCGACGAGAAAAACCATCGTAGGAACGAGGCCGACCGCCATCAACGCGTACTCGGCGTAGAGCACACGGACTGTCGACGGGTTGTGCATCTTCGCAGTTGGAGCCGCGTGCGCGGAATGTGCGTGCGCTTTCGTCGCCGACGGCCATCCGTACCACGTTGCCAGCGTCAGAGCCGCGGAGAGGATCGCGATGCCGATCCACGTGTTACGCAAGCCGAGATTGAGCAGCAGCGGGACGATCGTCCCCGAAGCCGCAATGCCGACGCCGAGGCCGAGAAAGATCGCACCGCTTGCGAGACCCTTACGATCCGCCGGCACATGCGGCAGCACCGTTGCAGCGACCAGCACCATGATCGCGCCGCCCGCCACGCCCGACAGTAATCTCCAGAAGAAGAACCACGCGACGGAGACGGGAAACGCGCACGCCAGAAAGGTCGCCGTGACCAGCACCATCATGGCCCGCAACGTATGCGTGTTCGTCAGACGATGCGCGACCGGACGGCCCAGCAGTGCGCCGAGCAGATAGCCGGCAAGATTCGCCGCGCCCAGATACACCACGTCCGATGCGGCGAACCAGTGCGCCTGAATGAGCGGCGGAATCAGCGGCGTATAGGCGAAGCGCGCCAGCCCAATGCCGACGAGGCTCGCGCAGAAGCCCGCGAAGATGTGCCGCCATACGGCGGCTCGACTGCTGGCGGGTGTTGAAAGTGATGCGTCGGTTGACATGAGTACGGATTCCGCTTGAGGCCGCGCGCAGCGCGGAAGTTTTGTCATGTTCGGGTCATTTTCCCGCCATCTTTGACACAGTTGTCAATTTCGCGAATTCTAGACATTGATGACAAAGATGGCAAGAATCCATTCCGTTGAAATGGAAATCGCAAGCAGGTGAACGTACGTTTCGTTGCATGCTGTCAAAAAAGCGTTTACTCTCCGAACTACGACTTAGTTAGTCGCAGTTAAAAACGTTCGGATGACTCACCCGTCATCCGAACGATGCCGGCCTGGCCCGCTTGCTGCGCGGCGCCATCGCAAACCATTCATTCTTCGGAGAGTTAAAGTGAATTTCGTTCAGACCGTTCTTGCTTCCACGGCGGCAGCCTGCATCGCACTGACGGCGCCTCACGCGGCGCACGCGCATGGTGTCGACGGACCGCGCGAGCACATCAGCCCGGCGTTCCAGACGCCGATTGCAAATGTGCCCGGCAAGACCATGACGGCCATCGTCGTCGACTACAAACCGGGCGGCGTGTCGCCGTCACATCGTCATGGTCAGGCGTTCGTGGTCGGCTACGTGCTGCAGGGCGAGATCCGAAGCAAGGTCGACGATGGCGAAGCACGCGTGTATCACGCAGGTGAAAGCTGGACAGAAGCGCCGGGCGTGCATCACATGGTCAGCGAGAACGCAAGCAAGACGAAGCCTGCAAAGCTGCTTGCCATCTTTGTCGCTGACGACAACGATAAAGACCTCGTCACATGGGACAAGAAGTAATGGCAATACATCTTTAAGCCGACATGCTCGCTTTATATATAGTTAGCGCAGGCTTTATCGGGCGTTAAGGAAAGACACCTGAAGCGGAAAGTATTACGTTGCACTTTCCGGTTAACAACGCTTAACTTGCTGTATGGCCGCCTGAACGTCCAATATAGAGTCACGGCGCGTTGATGTCGGGACTCGGTTTCGCGTATCGCTGCGCGCCATGCAGGCAAGTCGCTGATCTGCCTTGCGAGCCACACCGTACAACACTGTTGACGTCAGCAGCAGCACCTCGGCCGCGAAGGAGCGTGCCGCCAGCCAAACTCTGTGACGGAGGTGAATGATGACTCGTCCGGTTGAAGAAGATATCGTCAGACGCGCATTGGTAGGCGTCCTGATGCCCACACCCGTTGAATCTGCCAGGAAAGCACAATACGGTCCAAAAAAGAAATTCCGCATGACCAAGCGGCCGCCGCCTGAAGCGCTGGAGCCTGTCGAGGTCGAGCCACCGCCGGCGCATATCTCCATTCTTGAACAGCTGTCATCGAAGACACTTAGCGTGTGCTGGAGCGATCCACGCTCAGGTCATTACGCCGATCAGGTATGGCGAATCGGTCTCGCACGCATGGACTCGTTCTGCGTACTGACGGGTATGCCGATCCGGCGTGGCGACCCGGTCTTTCGGCCGCGGGCTTGCGAAAGCTATTTCCCCGCTAACCGCGACAGGATGATTCTGGCATCCGCCGTGCCGTCCGGTCCGAGCGGAATCATGCTCGACTAATGTCACATGCACGTTCTTGTGTGTGCGTCGAGAAACCTGAACAAACCTTAAACGCCACAGGCTGTGAAGCTCCGGCGCTTCCATATATTGGTGCTGCGCGTTGTCGATTGGCGCATGCGCTTCACGCGGCAACATTCGTTGCACGCGCAGCACCCAACCTTCTGTTCACGCATGGCCTGATATGGCGTTGCGTGCCTTTGTCATACGCATGACTTCTGCAAGCGTTACGCGAGAAACTCCCACGCGCCCATGCGATGGCACGTCGGCACCGAGGTGAAACCTGCGTCGCAACCGCCTTCGTCCCGCGCAACACTGAATCCCGTTTTTCTCTCCTATCGGTCTGCCCCGCTGCGCAACAACCGCGCAATGCCTTGCTGCGTAAGGCGTGCGCCGCTTTCCTGCGAGCCTTCGAAACGCACGCGAGTCCACTCGCGCTCGCGCCCCCTCTGTTGCGCACTGCCAGCAAACTCTCTATTCTCACAACTACGATAACTTTGATCGCAGTTACTGGAGAGCCAGATGAAAATTTTCCACGTCGATTCGAGCGCCAAGCGCGAACGGTCCAATTCCCGCGCACTGTCGCGCCAGTTCATCGAAAACCTGCGTGCCGAGGGCGTGGATGTCGAGGTCGACTATCTGGACGTCACGGTCGATACGCCGCCGCACGTCACCGAGGCCTTTGCCATCGCGACCTACAAGGAAGAGCACGAGCGCACGGCCGACATGCGCGCGACGCTGGCCGCCTCGGACGCGCTCTGCAAGCGGCTGCTCGAAGCCGACGCCTTCGTGTTTGCGATGCCGATGTACAACTGGTCGATGCCTTCGGCATTCAAGGCGTTCATCGACAGCGCCACGCGTCCCGGCATTACCTACAAGGCGGACGCGGACGGAAACATCGTCGGCCAGTTGAGCCGTCAGAAGGTGCTGTTCATCACGACGCGCGGCGCAGATTTGCGTCCCGGCAACCCGTTTTCGTCGATGGATGCGCTGACGCCAGCGCTCAAAGCCGCATTTGCTTTCATCGGTGCCAACGATCCGCATTTCGTCGACGCACAGCCATTGCAATTCTCGGATCAGGAAGCGCGGATCGAGGCGCTGAAGCGCGCACACGCCGAGCTGGCAGGCGTGGCAGCCGACTGGGCCGCATGGGAGCGTGCGCGCGTCGGCAGCGAGTTGCACGAGACGGCGTAATCGTCAGCACAAAGCCGCAAAACGAAAAGGCCGCAGCTCTTAAGGCTGCGGCCTTCGTCATTTCGACGGCGTGTCGCTCAGGAACGCGCGCCGGGCGTTGAACCACTGCGCGTGCCGCCGCGCTCGCGCCGCCTGCTCGTCGTGCGGCCGTCCAGCCACTTCACGACTTGCGGCCCATAGGTGCGCGGCGCCTTCGCCGTCGTGCGGACCGCCAGTTCCTCCAGCGATTGCGATGCCAGCGCCTCGCGCATGCGCTTCTCGGCGTTCTGCATCACGGCATGAATCGAGCACACGCCGCTCGTCGCCCAGGTTGGTGCGGTCTCGCCGAACACCGCACAGCGCGTGCGCACTTCACGGCACTCGAACAAGGACTTGTCGCCATCGATCGCCGTCACCACGTCGAGCACCGAAATCTGGTTTGCCGGACGCGCGAGCGCAAAACCGCCCTTCGCCCCTTCCGTCGCAATGACCAGCCCGGCCTTATGCAATTTCGTAAACAGTTTCGCCACATAGTCGGCGGGCACGCCTTGCAGTTCTGCAAGGTCGCGTACGCTCGCTTCGGGCACGCCGCCGGGCGCCGCTTCCGTCAGGAAAAGCAGGCAGTGCAACCCATATTCGACGCCTGCGCTGATGTGAGACATAGCCACTCCGACAAATACAATCGGAGTTAGGCTACCCGCTTTTGCAAGCCGGTGCAACCCAGCGTCACGGAAGATCTAGTAAAGTCTGAACAATCGAAGCGCGTCGCTAAAGCGGACGCAGACTGTCGAGCGGATGCAGTTCGAGCGTATCGTCGACCGACAGTTCGCGCGCAATGAAGTCGATGAACGTACCGACGCGGCGGCTTGGCACCGCGCCCGCATAGACGGCAAACAGATCGACGCGCTCGCCGATGAACGAGTCCAGCGCCGTTTCAAGTCTGCCCGACATCAGTTCGTGATAGATATCCCAGCGGTTCTTCAGTATCACGCCGTAGCCATGCACGGCCCATTCGCGCAATACGCCGCCGTCGCTCGCCACACGGTTGCCGGACACTCTCACCGTAATCTGCTTGCCGTCGACGACGAACGGCCAGTTCGAGAACGGCGCATCGGGCCGCGCGAGAATCAGGCAGTTGTGCGAAGACAGTTGCGCCGGGTGCATCGGCTTGCCATGCGTCGCCCAATACGACGGCGCAGCGCACACGACACGCGGGCCTGTCAGCAACAGCCGCGCCTTGAGCCGCGAGTCGATCAGCGGGCCGTTGCGCAGCGCGAGATCCAGATGTTGATCGACGAGATCGACATGACCATCCGTCAACAGCAGCGACACCTGCACTTGCGGATGCTCGCTCATGAACTTGTCGAGCAATGGCACGACGCGCGTGCGGCCGAAATCGTTGCTGGCGGTCAGCCGGATCGGCCCGTTCAATGGACCGTCTTCGCGCAGGCTCAGAATCGCGGCATCCCAATCCGCGAGTACGCGGCGCGCGTCGTCGAGAAAGCGCTGACCTTCATGGGTAAAGGCGAGGCGGCGCGTCGTGCGCATGATGAGGCGCGCGCCCACTTCCTCTTCCAGCTTTTGCAGCGCGAGCGTGACTGTCGACGTCGACACCGCGCTCTTTCGCGCGGCCGCGGAAAAGCTCCCGGCTTCGGCGATTTCGACAAACAGCCTTAACGCGTCAAGCCGGTCCATCTTCGTGTCCGTTCGAAAGTCGTAGCAATATGGAGTTATTTCGATTCGGTGGCCTTGCCGCCATATACGATCGGGTATGCACGCATAAAACGGCTGTGGCCCGCCATCGCATGTCACGAATCGACTCCTGAGTATCGAATACTTTGATCGGTCTCTAAAGACAAACTAGCGCTTAAATCGGTCCATAACGCTATTGCGTCAGCATTCGTGCTATAGCGCCAATGCGGCCGGTTTCCGTCGCGTCAGGTTCTGCGTGCCGCGCGCATCATCCCAACGTAGAGCACCGCGCCTGCCACCGCGCCGATCAGCCAGCCAAAGTTGTTTTCAGGCAGGACGTGCAGTAGTTGTGTGCACAATTCCCAGCCAATAGAAATGCAGCCCGACAGCAGGAGTGCCGCGACGCCGACCTTGTTCCAGCCACCGTCGTAGTAGAAGCGGCCCGTCGACGACATCGTGTACAACTCGGCCGTTTGCACCTGCTGTTTTTTGATCAGATAGAAGTCGGCCATCATCACGCCATAGAGCGGCGCAAGCACCGCGCCGAATACGCTGACGAAAATCGTAATGGCCTTGGGACTGTCGACGAATATCCACGGGCACACGAGTACCGCGAGAATGGAAGCGATCAGACCGCCGCGCTTGAAATCGACATGTTTGGGGAAAAGATTCGCGATATCGTAGGCGGGCGAAACGAAATTGGCGACGATATTGATGCCCATTGTCGCCACGATAAACGTGACGCTGCCAATCACCACAGCCACCTTGTTCTGGATGTGCGCGACGATCGCCACCGGGTCCATGATCATCGATCCGAACACGGTTGCGCTACCCGACGTGACGATCACCGTGATGATCGCGAACACGATGAAATTGACGGGCAGCCCCAAAAAATTGCCGACCTTCATTTGATGTTCGCTTTTCGCAAAGCGTGAGAAATCGCCGAAATTCAACAGCAGCGCGGCGAAATAGCTGACGACGAGCAGCACGGCATTGCCCATGCCGGCGAACTGCTCCGCGCCTGTTAGCGTCTTACCGCCAAGCGTCAGATTCAAACTGCCAAGCCCGGCCTGCGAGAGTATCCACGCCATCAACACGAACATCACCACATACACGGCCGGCCCGCAAAAGTCGATGAACTTGCGGATCGTCTCCATGCCGCGTTGAAAGATCACTAACTGGAAGAACCACATGAACAGGAAGCTCACCCACCCCAAACCGTCCAGGCGCAGAAAGCTGAAGCCTTGCAATGCCGTCGATGCAGGAACGAACAAAACCAGTAGCGTCGCGACCGCTTTCGAAGCGAAGTAAGTTTGCACGCCATACCAGACGATGCCGACCACGCCGCGAATCACGGCCGCGAGGTTCGCGCCCATCACGCCCATGCTCACGCGCGCCATGACCGGGAACGGAATGCCGTGCATATAGCTCGGCTTGCCCACCCAGTTCATCAGCATGTAGACGACGAGAATGCCGACCGTCAGCGCAATCAGCACCTGCCAGCCGGAAATGCCGAGCAGAAACAGGCTCGCCGCGAAGGTATAGCCGCCGACGCTATGCACGTCGGACATCCACATCGCGAAGATGCTATAGCCCGTCCACGTGCGCCGGGCGTGCGGCACGGGCGCGAGATCGTGATTGTGCAGACGCGAATCGACCTGTTCGCCGGCATCGCCAAGACCGTGCGGCGCATCGAAAAGCGGTGACGAAGACATGGCTCCCCCCTGCTGGTTGAAGCATGGCCGTCTTCTGAAGACCGCCATGATCTGACGATGCGACGTGGCACGCAGGCACGGTCTACCACAAGCCCGATGGGAACCGCGACTCGCGATGAAGGGTCTTGTTTCTGCAATATAGATTGTTTTACTAATAAAAGCGTCTGTCGATGCTTTCAAAAAGGCGCGGAGAACAGGGGAGGAGAAAAGCGCGGAGGGGTGAATGCTTCCGTGACCGATGAACGCGTCGCACGGCGTGGGTTTCGCCGCTGACCGCCCCTGCCGGCGTCATCTTGCGAATGACGCGGCGCCCGTTGGCGGAGGGTAATCCGTCTGTCGTTGCGGGCAAGGAAGCATGTGGAAGAATATACCGGGTGACACCGTGGATAGGCTTCCTTTTTGCGGGTACTGACCACCCAACCCCGGAAGACTATTCCTGTAGAATCGGCAGAAGCCGAACATTCTTCCAGATCCAATCATGCAAGCCCGCAACCGCCCGCTGGACAACCAGGACCGCGCAATCATGCGCGCGCTGCAGAAGAACGCGCGACTGTCGAATGCGGAACTCGCGGAGATCGTCGGCATGTCGACGACTGCGTGCTGGAACCGCACGCGTCAACTCGAAACTGACGGTTATATCCGCGGCTACGTCGCGCTGCTGGATCAGCAGAAGCTCGGCTTCGCGGACGTCGTGCTGATCGAAGTGACGCTCGACCGGCACGACGACGACGCACTGGCCCGCTTCGGCGACGAGCTGGCGACGCTGCCCGAAGTGCTTGAGGCATATCTCGTGTCAGGCGAGTACGACTATCTGATCAAGGTTGCCGTCGACGGCACCGCCGGCTACGAGCGCTTCCTGCGCGAAAAGCTCTACAAGATCTCGGGCATTCGCCACAGCCGCTCGATGTTCGCGCTGCGCTGCATGAAGAACATTCCGTCGGTGCAGGTCTAGTCGCGCAACACTTCAAGGCCCGAACTGCCCGAAGTATGTCTCGCGCTCGACGATCACGAGCGCCGCACGCTTGTGCGGAAAATCGAACTCCTTCAGCGTGAACGCGCCCAACCGGTGCATCCATGCAATGTGCCGCGTGTGATCGATGCGCGGCTCGCCGACTATGCGTTGCGTGCGCGGATCGTCGAGAAACATGTAATGCAGGATGCCGTTGAACCACGCGCGCAGCTTGCCCGCACTCTGATAGTCGCTGTTGCCGACGAGCAGATGCAGGCCGCGATCGAAATCGTCGGCGTCATAGAATGGCGCGACGCGATCTTCCTTCGCCCAATAGACCTCGAAGTACGCAAACGGCTCGTCATCGAAACAACCGATCAGCGGATGCACATGCGGGTCCGCGCACTGCTCGCCCAGGTACGCCGCATGCTGTTCGCGCGTGCCCTTGAAGTCCCAGAAGTGCGCAACGCGATCCTGGTTCTGCCAATAGTGAAAGAGGTCCGTGTCACGCTCGACGTCGACCGTACGCAGCGTGAACGTCATGCCGACCGTCGGCATGAAGCGGCGATACACGGTGCCCTTCGGCTTCGGCGCGCGCACGGGATGGCGCCGGTTGTGATGAATCGTGTAGCGCATCGGCATGCCTGCCGAAGAAGGCGCCGTGAGCCACAGCGACGGCTGCTGCCAGAAGCTCGCGCGCGACGTCGTGAGCCGCAGTGTCGAGCCTTCGTGTGCCGCGGTATCCACGATGCCTTCGCGGATCGCGCGCGTGACGAACGCGTGCGTCGCGTCGTCGTCGTGTTCGAACGGCACGGTCAGCGACACCTGCTGTCGCTTCGCATCGCGGCAAAAGATCTCAGCGAGCGCGGGCAATAGCTGCACGGGTGCCGCATCGCGCGGCCACGCCGACAATGCAAAGCCGTCCGGCGTCGGAACAAGTTCCTCAAAGGCCACGCGAGCGTTCATGGTGTGTCTTCCTTTCCTCAAATGATCCAATGGTCGTGGCGCTTACCAGTCGTAACGCGCCGTCGCCAGCACCGTGCGCTGGTTGCCGTAGAAGCACGCAAACGCGCTCTGGCAACCGCTCACGTAGCGGCGGTTGAAAATGTTCGTCGCGTTCACTGCGAAGCGCCATTTGCTGATGTTGTAGTGCACGGCCGCGTCATACACGGTGTAGCCCGGCACGTGCAGCGAGTTATCCGCCGCGCCCGCGCTATAGCTCGTGTAACGCAGGCCCGCGCCGAAACCGAGGCCCGTCAGCAGCCCCGTGTGCCATGTCCAGTCGGCCCACAGTGAAGCCGTCTGGTGCGGCAAGGGAATCGCGACTGGCCACTTGTTCAGCGAATCGTCGTTGGCCTTGATGTTCTTCACATCCTGATACGCGTACGAAGCGATGATGCTCAGATCGCGCGTCACGTTGCCGACGGCGCTGAACTCGATGCCGCGTGAACGCACTTCACCCGTCTGCACGCTGAACGTTCCCGTTGGATCGTTTGGATCGGGTGTCGTGACGTTGGTCTGGTTGATCTGATAGATAGCCGCGTTCAACATCAGGTTCTTGTTGAACGGCTGCCAGCGCAAACCGAGTTCGATCTGCTTGCCCTTGGTCGGCTGGAACGGCGTGCCGTCTGCGTTCACACCAATCACGGGATTGAACGAGGTCGCGTAGCTGATATACGGCGACAAACCGTAATCGCCGAGATACACGGCGCCCACGCGATATGTGAACGCGTGATCGTTCTGCCGCTGTTCGGTGTTCGCGACGGTGTCTGTCGTCGTGTTGCGGCTCCAGTCCTGGCGGCCGCCAATCGTGAAGACGATGCGCGGCGTCAGCTTGATCTGGTCCTGCGCGTAGACGCCAAAGCTGTCGAGCTTCGTTTTCGTATCGCTATAGCCGAACGAATTCGGCCCGCTGAAGATATCCGACGTCACGGGAACGTAGACGGGGTTGAACATGTTCAAACTCGGCGCCAGCGCGAGCTGTTCGCTATCCGTCGACAACTGCCGGTTGTATTCGAAGCCGAGTAGCACCGTATGCTCGATCGAGCCGGTGTGGAATTGCGCCTGCGCCTGATTGTCGATGTCGAAGCGCGAGTAGTTCGGCTGGAACAGACCCGCGTAACGCGTCAGCGACGCTTCCGTCGGGTCGGTGGGGTCGAGGCCGCCGCCGTACACCGTCGAATTGTTCAACGACAGATGCATGTAACGCGTGTTCTGGCGGAACGTCCACGTCGGATTCAAGCGCTGCTCGAACTGATAGCCGACCGACCACTGCCGCTTGTCATAACGCGCGAAGTTGCCGTCGCCCGTATAGAGGTCGTTCGAGATCACGCCATTCGGGTTCGGCAGAATCGTGCCGGACGCGGGCAGGAAGTTATCCGACACGTCGGTGTTATCGCGCAGATAGGTCGCATACAGCGTCAACGAGGTATCGGCCGTGGGCTGCCATTTGACCGACGGCGCGAACATCAGTCGTTGATCCGCATTCGGCCCCGTCGGCATGTTGCCGTCGCGCCCCACGCCGACGAAGCGATACGTCAGCGTGCCGTCCTTGTCGATCTTGCCGCCGAGGTCGATACCGATCTGCTTGCGCGCATCCGTGCCGATCTGCAATTCGATTTCGCGGATACGCTCGGCTGTCGGCTGCTTCGTCTGAATGTCGACGAGCGAGCCTGGGTCGCCTTGTCCGTAAAGCACCGACGTCGGCCCACGCAACACCGTGATGCTTTCCACCTGATACGGATCGACGCGCCAGCTCGCGAGGTTCAGCGTATTGGGCACCTGCAGCCCATCGACGAACACACTTGGCGTGAAGCCGCGAATTGCCGTGTACCAGTCGGAGCGCGTGCTCGCGCCGTAAGACGAAAAGCCCGGCACGTAACGCAGCGCCTGATTGATCGAGGTCGCGCCCTGCTCTTCGATTTGCGCCGCCGTCACGATGTTCACCGTCTGCGGCACTTCGTCGAGCGGTGTATCCGTCTTCGTCGCCGTGGCGGTGCGATACGCGACGAAGCCTTCCGTATCGCCCGCGGCCGTGCCTTGCACCTTCACGGCGGGCAACGTCGCGGTCTTGTCTTGCGCGCTGTTCTGATTATCCGGCGCCTGTTGCGCCTGCGCGTAACCCGTTGCCGTGGCGAGAAAAGTCATGCTGGCTGCCGCAGCAATGGCACGCCGCTGCGTGCCTGTGACCCACTCCATCTGATACCTCGGAATATTGATGACGGCGCGTCGCGCCGCTTGTTGTTGTCAAAGAGCGAAAGCCACGCGGCCGCCGCTCACCCCGGTTTGCGCCCCTGTGCGCGTTTGAACTTCGAAACTGTTTTCGTTGTTGCCTGCTTCGAGCGAGCCGGCGATTTCGTCCGCGCGGCGCGCGAGGATCGACAGCAGCGTGTCGCTCAGGCCGTGGCTGTCTTCGCAGCACCCTTGCAGGTAGATGCGCGGCTGGAAATGCGCCGGCGTCGCAAGCATGTAGTCGCGCGCGACTTCGCATTGCTCGACGGGCTTGCCCAAGGCATCGGCGAGCGGGTCGAGCAACGCGTGATGCGCGTCGCGCCGATAGCCCGTCGCGAGCACGACGGCGTCGAAGCGCTCGCCACGCGCATCGCCGTCCATCCGGTCGCGCAGACGCATGTCGATTTCATTCCCTTGCGCGCCTTGCACTTCACGCACGGATTCGATCGCGCAGTTGTTCAGCAGACGATGACGCGCCGTGCCGCTCACGTTTTGCACGTATAGCAGCTCATAGATCTGCTCGATCAATGGCCGGTCCACCACTGAGTAGTTGGTGTCGCGGAACGTATCGAGCAGCGAGCGGCGCGCGTCCTTCGGCTGCGAATAGATGAGATCGGTGAACGACGGGTTGAAGATTTCATTGACGAACGGGCTGTCGTCGGCGGGTTTCAGCGCGGGCGCGCGCATCACGAGCGTCGCGTCGACATGCGGGAAGCGGCGCGTCAGATCGATGAATACTTCGGCCGCGCTCTGACCGCTGCCTACGACAGCAACGCGACGCCGTGCCTCGTCGCCCTTGCCGTCGCCGATTACATTGCCGATCGTCGTCAGATAGTTCGACGAGTGGATCACGGCGGCATCGCGCAAGGCTGCGAACGCTGCCGGAATCTGCGGCACACCGCCCATGCCGACCGACAACGCACGCGTCAGCCGATGTCGCTCCTTGCCTTGCGCATCGCGCGAATGCACACGCAAGTGCGTGACGGTGCGCGGTTCGTTCTCGTCCGTGACGGGCTCGATCTGCGTGACGGATTCGCCGTAATGCACCTGATCGTCGAATGCGCTCGCGACCCAGCGCAGATAGTCATGAAACTCGATCCGTGTCGGATAGAAGTTCTTCAGGTTGACGAAATCCTGCAGACGTCCACGCTCGAACAGATAGTTGATGAACGTGAAGCGGCTCTTCGGATCGCGCATCGTGACGAGATCCTTGAGGAAGGAAATCTGCATGCGGCTGTCGTCGAGCAGCATGCCGCGATGCCAGCCGAACTCCGGCTGCCGTTCGATGAAGCAGTGCGCGCCCGGCGCGCCGCCGTTTTCCGCGAGGCGCACGGCCAGCGCGAGATTCGACGGCCCGAAGCCGACGCCGATCAGATCGTGAATGTATTCTCGTTGACTCATGAATTGTCTCCCTTCTACCAGTGGCGACGAACGTTGTGCGTGTAACGGAAAGCGCAGCGGGACATCACAGATGACGACCGTCGAAAAACGCTTCCCGAACCAAGCGCATCAGCAACGCCCGTTTGTGCGGAAAATCAAAATGCGCGATGCTCGAAAAACCATGCTGCTTCAGGTAATCGATCATGCGAGCGTTGTCGTGACGCGGCTCGCACACGACGGCCTGGGTGCGCGGATCGTCGAGAAAGAGGTAATGGACCAGCGACGGCAGCCATGCCGCCACACACGCGGCGCCGCGCCAGCGCGTATCGCCGACAAGCATGTGCAGACCACGATCGAAATCCATCGATGCCGCGAACGGCGCAATGCGGTCCTCCTTCGCCCAGTACGCTTCGAAGTAACCGAACGGCTCGCCGTCGAACGCACCGATCAACGGATGCACATGCGGCGTCGACAGCACGCGGTCGAGGTACGCGCGATGCGCGTCGAGCGTGCCCGCCTCGCCCCAGAACGCATTGACGCGCGGCTCGTTCATCCACGCATGCAGGTGTTCGAGGTGCTGCGCGACGCAAGCCGTGTGCAACGTAAAGCGATGCCCGAACTCGGGCACATCGCGCGCATACACGACGCCGTCCACATAAGGCGCGCGCCGCGGATGCCGCGCGCCATCCGTCATCGCATAGGACAGCGCCGCGTGCGGCGTCGACGCATCGCGCGTGAGCCACAAATCAGGCTGTTGCGCCCACGCATCGCGCAGGCAAAGGTTCTGCGCGGTCAGCACGCCGCTGTGACGCAGCGCGTCGAACGCCTCGCGATGCAGCTTGTCGATATCGAGCGCGATGGACTTGCTGTCGCGACTCGCGCCGAATGCCGCGCGCAATGCCGCCAGTACCGCGCGGCGTTGCCCCAGCGGCGAAATCCCCTTGCACCATTCGACGATGCGTAGACCCTCTTCACGCGTCCAGCGCGCGTGCAGAACGATGCCTTCGGCGCGGCCATCTTCGGCCACCGTGATCGCGTCGCCTTCCAGATACGCCGCCAGCGACGGCTGCTTGAACGCGTTCATGTCACTCCGTATGAAATCAGCGTGCATCGCGCACCTCCGTAGCCGTTTCGCGTGCTTCCTGTTCGATGTTCGCGTCGAGACGCAGCGCCAGCGCATGGGCCACGCGCGATAGCGTTTGATGGACGAACACGTCGTTGATCGTGATCGCGTAGCCCGCCGCGCTCGCCGCATCGACGAAGCGCACGACGTCGAAAGACGTCGCGCCTGCTTCGAACAGGTTGTCGTCGTGATCGAGCGTGTCGCCGTCGAAGGTATTGGCCCAGATGCGTGCGAGCGCATGCATGAGTCGTGCGGCACGCGGCGAAGGATCGACGGACCCGTGATGCGCCTCCGTCTGCGCGGTGATGGACGGCTCGCCCGAAATGACAATCGCTTCTTCCGGCGCGTCAATAAAGCGCGTGACGGCGGCCAGATAATCGGCGCACAACCGAGCGACGAACTCGCCAGCCACCAGTTCGCGTCCATACGAGAACGCGCCCGTCACGCGGCCATCCGGATGCTCGACGATATCGAGTTCGAGATCGAACACGACGCGATGACGCACATCGTTGAACTCATCGATTTCGACGCCGTGCCACTGGCGCGTATCGCTTTGCGCAGGCCGCAGATAGTTGAACATCACCTGGAAGAGCGGATTGCCGTTCGCGGTGCGCGACGCGCGCACGCTGTCGACAACCTGCGCGAACGGCGCGGCGACGTGCGCATACGCGCCCAGCGCGGCTTCGCGCACGGCGGCAATCACTTCGCGCGGCGATCCCGCTTCGCGCATCGCCGTGCGCACGACGACCGCATTGATGAAGAGACCGATCACGTCGTCGGTGCCGGCATCGCGCGTCGATGCGAGTACGCCGACAGCCTGATCGAGCGCGCCCGTCTGCCGTGCAAGCGCGACGTTCAGCACCGCGTGCAACAGCATCGGCAGCGTGGCGTGCGACGACATCGCCAACGCCTTCGCGCGTTCGGCCGTCTGCGCGTCGAACGCGAACGCGATGCGTCCCGCGCTCCATTCAGGCGAAACGGGGCGCTCATCCGCAGGCTGCGGCAAACGCATCAACGGTATGTCGCGCAATGCGTCGCGCCAGTACTTCAGGTCGGCTTGCCTCGGCTTCGTGCGGGCGGCGAACGCGGGCTTCAGCGGCGACGTGCTCAACGGCTCGCCCGTTGCGGATGCCGCGTAAGCGGTCTGCACGTCGTTGAGCCACACGTCGATCGAATGACCGTCGGCAACGATGTGATGGATCACGACCGACAGCACATGATCGTCGTCGGCGAGGCGGATCAGGCGCGCGCGCCACAGCGGCGCTTTGGCGAGATCGAACGGCGCGAGCGCGTCTTCATCCGTTAGCTTCGTCGCCCGCGCAATACGTTCGTCAATCGACGCAAGCGCTCGCAGATCGACGACGGGCAACGTCACGCGACGATGCGCGTCGATCACCTGACGCGGTTCGGCAGCGCCTTTCGCCGATACCAGGCGCGCGCGCAAAGCGGGATGCTTGTGCGCTGCGTGATCGAATGCGTTTTCTAGCGCGGTCACATCCACGGCGCCACGCAGGCGCAGAGCGATGGGAATGTTGTACGCCGCGCTTTCCGGCTGCGCGCGCCACAGAAACCACAGCGCGCGTTGCGCATCGCTCAACGCGAGGTCGGTCGCGTCTTTCGATTCCGGCTCGTGACGCTCGTTCTCGCGCGCCCCGACGCGCGGCGATTCGGCCACGCGTTGCGCATATGCAGCGAGCGTCGGCGCTTCGAACAGCGTGCGAACGGGCACGTCGTGCGCGAGCCGTTCGCTGACGCGCGTTGCCACGCTCACGGCCGCCAGCGAATGGCCGCCCAGTTCAAAGAAATGATCGGCGCGGCCCACGCGCTCGACGCGCAGCACTTCGCACCAGATCGCCGCGAGCGCCGTTTCGATGCCCGCTGCGGGCGCATCGAACTCACGCTCGACGCGTACCGGTTCCGGCAACGCCGCGCGGTCGATCTTGCGGTTTGCGTTGCGCGGCAGCGCATCGAGCACGACGATATGCGGCGGCACCATATAGTCCGGCAGCGCGCGGCGCAAATGCGCTGCGAGCACATCGCCGTCGACCCGCTCGCTACGCTTGCGCGCCTCGTCGCTGAGTTCGACGTACGCAGCGAGCGCCGCATCCGCGCCGCTGCCGCGCACCACGGCTACCGCGTCGCGCACATCGTCGTGCGCCATCAGGCGCGCTTCGATCTCGCCAAGCTCGATACGCAATCCACGCACCTTCACCTGATGATCGATACGGCCGACGAATTCCAGCACGCCATTCGTGCGCCGCCGGACCAGATCGCCCGTTCGATACAGCCGCGCGCTCGGCGCGCCGAACGGATCGGGCACGAAGCGCTCGGCCGTCAACGCGGCGCGCGCGTGATAGCCGCGTGCGACGCCCGTGCCGCCCAGATACAGTTCGCCCGTCACGCCAATCGGCAACGGCCGCAGGTTCGCATCGAGCACATGCGCGGTGCGCTCGCCGACGGGCGTGCCGATAGGCAGATACGCTGCATCGGCGATATCGCTCGCGTCTTCGTGCGCGTCGATCATCCACAGCAACGGCGTGATCACCGTCTCCGTCGGACCATAGCCGTTCACGATGCGCACATCGGGGAACGCCTGACGTAGCGCGGCGAACGCTTCGCGCGAGGTCGCCTCGCCGCCGACCGTGAGCGAACGCAGCGAACGCGGCGCGCCATGCGCGCGCGCCCATTCGGCCATTTGCAGCGCGTAGCTCGGCGGGAATGCAGCAATCGTGATCCGTTCGCTCGCGATCGTTTCGCAGGTTTGGGCGGGTGGCCACAACGCATCGTCGGTGATGCGGATGTCGACGCCCGCTGTCAGCGGCGCGAGCCAGCATTCATGCGCACCGTCGAAATTGATCGACATGAAGTGCAGCACGCGGTCTTTCTCTCGCATGCCGTAGCGCGCGGCAATCGCCGCGCAGTGCATCGCGATCGATGCGTGGTCGACCACGACGCCTTTAGGCTTGCCCGTCGAGCCCGACGTATAGATCAGATACGCGGCCTGCGTCGGCGCAATGGTCGGTTCGTGATAGGCGACGTCGTCTTGCGCCGATTCGTCTTCCGCGTCGATCAGCCATACGCGCGTGCCGTGCCGCAGCGGAAGCTTCGGCACATGGCGCCGTTCGGTAACGACATGTTCGATCGACGCGTCGTCGACGATATGCGCGAGGCGGTCGCGCGGATGCGTCGGGTCGAGCGGCACGAACGCGCCACCCGACTTGAGAATAGCGAGCAGCCCAATGAACAGATCCGTCGAGCGCCCGACCGCGATGCCGACCCGCGTTTCCGCGCCGACACCCGCTGCCATCATCCGCGCCGCGAGCTGCGCGGCGCGTGCGTCGAGTTCTGCGCGCGTGAGCGTCCTTTCGGCGTCCATCACCGCGCTCGCGTCGGGTTTCTTCTTCGCATGCTGCGCGAGCTTCGCATGCACGGGGACGAACGGCGCATCATCCGGCTCATACCCGTTCCACGCGTTCAGCTGCGCGCGCTCGCTCTGCGTCAGCCATTCGAGGTCCCCCACGGGCGCATGCGACGTCGCAAGCGCGCTGTCGAGCAACTGTGCGTACTCGCCCGCAATCCGCTGCACGGCCTGCGCGTTGAACAGATCGGTCGAATAGACGAAAGCGGCATCGAGCGCGCCATCTTCGCGTTCCTCGAAACCGAGCGTCAGATCGAACTTCGCATACGGCGCGCCGAATGGAAGATCGGTCACGCGCACGTCGTCGAATGCGGGCAATGCGCGGCGCGCCGCATACGACGCCATCACCTGAAACAGCGGATGATGACTCGCGCTGCGCGGCACGCCGAGCGCTTCGACCACCTGTTCGAACGGCACGTCCTGGTGCGATTGACCATTGACGAGCGCGCGCTGCACGTTGTCGATCAACGCATCGAACGGCTTGCGCATATCGACGCGCGCGCCCACTGCCAGCGTATTGACGAAGAAGCCGATCAGCCCCGCCGTTTCCGCGCGCTCGCGATTCGCGGCGGGCACGCCGATCTGCACATGCGACTCGCCGCTCGCCCGCGCCAGCAATGCATGCAAGGCCGCGAGCAACACCGCGAACGGCGTCGCGCGACGCGCTTGCGCGAGCGTGCGCACGCGTTGTGCAGTCGTTGCGTCGACGGTGAAGTAATGACGGCCACCGCGTGCGCTGCGCTGCATCGAGCGCGCGCCGCTGCCGGGCAATGCGATCACGCCCGCGTCCGCTCGCACCTGCTCGCGCCAGAATTGCAGCTGACGTTCAGCCTCGCCCGCATCGAGCCAGCGGCGCTGCCACAGCGAAAAGTCCGCGTACTGAACGGGCAGCGGCGCGAGCGCAACGGTGTCGCCGTTTGCATAGGCGCGGTAAAACGCGGCCAGCTCGTCGAGCAGCACGTCGATCGACCAGCCGTCGGAGACGATGTGGTGCATCGTCAGCACGAGCCAGTGTGTCGAGTCGTCGAGCGCGATCAGATGCACGCGTACGAGTGAATCCTGGACCAGATCGAACGGCTGATCTTCGTCTTTCGCCGCAACGTCCGCGGCGATGCGTTCGCGCTCTTCCCTCGCTGCGCGCGACAGATCGGTAAAGCGCCACGGGCAGCGCGCAGGCGCTTGCACGACCTGTTCGACGCCGCCATCCGCGGATTCGGCAAAGGTGGTGCGCAATGCCTCATGACGCGCAATCAGCGCATCGAATGCGTGCCGCAGCACCGCGCGATTCAGCTCGCCGTCGAGCCGCAGCCGGCTCGTCACGTGATACGCCGCCGGCTCGTCGATCATGCGTGCGTGCAGCCACAGCCGCGTCTGCGCGAACGATGCGGGCACGGCCGACGAACGGTCCACGCGCGCCGGGATCGGCAGCACGCGAAAGTCGATGCCCGCTTCACCGAGCTTCGTGATAAACAGCTTGCGCTGCGCGTCCGGCAATTGTGCGAAACGCGCGGCAAGCGCCAGCAGATCGGGTTTGGATGTCATTCGATCGTTCCTCATTGCGCTTCGAGTTCACCGAGCAGCGCGTCGATCGCGCGCGCTGCATCGTCGAGTGAGTGAGCGCCGCGCGCTTCGAGCGCCGCGTCGATGGCAGCCGCGCAGCGCGACAGCGTGCGGGCATCGAACAGCGTGCGCAGCGGCAGCGCGAGTGACCAGTGCAGATTGATTTGCGCATTCGCCTGCGTCGCCAGCAGCGAATGTCCGCCTAGCGCGAAGAAGTCGGCGTCGCGGCCAATTGCGTGGGTCGCGTCGATGCGCAACACGCGTATCCAGATCGCGGCGAGTTCGCGCTCGGTGTCGGTCTGCGGTTCGGCCACTTCTGCCGTTTGCAGCGACGGCGCGGGCAACGCGTTGCGGTCGCACTTGCCGTTCGGCGTGACAGGCAACGCGTCGAGTTCGATCACATGCGCGGGCACCATGTAGGCAGGCAACTGCGCGTTCAACGCAGCGAACAGCGCGGCGTGATCGAATGCTTCTTCGGCGCGTCGCGCGACATAGCCGATCAACTGCTCATCGCGCACGATCACGACGGCGTCATGCACGCCGGGCGCAGCGCGCAACAGCGCTTCGATCTCGCCCGGCTCGATACGCAGGCCGCGCAATTTGACCTGCTGATCGGCACGGCCGAGATAGTCGAGCACGCCGTCCGCGCGCCGGCACACGAGATCGCCCGTGCGATAGAGGCGCGCGCCCGGCGTGAACGGATTGGGAATGAAGCGCTCCGCCGTCAGCGCGGCGCGCCCCAGGTAACCGCGCGCAAGCCCGACGCCGCCCAGATACAGTTCGCCGATTGCGCCCGCCGGCAACGGATGCAGCGACGCATCGAGCGCATGCAACTGGATGTTCGCAATCGGCTTGCCGATGGGGACCGCGACGGCCTGCGCGTCGGCGTCCGTGCACGTCCAGTGCGACACGTCGATCGCGGCTTCCGTCGGGCCGTACAGGTTGTGCAATTGGGCTTGCGGGAGCAGCGCGCGTGCGCGTGCCACGAGTTCGGGCGACAGCGCCTCGCCGCTCGCCACGATCCGCGCGATGCTCGTGCATTGCGCAGCGGCATCGAAGTCCTTCAGATGGCCGAGGAACGCGCCAAGCATCGACGGCACGAAATGCAATGTCGTTACACCAAATGTGGCGATGGCGGACGCGAGTCGTGCTGGGTCGCGATGATCGCCAGGTGCGGCGATGGCGAGCGTCGCGCCGACCGACAACGGCCACGCGAATTCCCACACGGAAACGTCAAAGCCGAACGGCGTCTTGTGCAGCACGACATCTTGCGGCGTCAGCCGATACGCGTCCTGCATCCACGCGATCCGGTTCGCGAGCGCGCGATGCGTATTGCCCGCGCCCTTCGGCTTGCCTGTCGAACCCGATGTGTAGATCAGGTACGCAAGCTGATCGGGATCGACAGCAACAAGCGTTTCGAGCGCGGCGTTCGCATCGAATTCTTCGACGCACAGCACATGCGCGCTATCGCTGCGGATCGAAGCGACAACGCGCGCATGCAGCGACCGTTGAGTCAGCACGACGGCGGGCTGCGCATCGTCGAGCAGATACGCGATGCGGTCCGCGGGATAGTCGGGATCGACGGGCAGATAGGCGGCACCCGCCTTCAACACGCCGAACAGCGCGACCACCATGTCGACAGAGCGCTCGACGCATAGCGCTACCACGCTGTCCGCCTCGACGCCTGCATTCAGCAACGCAGCGGCCACGCGGCGCGCGTGGTCATCGAGTTCGGCATAGGTGACGCGCGTGCGGTTTCCGTTGGCGTCGATGAAGTCCAGCGCGATTGCGTCCGGCGTCGCAGCAGCATGGCGTTCGAACTGACGATGAAGCGGCAGTTGCTGTTCATCGCGCCACGTGTGCGCGGTATCGTTGAAGCGCACGAGTTGCGTGCAATCGTCGTGTGTCGCGATCGACACGCTTCCGAGCAGTGCATGCGGATCGGCGATAAACGCTTCAATGCTGGCATTGAACGCGCGATGCAGCGTCTGCACGCGCGCTTCATCAATACGCGCCGTGTCGTAGCCGTAGTCGATCGTCAGGGTATCGCCGGCCTGAACAACCAGCGTGACGGCCAGATCGGTCGATTCGACGCTGCGAATGTCCGACAGGCGCAGCGCACGTTCGTGGTTCGCCGACCACGCCGGATCGACGGGATAGTTCTCGAACACGACCAGCGTGTCGAACATTGCGCCACCGCCCTGTCCGGCCCAACGTTGTATGTCGAAGAGCGGCGTATGCGCATGCTCGGCATTCGCCGCGTTGTCGCGTTGCAGGTCCGCGAGCCAGTCGGCGATGCGCCGCTGCGGTGCAGGCGTGGCGATGACGGGCAATGTGTTGATGAAAAGGCCAAGCACGCTGTCGACGTCGGGCAGCGCGTCGGGCCGGCCCGCGACGGTCGCGCCGAATGCAACCGTCGCGTGATGGGTCATGCGCTGCAACGCGAGCGCCCACGCGCCCTGCACCACCGTATTCACGGTCAGCCTGAGGCTGCGTGCGAGCGCGGTCAGCTTCGCGGTCGTGGTCGCGTCGAGCCGCGCGCGCCAGACGTCGCTGGGTGCGGCAGCATCCTCCGGCGACACGTTCGGCGCGACCAGCGTCGGCTCGTCGAAGCGGGCGAGTCGTTCGAGCCAGAACGCCTTGTCGGCGTCGTGATCGCGCGCATCGAGCCACGCGATGAAGTCGCGGTAGCGCAACCGCGCCGCCTGGCCGAACGACAACGCGCGGCGCTCGCTCATATAGTCGCGCAACACGTCGGCGAACATACGCGCCGTGCTCCAGCCGTCGAGCAGCAAGTGGTGACGCGTCCACACGAGGCGCCATTCGTCGTCGGTGAGGCGAACCAGCGTCACGCGCATCAGCGGCGCTTGCGTCAGATCGAAGCCTTGCGCGCGATCTTCCGTCAGCCATTGCTCGAAGTTTGCGTCCTGCGCATCGCGGCCACGCCAGTCGAGCACGGCGAACGGCAGCTTCGCCTGGCGATGCACGATTTGCAGCGGCACGTCGGCGTCATGCCAGAAGCTCGTGCGCAAGATGTCATGCTGCGGCACGACGCGATTGAACGCGTCCGTCACGCGCCCGATATCCGGCGACGTCAGCGTCGCGACGAGTTGATTGACATACGTGGTGCGATCGGGCGCATACAGCGAGTGGAACAGGATGCCCTGCTGCATCGGCGACAGCGGATAGATGTCGTCGACCATGCGCAAATCCAGTTCGAGACGCTCGAGCATCGGCTGCGAGAGGCCCGCGCGCTGCGCAAGCGGAAAGTCAGCGGGGGTGGCGCTCGCGCCGCGCTTCGACACGCATTCGATGCAGCGCGCCGCGATATCGCGCAGCGTGCTTTCGAATGTGCGCGCGAGTTTTTCGACCGTGCCCGCCTCGAACATCGCCGCGCTATAGACCCAATGCACCTTGAGCTTGCGCGCGCCGTCGATATGCGCGTGAATCGCCAGTGCATTCGACATCGGGCCCGCCGGGTCGCGCTCGCAGCCCGCGCCGCCAAAGCGTGCGCTCAGCGCGCGCTCGGTCGATGCTTCGCCGAACTGGCCAAGGTAGTTGAATGTCACGCGCGGACGCGGAAGCGCGGCGAGCGACGCGCGCGTCACATCATCGGCGAGGTAGCGCAGCACACCGAAGCCGACACCCTTATTCGGCACCGCGCGCAATGCGTCCTTGACGGCCGTGAGCGTGTCGGTGCTCGATGCACCGATGGGCAGCGCGACAGGATAGTGGCTCGTCAGCCAGCCGATCGAGCGGCTCGCGTCGAAGTCTTCGAACAGCGCTTCGCGTCCGTGGCCTTCCAGCTCGATCAGCAGTGACTCGGCTTCGACACTTGCGCCCAGCGTCTGAGCGAGCGCGGCGACGAGCAGATCGATCGTCTGCGTCCGCCATGCGGCGTTCGCATCGGTGAGCAGCGTCTGCGTGAGCGTGGCGTCGATCGTCCATTCCACCGTGCACGCGTCGGCATTGGTCGCCGTGCCTTGCGGATTGTCGAACGGCACGGCGGCGCTCGCGTGCTGCATCGAGATCCAGTACGGCAGTTCTTTGCTGAAAAGCGCCGCTGCGTTGCTGGCGAGACGTTGCGCCCAGTCCGACGCATGCGCGCCTTGCGCCGTGAGCCTGATGGCACGCCGCTCGCGTGCCGCGACGTAGGCGGCATCGAGGTCTTCGAGCAGAACGCGCCACGACACGCCATCGACGATCAGATGGTGAACCGCGATCCACACGCGCGGCGTGCCATCGGGCAGCATCGCGACGAGCGCGCCCGCAAGCGGTCCACGCGCGAGATCGAAGCTGCGCTGCAACTCGTCGAATTGCGCGAGCGCGTCGTGTTCGTCGCGCGCTTCAATGGCGACGAGGGGCAGCGTGTCGAACGGCTTGTCGGCGTAGCGCGCAGTCCACGAAGAGGACGCATCTTGCGTGAAGCGCAAACGGAACGCGTCGTGATGTGCGAGCACCGCGTCGAATGCCTGCGCGAATGCGTCGAGATCGAAGCGCTCGCTCGCATGCAGTTCGATCGCCTGATTCCAGTGGTGACGCGCGGGAATCGTCAAGCCGAAAAAGCGCCGCTGCGCGGGCGTCAACGCGACATGCGAGGCGTCCGGTTTTGAAACAGCACGCGTTTCCGCTTTCGGCTCGGCGACGGCAACCGCTTGTGCGACTTGCGCCAGTTGCGCGACGGTCGGCTTGTCGAACAGTTGCTTCGGCGTGAAGCGGACACCGCGTTTGCGCGAACGCGCGATCACCTGCAACGCGAGAATCGAATCGCCGCCCAGTTCGAAAAAGTTGTCGTCGCGGCCCACGCGCTCCGCGCGCAGCACTTCTTTCCATACGTCGGCGAGAATCCGCTCTGCGCCTTCGAGTGGCGCTTCGCTTGCCGATTGCGCGACAGGCTGTTGCGCAAGCTCGCGCAGCTTCGCACGGTCGATCTTGCCGTTCCGCGTGACGGGGAGGGCGTCGCACAGCGTCAACGTCGCGGGCACCATGTAGTCGGGCAGTCGCGCGGCGAGTTGCGCGCGCAGCGATGCTTCATCGCTCGCACCTTGCACGACGACGAACGACGCGAGGCGCGCGCGGCCGTCTTCGTGAATGGCCAGCGTTTCCGCCTGCCTGACGCCGTCGAGCGCGCGCAACGTCGCGCTCACTTCGCCGGGCTCGACGCGATAGCCGCGAATCTTCACCTGATCGTCGAGACGGCCCAGATAGTCGATCGCACCGTCCGCGCGCAGGCGCACGCGGTCGCCCGTTCGATACATACGCGCGCCGCTTGCGTCCGGCACGAAACGCTCCGCAGTCGCGGCGGCGCGGCTCAGGTAGCCTCGCGCAACGCCCGGCCCGCCCAGATGCAGTTCACCGATTCCGCCCACAGGAACGGGCGCGCCGTTCGCATCGAGCACGAACGCGCGCGCGTTCGGCAACGGACGTCCCGTCGGCACACCTGCCGATGCGCTCGCATCGTTCATGTTCGCGGTTGCATCGAACGTGAGCGCGCCGACGGTCGCTTCCGTCGGGCCATAGTGATTGATCACGCGGCACGCGGGCCGCAACGCCGTGATCCGTTCGACGAGCGTCCACGGCAGTGGCTCGCCGCCAAGCACCAGCGCGTGCGACGGCAGCACGTCGGCAGGTTGCTGCGCTTCGAGCAGCGCATGCAGATGGCTCGGCACGATCTTCAGCACGCCGACACCACGCTCGCGCATCGTCGTGGCAAAGCGATCGGGATCGAACGCAGCTTCTTTCGGCAGGAGATGCAGCGTGCGACCCGAGCACAATGCGCCGAACAGCGTGGTATGGCCTAGATCCGCGGCAACTGTCGATACCATCGCCATGCTCGCGCCGGGCGCGAACTTCAGTTCGTCGAGCATGCCCTGCACGTAGTCGGCAAGCGCGCGATGCGAAACGACAACGCCCTTCGGCGTGCCCGTCGAACCCGACGTGTAGATCAGGTAAGCGGCCTGTTCGGGCGCTATCGAAGCGCATGCGGCTTCGCTGTGTGTGTCGATCAACGCATTGAGCGACAGCACGGGCGCGTGGGTTTCGACCTGCGGCGCGTTGGCGGCCACGATCACGCAGCGTGCGTCACATGCGGCGATAGACGCTTCGATACGCTCACGTGGCGCAGCGGGATCAAGCGGTACGGCCATCGCGCCTGACTTCAATATGGCGAGCAGCGCGACGACGAAATCGACAGAGCGGTCGATACACAACGCAACAGCCTGTTCCGCGCCTGCGCCGTGTTCGATCAACGCTCGTGCAGCACGCGACGAAGCGCGGTCGAGTTCCTCGAATGTGAGTTGCCGTTGGGCGTCCGTGACGGCGATCTGCTTTGGCGTTGCATTCGCGTGATGCTTGAACGCTGCAACGACATCGGCGAACTCGTACGTCTGCGCGCGGCCTTGCAGCAGGTTGCTGCGAGACCCGGCACAAGCGAGCGAACTGACAGCCAACGCAGGATTCGCCACGCTATCCGTCAGAAGTGCAACGAAACTGTCGAGCCATGCCCGCGCGGTCGCATCGTCGATGCAATCCGTCGCCCATGCCGCGACGAGTTCGATACCGCGCGCGTCGTCGGTGAAATCCAGCGCGAAGTCGAAGCGCGCCGCGTTATCGGGGCCGGGCGTCAACGTTGCGACGGCGCCCGGCAACGCGACGGGTTCGTCGAAGACGAACTGCTGCGCGAACTTCACGCGCAGCCATTCTTCGCCGCGCCGCACGGGCGGCTTGACGGCATCGATCACCTGATCGAACGGGATGTCCTGGTTCGCGTATGCGCCCAGCGTCGTGTCGCGCACCTGCGCGAGCAACGCATTGAACGGCGCGTGGGGCGACACGCGAGCGCGCAATGCCACGGTGTTGATGAAAAGACCGAGCAGATTCGCCACTTCGGCGCGCTGACGGTTGGCGACAGGCGCGGCAATCACGACATCCGTCGCAGCCGTCAGCCGATGCAGCCATGCATGCAATGCCGTCAGCAGCACGATGAATGTCGATGCGTGCTCGCCGCTTGCGAGATCGCGCACAGCCGCCGATACGTGTTGATCGAGGCGCCGCGAACCGCGCTTGCCGATGAGCGTGCGCTCTGCGGGTACTGTGCGATCGACGGGCAATGCGAGCGGCGCGGGCGAATCCTTCAATGCGTCGCGCCAATAGCCGAGTTGCCGCTCGCGTTCCGCGCCAGCGAGCCATTCGCGCTGCCATTGCGCGAAGTCTGCGTATTGCGCGGTGAGCATGGGCAATGCAGCAGCACGGCTTTCCGACAGCGCGGCATAGGCTTCCGCCAGTTCCGCAAACGCACAACGCGACGACCAGCCGTCGCTGATCGCGTGATGTGCCGTCAGCATCAGGCAATGCTCGTCATCAGCGAGCGTAACGAGCGATGCGCGCAGCAACGGGCCGTGTTGCAGATCGAAAGGCCGCGTCGAATGTTCGTCGGCGAGTTCGTTTGCACGTGCCTTGCGCGACTCGAGCGCGATGCCGCGCAAATCGGTTTGATCGACCGACACGGCGATGCGTGCATGAACGCGCTGCATCACGATGCCATTGTCGTCTTCGTGCAGCGTAGTGCGCCACGCTTCGTGACGCACGATCACTTGCGCGAGCGCCTTTTCCAGCAACGCGTGATCGATCGAACCGCGAATGTTCCAGTGCGCCGCGATGTGATAAGCATCGCCAGCGTCGCGCGTTTGCGCGAGCACCCAGAAACGCTGCTGCGCAAATGATGCGCGATAGTCCGTGTAATCGGTCTCCGTCGTGCTTCGCGCGGCCGCTTTCAATGGAAGCGGCTGCGTAAGGTCTTCCACTTCGCTCGCATCGACGAGCGCCGCGAGTGCTTCGAGCGAACGATCAACGAACAGCGCATCCAGCCGCAGATTCACGCGCAGTTCCGCACGGATCGCGGCCTGCAAGCGCATGATCGCAATCGAGTCGCCGCCGCGCGCATGAAAGCTGTCATCGAGGCCGACAGGCTCATCGCCCAAAATCGCCTGCCAGATCGCCGCGAGCGTGCGCGCCGTTTCGCCTTGCGGTTCACGATACGACACGACTGCCGTTTGCGACGCAACGCGTGCGCGCAGCGATTCGCGATCGAGCTTGCCATTCAGCGTGTAAGGCAGTGCCTCTAACAGCGCGAATCGATGCGGCTGCCAGGCTTCCGGCAAGTGCCGCGACAGGTGCTCGCGCAACGCGCTTTCATCGATTGCGCTTTCGATCACGACGCATGCGGTCAACTGCACGCGCGTTGCACTCTGTTCGACCAGCACAGCCGCATCGCGCACACCAGGATGCGAGCGCAGACATTGCGCGATCTCGCCGGGTTCGACGCGCACGCCACGAATTTGCACCTGATCGTCGATGCGGCCCATGTAGTCATACGCGCCGTCCACGCGCAGACGGGCGAGATCGCCGGTTCGATACACGCGCGAGCCTGGCGCGCCGTGAGCATCGGGGATGAAACGCTCGGCCGTTTGCGCCGCGCGTCCGTGATAGCCGCGCGCGAGGCATGCGCCGCCCAGCAGCAACTCGCCTGTCGAGCCATCGTCGATAGAAGCGCCATCAGCCGATCCGGGCGTGCTCACGCGAGCCGTCCGCAAACCAATCGGCCTGCCGATCGGCAACGATGCGCATGACGTGTCGCTGAAGGCAGCTTGAGCACCGAGCGGCCACAGCATCGGCGAGATCACAGTCTCCGTCGGACCATAGCCGTTGATCAAACGCACTTTGTTAAACGTTTGCCTGATATCGCCGAATACATCGCCGGGCATCGCTTCGCCGCCGAACGCGAGCACGCGCAATGCAGCGGGCACGCCATGACGCCGCGCGACCTGCGCGAATTCACGCAGATAGGCAGGCGGAAACGCGGCGATCGTCACGCGCTCCTGCTCGACCAGCGCACGCGCATCGTCGGGCGCGACCGTGCCGGGCGCGGTGATCGCGATGCTCGCGCCTGCGGCGAGCGGTGCGAGCCAATACTCGTGCGCGAGATCGAAATTCACGGAAGCGAAATGCAGCACGCGGTCCGCGTCCGTCATCGGATACGCATCGATCACGGCATCGCAATGCGCGGCAAGCGGACCATGCTCGACGACCACGGCCTTCGGCGTACCCGTCGAGCCCGACGTGTAGATCATGTACGCAGCCGAGCGCGGATGAACCTGCGCATCGTCGAATGCAACGGCTTGCGTGCTGTCGATCACATCGACTTCGATACAGTGCTCGAACCTCACGCGCATCGTTGCGTCCGCGGCGCGCGTGACGATGCCATGCCTCAAACCTGCGTCGCGTGCCATCCAGTCGAGACGTTGCGCGGGATGACGCGGATCGAGCGGCACGAACACGCCGCCCGCCTTCAGCACGGCGAGCAACGCGACGAACAGATCGCACGACCTGTCGATGCACACGCCCACCCGCACTTCCGCCCCCACGCCACGTGCGCGCAACACCGCCGCGACGTGCGCCGCGCGAGCGTCGAGTTCGCCGCGCGACATGCGCACGGTATGCGGCGAAAACGCGGCGAGCGCGGGTGCGTTGGGTGCACTGCGCGCGAGTTCGCGCAGTCGCTGATGCAAGGCAGTCGGAAAAGTCGTCATTCGTGTGAAGTCCTTCGGCAAGGCCGCTATGCCGCTGTATCGGGGCACGGTTTGTCCCGGTCCCAATTTCAGCGGCTTCACACAGGTGACGAATCGCGCGAAAAAAAATTTACCCCTTTGGTGGAATAAATTCTCCGGAGTCCTTGATTGCTCGCGCTCGCGGCGATTTAACTAAAGTTTTGCGATGCCCAAACGTCTATTCGATTGATGACCCTTCATGCGCTATGCGCGCCTTCACTCTCACGCCCGCTTTCGATGACTGCTTCCAACGCACCGCCCGTGAATGGTTCGGATCGCCCGAACAAACCCGCTACCCGTCTGCTGTTGTCGCTATTACGACGCTCGCGCGGCGCGCTTGCGCTCGCGCTGGTCGCATGCATTGCGAATGGCGTATCGAGCGTGCTGCTGGTTGCGACGCTCAACCGCGCGCTGAGCACGCCCACGGCCGCCGATCTGCCACTCGCGTTGCGTTTCGCCGCGTGCGCGCTGGTCGCGCTGATCGCACGCATCGTTTCGGGCGTGCTGTTCGCGGGGCTTTCGCAGGACACGATGGGCCGCATGCGCGAGCATGTTTCCGCGCGCGTCGCGGCTGCCGAGTTGCGCGACGTCGAGCGTGTCGGCGCAGCGCCCGTGCAATCGATCCTCACCGACGACGCCACCAACGTGTCGATGTTGTTCTTCGCGCTGCCGAACATCGTCATGCATGGCTCGATTGTCGCGGGCTGCCTTGCGTATCTCGCGTGGCTGTCGTGGCCCGTTTGCGTGCTGGCGCTCAGCGCGATCGTCGTCGGCTCGCTGGGCTATCGCTTCGGCGATATTCGTGCGATCGCTTCGCTCGAAGCAGCGGGCAGCGCGCAAGACAGGCTGTTCGATTACCTCGGCTCGCTGTTCGCGGGTGCGAAGGAACTGAAGCTGCATCGCGAGCGCGCGCGGCAATTCGTCGAAGGACAACTCGGCGCTGCGATCAACGAAGTGCGCGATCATCGGCGTCGCGCATTCGTGGCCTATGCGATCGGCGTGGGCTGGATCATCTTTCTGTTCTATGTGTTCCTCGGCGCGGCGACCTTCCTGCCGTCCATCGGCGTGCATGCCGACGCGCAAGCGGCCGCGGGCTATGTGATCGTGTTCCTGTTCATGCTGGTGCCGCTCGATGGCCTGCTGAACAATCTGCCGACCGTGAACGCGGCGCGTGTGTCGCTCGAACGCATCGAACGCGTGCTGGCCGAGTTCGAGGAGCCGCATCATGCGGCGGCCTTGCCAGCAAGCGCTTCCAGCGCTCAGGCCGCCGCGTTCGACACGCTCTCGCTGCGCGGCATCACGCATGCGTATTTCCACGAGCGCGACGAGCGCATGTTCCGCATCGGACCGATCGATCTGACGTTCAAGCCAGGCGAACTGGTGTTCATCGTCGGCGGCAACGGCAGCGGCAAGACGACGCTCGCGAAGGTGCTGACGGGTCTGTATGAGCCGGAAGGCGGCGTCATCGAAGTCGATGGTTCGCCCGTAACGCGGGACACGCGGCCCGCGTATCGCGAGCGCTTCTCGACGGTGTTCAACGACTTCCATCTGTTCGACACGCTGCTCGGCATTGTCGATCCCGACGACACGAACGACGGCGCCCGCGCCGCCGCGGATGGCCGCGCCAATGCGCTGATCGCGAAGCTCGCACTCGATCACAAGGTTAGCGTTGAAAACGGCACGTTCTCGACGCGCGCGCTATCGACGGGGCAGCGCAAGCGCCTCGCGCTGGTCGTCGCGTATCTGGAAGATCGTCCGTTCTATCTGTTCGACGAATGGGCGGCCGATCAGGACCCGTCGTTCAAGGCCGTGTTCTACGAGCAACTGTTGCCGGAGTTGCGCGGTCGCGGCAAGACGGTCGTCGTGATCACGCATGATGATCGTTACTTCCCGCTTGCCGACCGTGTGCTGAAGCTGGATAACGGCGCGATCGTTAATGAAACGCACGGTGTGCCACGTGCGGTTGCTGGAAATGGCACAGTACGTGTGCCGTCCGTTCAGGCGGATGTGCGTCAGACCAGAATTGATGCGGGCTGAAGGCTTTGGGACGTTGTTGGTGGTTTGGTTTTGCTTTTGGTGGCATCCGCGTGGTGTTATTGGTCTGCATGCGTTGCCCCTGTGCGGGGCGGCACCTACTTTGTCTGCGACGCTGGCGGGATTGTCGGGCATTTGCGCTGGCATCCGCGTTATGTCTTCGTGCTTCACGCGTCGCCCCTGTGCGGGGCGGCACCTACTTTTCTTTGCCGCCGCAAAGAAAAGTAGGCAAAAGAAAGCGGCTAACACCGCCAGCTCTTGTGTTTGCCTGAGGGCCCCCAACCGGTCCCACGCTTCACACGGCGACCACGTGACCCACGTTCGTTGCCAGCGCTCTTGCGGTGCGCCTCACCCGCTTCGCGCGCCCGCGTCGCAGCGTGCCGCGCCGGATATTCCTCCGCCGCCCAGGTGGCAAACTGTGTGTAGGCTGTAGCGCTGCACACGCCTCACTTCGGACCAATAGCGCACGCGTCCCACCATGTAAGAGCGCCAAGCTATACGACGCGACAACCTACACACAGTTTGCCACCTAGGCGGCGCAAACCATTCGCTGCCACTAGCCCGTGCACAGGCATTCGAAGCGGGTGAGGCGCTTAGTTCGCGCGTTGGCAACGAACGCGAACAGAAATGCTGCCGTGTGAAGCGTGGGACCGGTTGGGGGCCCTCAGGCAAATACAAGAACTGGCGGTGTTAGCCGCTTTCTTTTGCCTACTTTTCTTTGCGGCGGCAAAGAAAAGTAGGTGCCGCCCCGCACAGGGGCGACGCTTGAAGCACGAAGGCAATGCGCGGATGCCAGCGCAAAGCAAAAGCAGAAGCAAAAAGCAGAAGCAAAACCAAACCACCAACAACATCACCGCGACTTGGAAGCTTCCGATTGCGAAGCAGCCGCCGGCATCGAAAGCAACGCATCCGTCATTGCATGCGACAACTTCAACGCCGACATCGGCCCACCAAAACCCCACACATTACGTTCGACCAACGTCACGCGTCCTTCACGCCGCGCAGGCACAAACCGCCAAACAGGCGAATCGAGCTTCGCGTTCAGCTTCACTTCCGGCCCAGTTGCGCTCGTCAGCAACACACTTGTCTGCGGGTGTTTCAAGAAATCTTCCGACGTCAGATAAGTCGTGCCTTCGCGAGTCGGCTTCGAAGGCCATAGCGTCACACCCAGCTTCCGCGCGACGCCGCCCGCCATGCTGTTGCTCGTATAGGCCCAGTACCGGTCGGGCAAACCCAGTTCCTGCAACAGCGCGAAGTCAGCATGCGTGCGGCCCGCATCGGCGAGACGCTTTGCATCGCGTGCCAACCCTTCGTCGAGCTGCCGTTCGATGGCTTGCGCCTGCACCGTGCGCCCCGTGATGCAGCCGATCGTATCGAAGATCCTGCGCGCCCATTCGAGCTGCGTCGCCTGCGCGCCGTCGAGCTTCATCTCGGGGCTGAACTGGAACAGCACGGTCGGCGCGATCGATTGCAGCGCGCTGAAAATCGGCGCATGCCGGAAACCGACGCCGATGATCAGGTCAGGCTTGAGCGCGGCAATCGCTTCGAGACTCGGCTCCTGGCGCGTGCCGACGTCGGGCACCGACTGCATTCGTTCGACGCCATAGCCGATCCACGACGGGTAATACGCGGTGTCGACCATGCCCGCAGGCGTGACGTCGAGCGAAAGGAGCGCTTCGGCGAACAGGAATTCGAGTACGACGATGCGCTTCGGATGCGCGGGCAGCACGTCGCTCGCCTGTGTCACAGTCGGATTCGCGGACAGCGACGTGCACGCAAGCGTGGCCGTGTCGCGAGGCACGAGTGTCACGCCTGCCGCGCTCGCGGAACACGAGAACGCGAGGCACGCGGCGCATACGGTCGCCCGCAGCGTCTGCTTCATCGTATTGCCTCTTGCCGCGCGAGGTCTTCGTCGCTCATCGTGAGTAGTAGCGGACAACTCGCACACAGTTGATCTTCTCCGGGTATTTCATAGCGCACACAGCAGACACGTCGCGCGCGAAACGGCGCATGCAGCAGCGCCGAGCGCGGCGTGACGTTACGCACGGGCACGCGCAGCGGGTTCGCCTCGTCGCCACCGAACAACGTGCACGATTCGAACATCCACGCGGCGTCGCTGGCCGCACCCGGCATCGCTGCGCATTGCTCGAACAATGTGTCCAGCAGGTTGCCGACGTTGCTCCATAGCACGCGCGGCGCTATCTTCGTCATGCTCGCGAGCAGGTCGATCACGCCGCGCAGATGCTCGTCGATCAACGATGCGTAACGCCGCGCGGGATCGTCAGTTGAGTCGGCGAGCGCATCGTGCTGCAGATACAGCGCTTCAGGCATGCCTTCGCGCAGCAACAGCACGCAGCGCGCGGGGTTCATGTCGAGCGGTTTCTGCAAGGCGAGCGCGGACACCAGCGCGGCGGGCACCGCGAGACCAAAATAGTATTTGCTCCACTGCGATAGCAGCGCGCGCGCATGACGTTCGGGATCGCCGCCGTAGCGCAAGAGCATTGCATCGAGGATCGCTTCGCGCTGCGTCGCGAGTTGCGTGAGCGGCACGCGCACTTGTGTGGCGTCGCTGGTGTCTGAAGTTTCAGCAGGCACGCCGAGCCACACGCGTTCGACATACGCGGCAAACGGCGTATCGGCGGCGAGCGACGCAAACGGTTTTGCAGCAGAGGACATATTCACCGTCCGCGCTTGCGTTCGCGCCTTGCCTGCACAATCAGCAACGCGAGCAGATACGGCGCGCCGATCAGAGCCGTCAACACGCCTGCAGGAATTTCACGCGGCGCGAGCAGCGTGCGCGCGCCGATATCGGCAGCGGCGAGAATCGCAGCGCCACAGGTCGCAGCCAGCCACAAGCGCACGCGATGCGCACGCGCCCCCAACAATGCCGCAAGATGCGGCGCCATCAATCCGACAAAGCCGATCGGCCCGACAGCCGCAACGGCCGCGCAGGCCGCGATGGTCGCAACCGTCAGCGCAAGCGGACGCAGCAACGCGACGGGCAAGCCGAGTGATGCCGCCTGATCGTCGCCGAGTGCGAGCAGATCGAGCGGACGCGCGAGCAGCACGAATGCAGGCAGCGCGACCGCGCACCACGGTAACAGCGCGAGCACATCGCTCCAGCTACGCCCGTAAGTGCCGCCCACCAGCCACACGACGAAGCGCGCGGGCTGCACGCTTTCCTGCACGATTACCCATTGCGCGAGCGTCGTCCACAGCGTGCCGACCACCAGCCCCGTCAACGCGACCGCAAGCGGCGCGTAACGCATGCGCCGGTTCAGCGCGAGAATC
The DNA here is from genome assembly GCF_046534875.1 of Paraburkholderia sp. SIMBA_054. Lineage (NCBI taxonomy): Bacteria > Pseudomonadati > Pseudomonadota > Betaproteobacteria > Burkholderiales > Burkholderiaceae > Paraburkholderia > Paraburkholderia sp. SIMBA_054. Next base: position 255,762 of record NZ_JAWRXV010000003.1, on the reverse strand, counting down.
GCGACCAGCGTGACGCCGCCGCCGATCAGCGACGACACCGCAATCGTCGCGTGCGCGGCGAGCGGCCAGAACAGCAGCGCGACGAGGGTCGCGAGTGAAGCGCCTTGCGTGACGCCGAGCACTTCCGGCCCGGCAAGCGGATTGCGCACGACGCTTTGCATCAGCACGCCGCTGGCCGCGAGCATCGCGCCCGCAAGCAACGCGCACACCACGCGCGGCAAACGCAGATCGAGCAGCATGCGCGCGACGCTGTCGCTGCCGTTCAATGCCGCGAGCCAGCGCGACGGATCGAGCGACGTCTCGCCTAACGTGCCTGCGGCATAGATCGAAATGGCCGCGACAGTAGCGACGATCAAACCAGTGCCAAGCGGGGAAAGTCCCGTGATCCATGTAGCGAAACGGCCGCGCGCCGATTGGGCGGGAGCGTCCCCGGCTTGCGTGAGCGCCGAGGTCCATGCGCCGCCGTGACGGATCATCGCGAGCATCAGCGGCGTGCCGACGACGGCGATCGCCACGCCCGTCGACAGTGTGCCGTCCAGATCGAGCGCGAGCACGGCGCTATCGGTTGCGAGCACGAGCAGCGCGCCGACCAGCGCGGACAACGGTGCGAGCGCGGCAAGTCGCGTCGAGCGCGAGCCGCGCAGATGACGCAACAGGTTCGGCGCGATCAACCCGACATACGACATCGGCCCTGCGACGCTCACCGCCACGCTCGCGAAGCCGATCGCGACGAGCAGCGCATAAAAGCGCGCTGCATCCACGCGCACGCCGACGGCAAGCGCCGCGTCGTCGCCGAGCGCGATGGGATCGAGCGGACGCACGACGAAGGGCAGCGCCGCGAGCGGCAACAGCAGCCACAGCACCGCGGTAACCAGTCCGTCAGCGCCCGGTTGATAAAGGCTGCCGCTCGCCCACAGCGCGACGCCCGCGATGCTTTGCTCGAAGAACGCGAGCGTGAGCGTCGAAACCGCCGAGAACAGCAGCATGCAGACACTGCCCGCGAGCACCATGCGCAACGGCGTCGCGCGCCAGCCGCCCGCTGCCGCCGCGACGCACGCGGCGGCGAGCAGGCCGCAGCCGAACAGCAGCGGCACGGAAGCAGCGCCCGCCAGCGCGGGTATTAGCATCGCGGCGAGCAGGCCAAGCTGCGCGCCGCCCGTGATGCCGAGCAGATCCGGCGACGCGAGCGGATTGCGCGTCAGCGACTGGAACAGCGCGCCCGACACACCGAGGCATCCACCCGCCACCAGTGCGGCCAGCACGCGCGGCAAATGCAGGTTGAACAGCAGCACGTGCGCGAGCGCGTGTTCGTCGGTGTCATGCGCTGCATTCGACGTTGCGGCGTGCAGCAGCAACGACAGATCGGGGGCGAGGCGCAGCGCGGCGACGATCGCAATCAACGCGAGCAGCGTGAACGTCAGCACGCCGACGCGGCTATGCTGTGCCTCGCGCCAGCGCGGCAGCGCGCGTGTCTGCGCCCGCTGCATGCGTTTTCTTGCGGCTAGCGTGGTCATGCGGCAAGGCCCTTGTCGTCGGACGCGCTTGCCAGTTCGTCGCTTTCCGCATGCGCGGGCACGCACATCGGCGCGCCCGTCTGCGGATGCGCGATGCGCAGCATTGGCACGCCGAAGGTCGCTTCGAGATGCTGCGGGTCGATGATCGCGTCCGGCGTGCCTTGCGCGACGATGCGGCCAGCGCGCATCAACACGATTTCATCGCTGTATGCAGCGGCCTGATTCAGATCGTGCAGCACCCAGACGATCGTCAGACCGCGCTCGCGATTCAGCCGGCGCAGTTCGCTGAGAATGTCGAGCTGATGATGAATGTCGAGATACGTGGTCGGCTCGTCGAGCAACACGATGGGCGCGCGTTGCGCGAGCGCCATCGCGATCCATGCGCGCTGGCGCTCGCCGCCTGAGAGCGCGGCGACATCGCGTGCGGCATCGTCGGCGATGCCGGCTGCCGCGAGCGCGTCGTCAATTGCGGCGCGATCTTCCTTCGACAAGCCACGCATCCAACCGCCGTGCGCGTAGCGTCCGTACGCGACCAGATCTCGCACGGAGAGACCGGCGGGAATCTGGTTGAACTGCGAGAGCATCGTCAGCGTGCGCGCGAGATCGCGCCGCCGATACGACGCGAGCGCCTTGCCCGCGACCGTCACCTCACCCGCCAGTGCAGGCTGCAAGCCGGCGAGCGAGCGCAGCAGCGTGCTCTTGCCGCAACCGTTCGGCCCGCACAGCGCGGTCACGCGATTCGCGCGAATGTCGATATCGAGCGAATCGATCACGACGTGATCGCGATATCCCACCGTCAGCGAACGCGCCGACAATGCCAGGTTGGAACTGCTTTTCATTGGATCATGTAGCGGTGGCGAAGGTTTTGGACCTTTGTGCGTTTGCCGGAACGCTGTAGCTTTCCGCCATCGCGACGACGACCTTGCGCGGGCCTTCGAACGGATCACGCGCATGTGCCGTCAGCATGTTGTCGAGCATCACCACATCGCCGCCCGCCCACGGAAACACGATGCGCTGTTGATCCAGCACGCCGCGAATCTCCGCGAGCGCGTCCGCTTCGAGCGACGCGCCGTCGCCGTAATAGACGTTGCGCGGCACGTTGTCGAGGCCCACTGCATCGACGAGCGCTTCCTGCATGTCTTCATCGAGCGCGGACAGATGGAACAGATGCGCCTGATTGAACCACACACGCTCGCCCGTGCGCGGATGCACGGCAACCGCCTGGCAAAGCTCGCGCGTGCGCAGCAGCGGTTCGCCGTCGTCGTCTTCACGCCATTCGCAATCGATGCCGCGCGCCGCGCACATCGCATCGACGGCGCGCGGGTCGTCGGTGCCGAACGACTGTTGCCACGGCAGATCGAGTCCCTGGCCGAAGTTGCGCACGTACAGCAGTTCGCGTCGCGCGAAGCGTTCGATCAACGCGGGATCGAGGGCGCGATAGATCGCGCGGCTGTCGGCAATCGGCGTCGCGCCGCCGGAACGCGCGGCGAGCGCGCAATGGAACCAGATGCGCATCGGCCACTCGCGCGTGTACGACTGCTCGTTGTGCAGCGGAATCGAGCGATGCGGCGGATATTCCGTCGACATGTACACGGCGCCTTCGACCTGGCTGCGCGGCGTCGACGCAAATTCATAGCCGATCAGCGGCGAGCCGAACGAGGCGGCGAATTGCTGGAACGTGTCGATCGACGGCACGTCGAAGCCCGTGAACAGCACGCCGCCGGCGCGCTCGATGCAGTTGTTCGCGATGTCGCGCAATAGCGGCGCTGCGGCTTCGAGCGTGAATGACCTGTCGATGCGCGGCGAAACGATGGTCGGCAGGCCGGGCTCGATGCGCAGGTCGTCGAGTGTCAGGAGAGACGCTGTCATGACGTGTCCTCAGTGGCAGGCCGCGCCGATCATGCGTTGATAACGCATCGACGCGGCTCGAAGAACGGTCTCGCGCGGCGCGCTCGTGGCGCGCGAGAATCCTGGATGCGCTCTGCTGTTGCAGGGTGGCAGCGCACGGCTCAGCGCGTATTCGGCGCTGCGTCCATATGACGGCGCAGACTCGCGGGACGCATGTCGGTCCACACGCTTTCGATATGTTCGAGGCACGCGGCTTTCGCTCCGCGCACGCCGACTTCGCGCCAGCCCGCGGGCACGTCGCGGAACGTCGGCCAGATCGAATACTGTTCTTCGTCGTTGATGACGACCGTGTATTGAACGTCGTCCTGTGTGTCTTGATGCGTGTTCTGGGTCATGTCTTGTCTGCTTGCGTATCAGGTGAGATGCAGTTGAACGTTTGCCTTCGTGAATTCACAAGGCCGTCATCTGCTTGACGTTCGACGCGCAGCTTTTTTTACTGCGACCCGCCGTCTTTGCATACGCGACGTTTTGCGCCCCGGCGTGCATGCAGTCCGCGCAATGCTTCGCGGCGTCGCGAACCATGAAATGGACGAGCGTCTGCGAAACGTTCAAGGCGCGCGCAGTTTCCTGCAAGGTCTCTTCGCGCAGACGCACGCGCTCGAAGGCACTGCGCGTGCGCTCGGGCAATTGCGCGAGCGCGTCGAACGCGTGGCGCAGTGAGTCGCGTGTGACGAGCGCGGACTCGGGCGACGGTTCGGGCGATGGCACATCGAGCCCATCTTCCTCGCACGCGTGCCACGTGTTTTCGAGCGACTGGCGGCGGCACGCGTCGATCGATGCGTTGCGTACCATACGCGCCACGTAGGCAAGCGGCTGCCGCACGTCGTCCTGGTTCGAAAAGCCCGTGAGCTTGATGAATACGTCATGCACCACATCCTCGGCACGGCTCGAACAACCGACGAACGACCGCGCAAGCTGGATCAGCGAGCGGCGGTTTTCGATCAGCACGTCGAGCAGCAGCCCTTCGCAGCCGCGTTCTTCGCTTGAGCTTGAGTGCGCTTCGCGGGGCGCTTCGGACGGCTCGCATTCGATGTCGTCCAGTGCGCCTTGTGCGAACGCCGCCGGATGACGGTCGATCCGTGCTGCAAACCTCGCCATTGATTCAGCCATCGAATCGTCTCCATGTCGCTATCGGTCAGATGGAAGCGAATCTAACGTAAACGCGAATCATTCTCAATCATATATCGGGCTATTCTTATTATTTTTTGGTGACATTTATGCCTGACGGATGGTTTGTTGCGAAGTCGCGGGATCAGGCGATGCAGGGCGCATAGGCTTGTGGGGATTGGGTTGGGCGGCTGGCGAGCCCTTCCCCGGGCGTGTTGATGAAGTCCGCGTCATTGCCCAAGATGATGCCCAGTAGCTCTCGACCGACGGGGGCATCGTCTTGGCCGAACAGCTTTCCGGTGACTGGAGTGCCTGCCTACGCGTCCATGAAATGAGCAGATATGACGAGTTTTGAGCAGATAGTGAGCTGATTGAGCAGATATCGATCTGATTGAGCAGATTTCCTCGCGCACTGATGGCAATCGTCAATACGTTAAATGATGGGCCAGGAGCCCTCGTGAGCGAGGCATACATCTGTTGGCGTCGCGCCGACGGACGGTTAGTTGCTTGAAATGCACTGAATTGCTGACGCCTGCGGCCAAGATTCCGGTCGCAGATAACGTCGAACGCATGGCGGCAAAGCAGATCGCATCGTGATGACGATGGAGCCAGACCGAGCGTTCGCGCTCGTCGACAGATAACGTCGCGAGCGCGGATGCGGCGAACCGCATGAACGTTGACAAGGAGGCGCCGTGGTTCTACCCCACGACCCGCTTCTCAGGCACCCCGCGCAGCAGCGCAATACCGCTCATGAACAACAAAGCCGTCAGCAGATACAGCGCGTTATCCATGCTGCCCGTATGCGTCTTGATGAGACCAATCACCCAAGGGCTCACGATGCCGCTCGTAATCCCAATGCTGCTGATCAACGCAATGCCCGCCGCCGCAGCCTTGCCCGACAGATAACCGGACGGCACCGTCCAGAAGATCGGCAGCGCAGCGAAGATCAGCACGGCAGCTATCGAAAGAATGCCGAGCATCGCGGCAAAGCTGCTCAAATGCAGCGTCAACAGCGAAAGCGCGATACCGCCGCCGATCGTGCATGCCGCGAAATGCTTGCGCCGCTCGCCGTGACGATCCGAATGTCGCGCGATCAGAATCAGGCCCACTGCGCCGATCGCGTTCGGAATCACCGTGTACAGGCTGATCCACAGCACGTCGTGCACGCCGAAGTCGCGGATCATCAGCGGCATCCAGAAGTTGAGCGTCAACGATGCGCACGTCAGCGAGAAGTAGATGAACGCGAACAGATAGACGCGCGGGTTGCGCAATGCGTCAATGAACGCGCGCGACGAATGCGAGTTCGCGGGCCGATGCTCTGCATCGCGTTGCTCGATCAGATACGCCTTTTCCTGCGGTGTGAGCCACGCTGCATGCTGCGGGCCGTCGACGAGCCAGAACGCCGCGAGCAGCCCAAGCACGACAGCAGGCGCGCCTTCGATGGCGAACATCCATTGCCAGCCGTACAGGCCCATCACGCCAGCCATGTCGCGCATGATCCAGCCGGAGATAAGGCCGCCGAGCACGCCCGCCACCGCGACGCCTGCGAAGAAGATCGACAGGATCACGGCACGCCGCCGCGCCGGATACCAGTACGTCAGATACAGCACGATGCCGGGAAAGAAGCCCGCTTCGAACACGCCGAGCATGAAGCGCAGCAGATAGAAATGCGAAGCCTGCGACACGAACATCATGCACACCGATGCAACGCCCCACAGCAGCATGATCCGCGTGAACGTACGACGCGCGCCGAAACGCGCGAGCAGCAGGTTGCTCGGCACTTCGCACAGCACATAACCGATATAGAAGACGGCCGCGCCGAGTCCGTACATCGCATCGCTGAAGCCGAGGTCGTGCTTCATCTGCAATTGCGCGAAGCCGATGTTGATGCGGTCGAGAAACGAAATGACGTAGCAGAGAAACAGAAACGGCACGATCCGCAACGTGACCTTGCGATACAGCGCGTTGTCGTCCTGATACGCGTCGGCGGGTTCGCCGGGCTCATAGGCATGCGTGATTGACTGACTCATCGAGATCTCCAGGCAATGCGGGTCCATCGGACCCATTGGGTCCGGCGTCTGTTGCGCCGTGTTGTCAGGGAAGACGGCTCGCGCTTCGTTTAATGGGCGAGCCGCATCGAGGGATCAGGCGGCGACGCGCGGCGCGTCGGCCGTGTGCTGCGCAGCGGATGGATTCGGCTGATCGACGCCTTCGCGCGCGTATCGGATCGCTTCCATCAGCGTCGCGTAATCGCCGATATGATTGGCGAGCAGCAGAATCAGCTGCGCGTTCGCGGCCTGGCTTTGCGCTTCGTCGAAATCGCGGTGCATGTCGATCAGCGCTTCGTAGAAGTCGTCGGGCTGCGTCAGATTGAGTTGCGTGATGAGTGCCACGTTTGTCTCCAACTTTTATCGTATCGATGTGCGCTACTGCGTTCAGGCCACGCCTTCCACGCACAACGCCCGCTTGAGCGCCGCGTCGACTTGTGTTGCGTCGAACGTGCGCCAGCGCGCGCACACGTGCTGGTCCGGACGAATCAGATAGAACGTGCCGGGCATGGCGTCGTAACGCGACCATGCGAGACCTTCCGCGTCTTCGAGCACGACGGCATCTTCGAGGTCATGCACGGCATGGCGAATGCCATGCGACGCAACGACAACCAGCCTGAACGGAATCGAACCTGTTTGCAGCGCTTTCAACGCGCGTTGCGTCGCCGCGTCGATACCATCCTTGCCGCAAAAGACGACGCCCGTGAACGCATTGCCGAGTTGCGCAAGCAGCCACGCGGGCGCGCCATTCGATAAAACAGGCGCATCCACGCACGAAGCGCCCGGCACCATCTTGCCTTCGAAGCCGTCGTTATCGGCGGAGTTGAGCGCCGAGTCGCGCAGCACGGCGGGCACCGAAAGCCGCCCGCTGTTAGCGAGCTGACGCGCAAACGGATGCTTTCGCGCAAGCTTCAACACGGCATCGCGGAACGTGCGGCTAACGGGTGACTTGGGCGTGATGAAATCAGTCGAGCGCGTCGAGTTGCGAATGTTCTCGTCGGCGGCGTATTCGCGTTCGCTCGCATACGTGTCGAGCAACGCATCGGGCGCGCGGCCGTCCAGCACCATCGCGAGTTTCCACGCGACGTTCTCCGCATCCTGAAAGCCGCTATTCGCACCGCGTGCGCCAAACGGCGAAACCAGATGCGCGGCATCGCCGACGAACAGCACGTTGCCATGCCGGAAACGCTCCATGCGCAAACACGAGAACGTATAAACGCTGACCCATTCCAGCTCAAACTTGACGTCCGGCCCGAGCAGCGCGCGCACGCGCGGCAGCACGCGTTCGGGCGTTTTCTCAAGCGCAGGGTCCGCGTCCCAGCCAAGCTGGAAGTCGATACGCCACACGTTATCCGGCTGCCGATGCAACAGCACCGATTGATTCGGATGAAACGGCGGATCGAACCAGAACCAGCGCTCGCTCGGAAACTCCGCTTCCATCTTCACATCGGCGATCAGGAAGCGGTCCTTGAACACGCGGCCTTTGCTGTCGAGGCCCATCATGTTGCGGATCGGGCTGCGCGAGCCGTCGGCGGCGACCACGTAGCGGCCGCACAACGCGTACTCGCCTTCGGGCGTCTCGACGGTGAGCGTGACGGATGCATCGGCGGAACCCGGCTCGCCGTGCTGCTGCAAGCCGACCACCTTGCTCTTCCAGCGGATGTCGATATTCGACAGCGACTGCGCGCGCTCGAGCAGAAAACCTTCGACGTAGTACTGCTGCAGATTGATGAACGCGGGCCGATGATGCCCCGCCTCCGGCAGCAGATTGAACGTGTACACCATCTCTTCCTGCAGGAACACCTTGCCGACGTTCCAGCTGATGCCCTTGTCGACCATGCGGTCGCCGCAGCCGAGGCGATCGAAGATATCGAGCGAGCGCTTCGAAAAACAGATTGCGCGCGAACCTGTGGCGAGCGAACAATCGTCGTCGACGAGCACGACGGGGATGCCTTGCTGCGCGAGGTCGATCGCCGTCGCGAGACCGACGGGCCCCGCGCCGACCACGATCACAGGATGCCGCGCGGCGTCTGTCGTCGCTGCAACGGCATCCTGCTCCGCGCAGCGCCGGTATTCGAACGACAAGGTCTGGTAGTTGATGCTGCTCATTCTGCTGTCTCCATGCATCTGCGCTGTGCTATTGCTGCGTCGTCAGGCTTGCAGCGCGTCCCACATGTCCTTGTCGCGCTGTGCGGTCCAGATACGCGGATGCGTGATGCCGCTCGCTTCGTCGTAAGCGCGCGATACATCGAACGGCAAGCAATGCTCATAGATGAAGACATGGCCGAACTTCGGGTCCATCGACTTGCGCGTGTGCGCCATCGCGGCCTTCAGATCAAGCTTGTCGGCGACGGCTTCGCGGCCGCTTTGCAGCAGCGTCGTGACGAAGTCCTTCGTGTAGTCGAGGCCTTTGTTCACGTCTTCCGGCGTGGTCAGCGCGGGGCCGCGGCCCGGCACGAGCTGGTTGGCGTTCAGCGCGCGCAGCGCTTCGAGCGTGGCAGGCCACTGTTCGAGTTGCGCATCGCCGCAATAGCAGGCCGCGTCGTATTCGACCAGGTCGCCGGAGAACAGCACCTTCTGCGACGGCAGCCACACGACGGTATCGCCCTTCGTGTGACCCGCGCCCAGATGCGCGATGCGCACTTCGAGCTTGCCGAGGAACAACGTGATTTCCTTCTCGAACACGAGCGTCGGCCACGTGAGGCCCGGTACCGTTTCGACGCCTGCAAAGAGACGCGGAAAGCGCTCGATCTCCGACTTCATGTCGGCCTCGCCGCGCTCGACGATCATTTCGTACGTGCCGCGGCTCGCGATGATCTGCTGTGCGCCTTCTTCGAAATACGCCGATGCGCCAAGCACGCGCACCGCGTGATAGTGCGACAGCACGACGTATTTGATCGGCTTGTCGGTCACGCTGCGGATCTTCGCGATCAGGTCTTGCGCCATTGCCGGCGTCGCGGTGGTGTCGACGATCAGCACGCCGTCGTCGCCGATCACGACGCCCGAGTTCGGGTCGCCTTCCGCCGTGTACGCATACGCGTTCTCGGACAGCTGCGTCCACGTGACCTTCTTTTCTTCGAGGTCGGCTTGCGATGCGAATGCCTTGGCCATGCTCGTCTCCGTTGATTGAGGGGCGACGGGCGAGACGCGGCGCACGCTGGCGCAGCGGTAGGGAGGTGTCTCGTCCAGTCTGATTGGAATGATGTCCGGCGACTATTAGGCCGGAGTGATTTCATCTTAGACGCTACCGATTATTTGTCAATAGCGAAACGTATCGCTATACGCTAATTTCTCGTATACCCTGGGCGTTTCCCGGATCGAGCGGGGCGAAGGTTGGCGTTCGTTTAACATGGACCTTTTTTCGATAAGACAGGCGACGTGAGCGGCATGGCGAAGACGGCAAAAGACGACGAGACGACGGGCTCGGGCAAGCAGCAGCGCGGCATCCAGAGCGTCGAGGTCGGCGGACGGCTGCTGCATGCGCTCGCGAGAGCACGCGCGCCGCTCGCGCTGTCCGATCTCGCCGCGAGCGCCGACATCGCGCCCGGCCAGGCGCATGCGTATCTGGTGAGCCTCACGCGGCTTGGTCTCATCAAGCGCGACGAACTCTCGGGACGCTACGAGCCGGGGCCGTTGTCGTTGCGGCTCGGCCTGATGCAGCTGGCGAACCAGCCGGCGTTTCGCGCCGCCGTGCCACGCGTCTCGGCGCTCGCCGAAGAAATCGGCTTCAGCGTCGCGATTTGCACCGTGGGACCGCAAGGTCCGACCATCGTCCGGTACGAGCATGCGGGGTTTCCGCTGCATGTGAACCTGCACGTGGGCACCGTGATGTCGTTGCCTGCGACGTCGACGGGACGCGTGTTCTGCGCGCACCTCGCGCCCGAAAAATTGCAAACGATGTGGGCGAATCAGTCGGGCGGCACCAGCGATATCGTTGTCCCTTCAGAACGCAAAGCATTCGACGCGACGCTCGCGGCGATTCGCGATCGCGGCATCGAACGGGGCATCGATGCGCCGAGCCCCGGCATCAGCAGTCTTGCCGCGCCCGTACTCGATGCCGATGGACAGTTATGTCTCGCGCTGACGGTGATCGGGCCGAGCGGCACGATCGATGTGAACTGGGACGGCCCGATCGCGCGCGCGCTTCGACAGGCGGCGCGCGAAATCGGCGCGGATATCGCGGCGGATTGAACATGAAAGAAGCACTCGATAACTCGGTGTCCGCGAACGCCGACACGAAACAGCAGCGCGGCATTCAATCGCTCGACAGCACGGGCGAACTGCTAACCGCTTTGGTCGCGGCCGGCAAGCCGCTGTCGCTGCGCGATCTCGCTGCGGCCGCGGATATGCCACCCGCGAAGGCGTTTCCTCATCTAGTGAGCTTGCAGAAGATCGGCTTGTTGAGCCGAGATGCGTCGGGGTGTTTCGAAGCGGGACCGCTTGCGCTCGAACTCGGTCTGATCGGTTTGCAACGTCTATCACCGACGCGCGAAGCCGAACCGGAGATCGTCGATCTGGCGGTGACGACGGGCATGAGCGTCGCGATGGCCGTGCTCGGTCCGCTCGGGCCGACTGTCGTGCGGCTCGAAGAATCGGCGCGGCCGCTGCATGTGAGCCTGCGTGTGGGTACGGTGATGTCGCTCGTGAATACGGCGATTGGGCGCGTGTTCGCCGCGCATGTTGCCGACGATGTACGGCACGGTCTGCTCGCGCAGGATCATCTACGGTTAGCGGGCGCGGCGGCGGCCGATACGCGCGATGCAAAGCTCGCGCAGCCGTATGCGGAACGTCTCGCGCAAATTCGCGAGCAAGGCATCGACACCGCGCTCAACAAGCCGATCCCCGGCATCAACACGCTGGCCGCGCCCGTGTTCGATCACACCGGCAGCATCGTGCTGGTGATCGCGTTGATGGGCACAGCGGGAAGTTTCGATAGCGATACACAAGGCGGCGCAGCGAAGACCTTGCTTGCAGCGACGCAAAGACTGTCGCGAAGATTTGGCTACGTGCCGGGCTGAGCGCGCCGCAGATTACTGCGTCCCATCCTCCGCCGCCGCATCCGTTTCCTGCGACAGCCGCGCCTTGGCGTGCCGCATCTTCTCCAGCGTATGCGGCTCCAGCCGCAACGCGACGCCAATCGCGAGCGCATCCATCACGCACAGATGCACGAGCCGCGACACGCCCGGCGTGTTGGGATCGATGGGACTCGGCACGCGCAGCAACAATGGAATATCGACGAGCCACGCAAGCCGCGAGCCGACATTGGTCAGCGCGATCGTCGTCGCGCCGCGCTCCTTCGCGATCTGCATGCTCTCGTTCACTTCGACACTGCGCCCCGAATGCGAAATCGCAAACGCGACATCGCCCGGTTCAAGCAGGCCCGCGTAAAGACGCTGCAAATGCGCATCCGTGAAAGCGCTCGCGGCGATGTCGAGCCGCAGGAAACGCAGTGCCGCGTCCTGCGCGACGAGTCCCGAGCCTGAACCAACGCCAAAGAAATACACGCGGCGCGCGCTCGCGAGCGCAGCGAGCGCCGCATTCACCGCAACAGGATCGATCGCGCTGCGCGCCTGCGTGATGCCCTCAACGGCCGCTTCGCCGACCTTGTCGATCAGCGTCTGCGTATCGTCGCCACGCGCCACGGCCGTCGACGCATACGGCATCCCGCCCGCGACGCTCTGCGCGAGCTGCATCTTGAAGTCGCGCAAACCGTGCGCGCCCACCGCGCGACAAAAGCGCGTCACGGAAGGCTCCGACACGTCCGCGCGCTGCGCGAGCTCGGTGATGCTCGCGCGCATCGCGAAGTCGACATCGGACAGCACCATGTCGGCGACCTTGCGCTCGGCGGGCCGCAGCGATTCAAGCGCGCTGCGGATGTGAGGAATCAGGTTCGGTGCGGACACCCGTGCGTTCCTTTGGATGGAGGATGAATCAGCGGCATGTCATTGGTGCCCGTCTGATGCTGTCAGCCCAGTCTGTTGCCGCTCTCCGTGTCGAACAGATGCGTGTGCTGCTCGGGAAAGCGCACCGTGACGCGCTGGCCCGGCTCGATCGACGCGCGCTGGCGCATCGTCACGCACCACGCCGCGCCGCCGATCTTGCCGTACAGATGCGTTTCCGCGCCCGTCGGCTCGACTACCTCGACATCCATCGGAATGCCTTCATTCGACGCTTCGATATGTTCGGGCCGCACGCCTAGCGTGACCTTCGCGCCCGGTTTCGCCACCGCCTGACTCGTGCCCGCAAGCGGAATCAACGCGCCGTCCGCGAGCTTCAATGCGGCACCGTTCGGCGCGCTCACCACTTCGCCAGCGGCGAAATTCATCGAAGGCGAACCGAGAAAGCTCGCGACGAACAGATTCGCCGGCCGGTCGTAAAGCTCCAGCGGACGCCCGATCTGCTCGATGCGCCCCGCGTTCATCACGACGATGCGGTCGGCCATCGTCATGGCTTCGATCTGGTCATGCGTGACGTAGATCACCGTATTCTTCAGCCGCTGATGCAGCGCCTTGATCTCCGTGCGCATCTGCACGCGCAGCTTCGCATCGAGATTGGACAGCGGCTCGTCGAACAGGAACAGCGACGGCTCGCGCACCACCGCGCGGCCCATCGCGACGCGCTGGCGCTGCCCGCCCGACAGCGCGCGCGGCAAGCGGTCCAGATAGCCGCTGAGGTTCAGCATCTTCGCAGCGGCTTCGATGCGCGGCTTGAAACTCGTCGACGCTTCCTTGCGGATGCGCGGACCGAACGCGATGTTGTCGTACACGGACAGATGCGGATACAGCGCGTAGCTCTGGAACACCATCGAGATATTGCGCTGCTGCGGCGCCAGGCCGTTCGCGCGCGTGCCGCCGATCATCAGGTCGCCGCCACTGATTTCCTCGAGGCCCGCGACCATCCGCATCAACGTGCTCTTGCCGCAACCGGACGGGCCGACCAGCACGACGAACTCGCCGTCGTCGATATGCAAGTCGATGCCGTGCACGACCTGCGTGTCGCCGTAACGCTTGTAGATGCCGCTCAGTTGCACTGCTGCCATGCTGTCCTCATCGTCGGTTGCGGTTGTGTCGCGTGTTCCTTTGGGGCGCTTATCCAGGCGCTACAGCGATTCGAGCGTCAGTTCTTCGGCCATCAGCCGGTTGCCCGCCATCAGGCCGCCATCGACGGGCAACACCACGCCCGTGATCACGCGCGCCATCGGCGACGCAAGAAACAGCACGGCGTCGGCGATATCGTCGGGCGTCGCGAAGTCGCGCAGCGGATACCACTTCTTCAGGTCCTCGAAAACTTGCGGGTTCTTGTCGACGCGCGCCTGCCACGCCTGCGTCTTCACCGTGCCCGGGCACACGATATTCGCGCGAATCCCGTAGCGTCCAAGCTCGATCGCCAGCGACTTCGTATAGCTGATCAGCCCCGCTTTCGCCGCGCTGTACGCGGGATGGCCGAGCGCCGCCAGGCCGTTCACGGAGCCGATCAGCACGATCGATCCGTGCTGCCGCTCGATCATCGACGCGCGCACCGCTTCGACCGTGTGATACGTGCCGTTCAGATTCAGATCGACGTCGCGCCGCCAGCTTGCGGCGTCCGTCTTCGCAAGCGTCAGCCCTTGCGCCGCGCCGGCGTTCGCGACGAGCACGTCGACGGGACCGCGTTTATCGACGGCTTGTGCGACGCGTTCGCGCACGGCATCGGCGTCGCACAGATCGACGGCGATGGGCGTCACGCTTTCGGTGCCCAGTTCCGCAGCCAGCTGATCCAGCGCGGCCGCATCGACATCGAGCGCGAGCACTGTCGCGCCGTCCTGCACGAAACGCCGGCACAACACGCTGCCGATCCCGCCGCATGCTCCCGTCACCAGCACGACACGCTTCATGTCCTGTCCTCTTCGCGATTTTCGCAATTGCGGCGGGCGGGCTTCACGTAAGCCAAAAGCCGCACCCATCTTGTAAATTTCCTACATATTGCACATTTTCACGGACTGCGGACCATCCGGACGCTACAAATGGCGAATACCCCGCAGCGCACAAAAAGCCCATCCTTTACAGCATGTTATGCAAAAAACCGCGCGTTAAAAAATATGGTCAGCCCTACGTGACAAGCTTTTTTTTCGTGTGTAGGATTTTTTCAAACAATTTAACCCAAGCAGCCGGCTACGGCCGCGGACCACCCAGGAGAGACGAAATGTCGTTGCATGCACGTGCTTCCCTTACGCTCGGCAAAGTCGCCGCAGCGCTCGCGTTTGCAGGTCTTGCCCTATCGGCGCACGCCGATACGGTGCGTGTGACGGTCGCGCATTACAGTGACGCGACGGCACCGTACTTCGAGAAAATGGCGCGCCAGTTCGAAAAGGCCAATCCCGGCACCACGATCAAGATCGAGGACGTGAACTGGGACACGCTGCAACAGAAGCTGCAAACGGATATTTCGGGCAACGCCAACGCCGACCTCGCGATCGTCGGCACGCGCTGGCTGCTCGACTTCGTGAAGGACGACGTCGCCGAGCCGCTCGACCCGTACATGGACGCGAACTTCAAGAACCGCTTCATTGGCCCGTTCCTCGCGCCCGGCCAGATCAACGGCAAGACGTACGGTCTGCCGATCGCCGCGTCGGCACGCGCGCTGTACTACAACAAGGATCTGCTCGCGAGCGTCGGCTATCCGAATGGCCCGAAGACGTGGAATGACGTGATCGACGCGTCGAAGAAGCTGAAGGCGAAGGGCGTTGCCGGTTTCGGCCTGCAAGGCAAGGAAATCGAAACCGACGTGTACTACTACTACGCGCTGTGGACCAACGGCGGCGACGTGCTGAACAAGCAAGGCAAGGCTGGCTTCGATTCGCCCGCGGGCATCAAGGCAGCGACGCTGTACAAGTCGATGATCGATCAGGGCCTGACGCAGCCGGGCGTCACGGGTTATAGCCGTGAAGACGTGCAGAACCTCTTCAAGCAAGGCCGTGTCGCGATGATGATTTCCGCGCCGTTCCTCGCGAAGCAGATCAAGAAGGAAGCGCCGAACCTGAAGTACGGTATCGATCCGCTGCCCGTCGGCACGAATGGCGCGACGTATGCCGTTACCGACTCGATCGTGATGTTCAAGAACTCGAAGGTGAAGAAGGACGCGTGGAAGTTCCTCGACTATCTGTTCACGAAGGAACCGCGCGTCGAGTTCACGAGCACGGAAGGCTTCCTGCCGACCACCAAGGCCGAGGCCGCCGACCCCGCGTTCAACGATGCGGACACGAAGGCGTTCATCGCGCTGCTGCCGCAAGCGCGCTTCGCGCCGACCGTGTCGGGCTGGGAAGACACAGCGAAGGCCGTGACGAATGCGATGCAGGCCGTGTACCTCGGCAAGTCCAAGCCTGACGATGCGCTGAAACAGGCCGCGAGCCAGGCGAATCAGGCGCTCGGCCAGTAACGCGCAGTTTGTTAGTTCATTAGCGTAGTACCGCAAGCCGCATCGGCTAAATGCCGATGCGGCTTCACATTCGATGAGCGCAAGGCTTTTCATGCGACTCGCCGTATTGCATCCGGCCCATTCCGTCCCGAGGGCTTCATGAGTTCCAACGCCCAAGCATCCGTCGATCAAGCACGCATGAGCCGTTCCATTGCCCCACGCGCCGCCGCGCCCTGGTGGCTGATCGCGCCGAGTCTGATCCTCGCGCTGTTCATCATCAGTTACCCGATCTTCAACATCGTGTATCAGTCGGTGCACGATGTCTCGCGCTTCGGCGCGATTCGCGATTTCACCGGATTGAAGAACTTCTTCACGGTGTTCGCCGACCCCGTGTTTCTCGATTCGCTACGCCGGACCATCGTGTGGACGGCGGCCGTCGTCGGCGGCACGGTGATCATTTCGGTGCCCGTCGCGCTCGTGCTGAATCAGGATTTCCACGGACGCGGCATTGCACGCACGATCATCATGCTGCCGTGGTCCGTGTCGCTGACGATGACGGCCGTCGTCTGGCGCTGGGCTTTCAACGACGACTACGGAATGGTCAACGTAACGTTGCAGCGGCTTGGGTTGATCGGCGGCCCGATTCACTGGCTCGCGACGCCCGAGCTCGCGTTTCCCGTCGAGATCGCGGTCGGTATTCTCGTGTCGATTCCGTTCACGGTGACGATCCTGCTCGGCGGCCTGTCATCCGTGCCCGGCGACATCTACGAAGCCGCGCGTATCGACGGCGCGAGCGCGTGGCAGCAGTTCCGTCAATTGACATTGCCGCTGCTGCGCCCGTTCGTGAACATGGCGATCCTGCTCAACGTGATCTACGTGTTCAACTCGTTTCCGATCATCTGGGTGATGACGCAAGGCGGCCCCGACAACGGCACGCATATTCTCGTCACGTACCTGTACGAACTCGGGTTCAGGCTCGGGCGTCCCGGCCAGGCGGCTGCCGTGTCGCTGGTCATGCTCATCATGCTGTTCGTGTTCTCGGTGCTGTATCTGCGCATTCAGCCGTCGAAAGAAGGAGAGCCCGCATGAATGTGAAGATGAAGCGCACCGTGTGGTGCTGGCTCGCGCTATCGCCGCTCATCGTGGTCGTGCTGTTTCCGTTTGCCGTGATGTTTTTCACAGCGCTCAAGCCCGCGAACGAAGTGTTCGTCTATCCGGCGCGCTGGTTGCCCATGCACTGGCAATGGCAGAACTTCGTTGACATGTGGACGGCCGCGAACTTCGGCGTCGCGTTGCGCAACAGCACCGTCATCAGCCTGCTTTCGACAGCGCTCGCGCTCGCCGTCAGCCTGCCCGCCGCGTATGCGCTGGCGCGCTTTCCGTTTCGCGGGCGCGGGCTGTATCGGCAGTTTCTGCTCGTCACGCAAATGCTTTCGCCGATTCTGCTCGTGGTCGGTCTGTTCCGTCTCGCCGCGATGATTCCGTATGGCGATGGCAACCTTGTCGATTCGAAGATCGGCGTGATCGTCTCGTATGCGGCGTTCAATATCGCGTTCGCCGTGTGGATGCTGTCGTCGTATTTCCAGACTGTGCCGCGCGATCTCGAAGAATCCGCGTGGCTCGAAGGATGCAGCCGCACGCGCGCCGTGTTCAAGGTCTTCCTGCCGCTCGCTGTGCCCGCTATCGTCGTGACGGCTATTTTCACGTTCATCAACGCGTGGAACGAATTCGCCGTCGTCTATACGCTGATCCGCTCGCCCGAGAACAAGACGCTCACCGTGCAGGTGACGGATATGGTGGCGGGCAAGTACGTCGTCGAATGGCATCTGGTGATGGCCGCGACGCTGTGCGCGACATTGCCGGTGTCGATCGTGTTCGCGTGGCTGCAGCGCTATCTCGTGAAGGGCCTCGCGCTCGGCGCGGTCAAGTAAGGTCTTCTTTCTGTCACACAAGGGCCGTCGCGCGGCGGCGGCCCTTCGTCTGCGTCGTTCCCCACAGCCTTGTAAAGTTGTTCCGCAACAGTTCAGAAGTGGTTACCTCAAATTGCTCAAAATTGGCCATTTCCTGCGGCCAGTTTCGCGCCTAATCTTCATGTGTCGCGCAGGCCAATGCGCACTCTCACTGAGGAAACGATCATGGAACAACGTCTCGACTTCTACAAAGCCAACCCGCACGCAATCAAGGCAATGCTCGCGCTCGAAGAGCGCATCGGCAAGAGCGACCTCGAAAAATCGCTGACGGAACTGGTGCGTCTGCGCGCATCGCAGATCAACGGCTGCGCGTTCTGCGTCGACATGCACACCACCGATGCGCGCAAGGGCGGCGAAACGGATCGGCGTCTGGCGACGGTCGTCGTGTGGCGCGAAACGCCGTTCTTTACGGCACGCGAACGCGCAGCGCTGGAGTGGACGGAAGCCGTGACGCTGGTCTCCGAGAATCATGTGCCCGACGCGGTGTGGGAAGCAGTGAAGCCGCATTTCAGCGAGGCCGAGCTGGTCGATCTGACGTTGCTGATTTCGGCGATCAATGCATGGAACCGCTTCGCGATTTCGTTCCGCAAGATGCCGGCGTAAGGCGGCTTTAAAGCGCTTCGGAGGCTTGTGAAGAAAGCGGGCAGCAATGCCCGCTTTTTTTATGGACAGGATTTGCGAGCCATATGCCGCAAATCGCACCACGTCAACAGAACGACGAACAGACTTTGACCTCGCGCCGAAGCTCCGCGAAATCGGAGAATCCTGACGACCGCTGGAAACAGATCTGATTAACGAAGCTCACTACTGTCAATAAAGTCTTCCGTACGGTGACACCTTGATGAACGGTGCATCGTGATCTTCAAATAACAACGGAGCATTTGACATGAAAGTGAAATCTGCGTTAGTTGCGTTGCTCGCTTCATCGATGTTGTCGTGTTTCGCGCAGTCCGCATCGGCAGCGCCGATCGCGCTGGAAGCGCAGCCATTCGCGATGAAGTCGGACGGCCCGAAAAGCGCTTCGGCCGCCGATCAGAAGCTCGCATTCGGCTACTGGATATGCGATCCCAGCTGGAATCCTTCGGATTGCTACTGGCTTCCGGGGGACTAAAGAATCCAGAATTAACGAGTGAAGTGCGACACCCTGCAAGCGCTCAGGCTTGCAGGGTGTTTTCATTTCTGACAAGGCCGTAGGCCTGCACTCGGCCGGCATTGGCGCTATGCTAGTGGCCCATTCAACAGGAACACGCTCATGAACACCACGACGGGATCCACAATCACTTTCAGCCGCCCAGACGGTAAAGAATTGCAAGGTTATCTGGCCACGCCCGAGAAAACGGATGGCGCGCCCGCAGTGGTCGTCATTCAGGAATGGTGGGGCTTGAACGATCAGATTCGCGGCGTCGCGGATCGCCTCGCGGCAGCCGGCTACTTCGCGCTCGTGCCCGATCTGTATCGCGGCAAGTCGACGGTCGAAGAGGAAGAAGCGCATCACCTGATGGACGGTCTCGATTTCGGCGATGCCGCATCGCAAGACGTTCGCGGCGCGGCGCAATATCTGAAGCAGCGTTCGGGCCGCGTTGCCGTGATGGGCTATTGCATGGGCGGTGCGCTAACCTTGCTCACGCTGGGTCAAAGCCCGGAAGTGTCGGCGGGCGTCGTGTTCTACGGCTTCCCTCCGCTCGACTACATCGACGCGTCGAAAATCAAGGTGCCGGTTATCGGGCATTACGCGACGCAGGATGCGTTCTTCCCGATCGCCACGGTCGAAACGCTCGAATCGAAGCTGCGTGACGCCAACGTCGACGTCGAGTTTCATCGCTATCTCGCGCATCATGCGTTCGCCAACGAAACCGCCGTCGGCTTCAGCCGCATCGCCGGCACGCAGTTCGACCCGGTGTGGTCGGAAATGGCGTGGGACCGGACGCTGACGTTCCTGGGACGCAAGCTCTGGGAGAAGTAAAAGTCGCTGCGCGCGATGCGCGCGCGTGAGAAGCGTGTTCGGGTCCGTACGGCGAGCGCAATTCACCGCGCCCGTCGCGGATACCTCAACAGATCATCGGCAACGGGCACGGCCGCCAGCACCAGCAACGACGCCGCAAGCGGCAGCGTCGCGATGAAGCCGACCTGTTTGAACGCAATCGCGCCCGCAAGCCCGCCCGCGAGAAACATGCCAAGCAGCGAAGCGAGCAAACCGAGCCGCCGCATGTCGGCGCCGACGTAAGCCGCTTCCGTCGACGACACGCCCCGGTTCCAGTACAAGCCCTTGCCGATTTCAATGCCGAGATCCGTCACGAGACCCGTGACGTGCGTCGTGCGGATTTCCGCTTTCGATATCGTGGTGATCATCGCGTTCTGCAGCCCCATCACGTAGCAAAGCAGCGTGACGGTGGCGGGCACGAACAGCAGACGGTGCTGCTCCAGGTTCGCGCCGAGCACGCCGAAGCACAACAACAGAAGCCCTTCGAGCACGAGCGGCATCGCGTAGACGCTCTGCGTCCCTTTTCGTCGGCCCCAGTTGATCAGAATGGCCGAACTCGCCGCGCCAGCGAGAAACGCGAAGATCGAACTCGCCGCCGACAGCACGAACGCGAGGTTGCCGAGCGCGAGACTGTCGGCCAGCGACGACACCATGCCGGACATGTGCGACGTGTACTGGCCAATCGCCAGAAAGCCGCCCGCGTTGGCAGCGCCGGCAATCCCGGCGAGTGCGGGGCCAAGCCGCCGGTTGGCGGCGTCAGTGCGAGCGGCCGAGGTAAAGCCGCGAAGATAGTCAACGGGCACGATGACGCCTGCAAAAGAAGGGCATTTCGACAACCCTACCTTCAAATGGCGCTTATCTCGTTTTTGATCCGCGACAATTCCCTGCGATGATTTGTCGCATGGCGATTGCGCCGCCGCGCCGTCGTGCCCGTCCGACCCGCGAGTTCGCCGTTCAGTGAACTCGCAAGGCCGTCAGCTCGCCAATCAGTCGTCGTAGTGACGGTGCTTGTGCTTGCGCTTGTACGAACCGTGCGAACCGTACGAACCGTGCGAACCGTGCGAATAGTCGTCGGCGTACGAGTTGGAACGCGAGATGTTGCCGCCGAGCGCCGAACCGGCGCCGCCGCCCAGCGCCGCGCCGACCAGGCCGCCTCCGCGCCCGCCCATCGCGTTGCCCGCCGCGGTGCCCGCACCGCCGCCGAGCGCGCCGCCGATGATCGCGCCCGTGCGCTCACGGCGGTTCGACGTAACCGCACCGCCCGCGCCGCCGCCCACCGCGCCGCCGATCACGGCGCCCGTGCTGCCGCCCACCGCGCCGCCCACTGCTGCACCGGCGACGCCGCCGAGCGCGCCGCCAAGCGCATTGTTCATATCGCCGGCCATCGCCGGCAACGACGCCGCAGCCGTCAGCGCTGCAATGGCCACCATCTGAATGATTCGCTTCGACATAGTTTGATCAGTAGTTTTTGAGACGGGGCGAGTATAACCAACGTCTGAAAGGCGTTAGTAACACCGGTCATTCCTTCCAGTAAGAGGTGTAACAATTTCCGCCGGGCAAACGCCGTCCGGCCCGTCACATAAGGCGGGAGCGGCTTTCGGAGGGATCGTTGCGCTCAGCGGGACACACTTTTTCGTCGTTTTAACGTTGTGCTGTGACGACGTGCGCTTGAATCCTTCCGTCGATTGCGCTACCGCCAAAACGCTTGCGTAGGGCGGTTGCGCAAGCCGCAGTCGCTTCGTCGAGCGTTGCGCCCGAACGGGCCTCGATTTCGGCCCGGATCGGCGTGCCCTGGCAGAACGCGATCGCGGCAGCCTGCGCCGACCCCGCGCCGCTGCGTTTCGCGATCGTCTCGATGCGCGGCGGCGGCGCATCGAAGCCGCCATTCGCGAGATCGCGCGCAATGATGTTCGTGTCCCAATAACCGTGCGGCACGCGCTGCAAGAAACTCGGCGGGTCCGCCGCATACAGCCTGCCGAGCGCGTCCGAAACGGTGACGGTAAATGCGTTCTCCTCGATTCGATCCCAGACGTTGAATAGCAGCACGCCACCGCTTCGCAGCACGCGCCGCGCCTCGGCAAACGCGCGCGCCTTGTCGGGAAAGAACATCGCGCCGAACTGGCAGACGATCAGATCGAAGCTCGCATCGTCGAATGGCAGATGCATCGCGTCCGCCTGCTGCCATGTCACCGGCCTGTGGGTGCCGAGCGTCGCGGCGCAGTCGAGCATCGCCTGATTGAGGTCCGTCGCGACGATTTCGACATGCTCGGGCAGCGCATCCGCCATCGCACGCGTGACGACGCCCGTGCCCGCCGCGATTTCGAGCACGCGCGACGGCTGGACCGACGCCGCCCTGCTCGCGAGATCGCTCGCGTATGGCTCGAAGATCATCGGCACGAGGTAGCGCTCGTAGATTTCAGGAATCGAGCCGGTGAAGCCCGTGTCGTTGGGTGTGTTCATCGAACGCCTCCGTTTCTTGGGATTGACGCTAAACCCATGCTGATAGCTTAGACGCGCGCCGTCAGTGCGGACGCCTTCGCTGCGCCGCCACTTTTGCACTATACTTAGCCATATGGCTAACTATCATGCCGCAGTAAGCGAAGTGTTCCAGGCGCTGTCCGATCCGACCCGTTGCGCGATCGTCAGCATGCTCGGGCGCGGTGCGCAGACCGTCTCGGCGCTGGCCCAGCCTTTCGACATGGCGCTGCCGTCGTTCATGAAACACGTCGCGGTGCTGGAGCACAGCGGCCTGATCCGCACGCACAAGGTCGGCCGCGCGCGCACCTGCGAGCTGATGCCCGCGAAGCTGACGGAAGTCGAAACATGGCTGGCCGCGCAGCGCGCCGTGTGGGAAGCACGATCCGACCGGATGGTCGAATTCGTCGAACAGCTTCATCAAGAGGAGCAAGCTGATGTCAACAAAACCCGTCGAAAGCGCTGACACGAACGATCTCGTCATCACTCGCGTGCTGCGCGCGCCGGTGGCTGCCTTGTGGCGCGCGTGGACCGAACCGGATTCGCTGAAAGAGTGGTGGTGCCCGAAGCCCTGGACCACTGAAGTCCGCGCGTTCGATCTGCGTCCGGGTGGCGCCTTTCACACCTTCATGCAAGGTCCCGATGGCGGCACGAGCGACAACCCCGGCTGCTTTCTCGAAGTCGTCCCGCAAGCGCGCATCGTGTTCACGTCGATGCTCACGGCGGGCTGGCGCCCCAACACGCCGTGGCTTGGCTTCACCGCCGACATCGCAATGTCCAAAGAAGGCGAAGGCAGCCGCTACATCGCGCGCGTCATGCATCCCGACGTCGCGACGCGCGACCGGCACGAGCAACTCGGCTTTTTCGACGGCTGGAACACCTGCATCACGCAACTCGACGAATTTGCGCTCACGCTGGGCCGGGCGTGAGTATCGGCGCGGAGGCGGCGGCGGCGCGAGCGGCCCTCGCGCGCTGAACGTCAAACAGTATCGGCGGCCAGCGGCGCCTTCATCGCGCGGCAAATCTGCCCGACGTGCCGATGATCCGTACCGCAGCATCCGCCGACTACCGTCATGCATGGCAGCAAATGACGCAGCGCGCGATAGCTGCCGCCGAGTTCGTCCGGATCGCCGTCGTCGAGATCGTCGGCTTCGTCGAGTTCGGCGTGACTGCGCTTCGACGCATTGGCTCGCACGCCGCGAATGCGCTCCCGCCACGCGCCCGCGTCGGCGAGCATCGACGCGAAGTGCGACGGGTGCGCGCAGTTGATCATGAAGTAAGCCGCGTAGCCATGCGTCTCGGCATCGGTGCGCGCGATCGCATCGGCCAGCGACTCACCCGACGGCAACCGTCCATCCGTCTCCAGCGTGAACGCTATCGCGACAGGCATCGCGCACGCCTGCGCCGCCTGGATCACCCCGATTGCTTCGTCCGCATAGTTGATCGTGAAGGCGGCGACCATGTCGGCGTCCGTCGCCGCGAAGGTTTCGATCTGCGGCTGATGATAGGCACGCGCTTCGCTCTGGCTCATGCGCGCATCGGCGCGATAGCCGTCGCCGCGCGGACCGAGGTTGCCGCTGATGACGATCGGTGTCGCCGGCGTTTCATAAGCGGCGCGGACGCGCGCGAGCAATGCAATCGCGCGACGGTTCGCATCGGCAAGCGACGCCGCCGTATAACCGAGCTTGCCCGCCCAATCAGGATTCGCGCGCCAGGTCGGCGATTCCAGCACGAGGCCGACGTTTTCGCTGCGCGCCAGCTCGGCATAGCGCGCGAAATATCGCTCCAGCATCGCCTCGCCCGCTTCATCGCGCAGCAGCGCGAACGCGGCGAAGCACGGCAGGTCGATGCCGTCATGAAAAATCAGCGTGGTTTCGAGGCCGCCGTCCGTGATGAACAGGGAATCGGCGAGTTGCGGGAGGTGCTGGCGATACGGACTCATGGAAGCTCCTTCGAACGATCGCGCCCATCCATCGACGCGGCGAGACAAGCGCGACAAGCGTGACAAACCCGACAAGCGAGATAAGCCAGCCGTCGCCGGTCTGGCATAAATGCGATCCTTACACTTAAATTACATCTACGACGCCGTCACGATACTGCGAACGCGCGCTTCCGACTAAAGCGTTATCGGCCACGAACGGGACGAATCGGCCATGAAAGAGAAGACCCGCACGTCCGTGCGCATCGCCATCCTGGCGATGCCCGAAACCTCGGCTTCCGTGGTGTACGGGATGTACGACATGTTCATGTCGGCGGGAAGGGACTGGAGCCTGATCGTCGAAGGCGCGCCGGGCGTTGCGCCGTTCGCGCCTCAGGTCGTGTCGCGGCACGGCGCTTCGCTGGTCGCCGCGAACAATGTGCGCATCACGCCCGACGCGACGCTCGATGCCTGCGCGCACGCCGACGTGGTTTGCGTGCCCGAGCTGATGGTGGCGCCGGGCGAAGCGCTCGAAGGGCGCTTCGCGCAAGAGATCGATTGCCTGCGAAGCTGCTACGCCGACGGCAAGATTCTCGCGACGGCCTGCTCTGGCGCGATCCTGCTGGCCGAAGCCGGGCTGCTCGACGGTCATGAAGCGACCACGCACTGGGCCTTTTGCGACCTGATGACGCGCCGCTACCCGGCCGTCAAGGTGCGCAGGCATCGGGCGCTCGTCGCGTCGGGCGACGGCCAGCGGCTCATCATGGCGGGTGGCGGAACTTCATGGCTGGACCTCGCGCTGTATCTGATCGCACGGCTCGCGGGCGTGGAAATCGCGATGCAGACGGCGCGCATCAACCTGGTCGTCTGGAACGATGTGGGTCAGCAGCCGTTCGCGCGGCTCGCGCGCACGCGGCAGGTCGAGGACGCCGTGATCGCGCGCTGCCAGGCGTGGATCGCCGGGCACTACGCCGAGGCTTCCCCCGTCGCCGCGATGGTGCAACTGAGCGGCCTGCCCGAGCGCTCGTTCAAGCGGCGCTTCCAGCAGGCGACGGGCATGTCGCCGCTGGTCTACGTGCATACGCTGCGGCTCGAAGAGGCCAAGCAGATGCTCGAATCCAACCAGCAGCCAATCGAAGCGATCGCCAATGAAGTCGGCTACGAAGATGCGAGCTTCTTCAACAGGCTGTTCCGTCGCAGTGTGTGCCTGACGCCGGCGCAATACCGGCGGAAGTTCGGTGCGATGCGTCTCGCGCTCGATGGCGGCGGGTAAGACGTTGACGATGCGCAAACGCATGGACGCGCCTGTTGATGTACGTCAACGCGCGTCTTGCTCTCGCCGCCGCGGTCGCGAGCCGGTTCGGCATCCTGACGATATGCGTTCCGCTGCTGACCCGCATCGGCATCTGCAAGCCATTGCCCCGCGCGCATCAACTTGTGATCGTGGGGCGGCGTCCGTGGTCCTGTGACGCTCACGCTTGCGTTGTGCGTCGCGCGCGAATCGGCGCTGTCGCTCTAAACGCGCCACTTCGCGGCGACGATGGCGACCCGCTTCGCGGTGCTCAATCTGCTGTGCAACGGACTAACGCCTGGACGTCTCGGGCGATGGCTCGGCGTGGTTGGGCCGGCCCGACAGAGGACGACCTACACCGACGCTTTAGCAAGCGCTCAACCCGCCTCGACCATTCCCCATCTCAACGGCGACCCTCGCGAAGTCTCTTCGGCATATCGCGCGGGCGCGCCCGGCACCGCGCGAACGCGTGCAGGCGTGCGCGACAAGCGGTACGGCACCTTCAGAATCGGCCAGAACGCGCCACTCGCGTCGCGCGCGACGCTCAGCACGTCCGCGAGAAAATCGCCGTCTTCGATCAACTCATCGACGCGCGCCACGGGCACCGCACTCACGCCCGCATTCGCAAGCGCGGCAACTGCCGACGCCCGCGAAAGCGCGCCGCACCGTTCGCGCCTGGCGCTTGCCGCGAGCGCAGCCACATCGAAACGCTCATCGCTTTCGAGCCACACATGACCGTCGATACACGCGACCGCGATCCCCTCCCGTTCGGGATTGCCCGACGCGAACAGCGCGCACCACGCAGCCACGTCCTGCATCGATATTTCGACGAAGGTCCCGGCCTGCCGCGCAGGATCGGCGAGAAGCGCAAGGATTGCCAGCAGCGCCGCCTGCCCGCCCAGAATGTCCGCGCCCGACGCGCCGAGTTTCACCGGCTGGCCGTTGCCGCGTGTCAGGTCCATGAGGCCGCCCATCGCCTGAATGACCGTGTCGAACGCGGGCCGCGCTGGGTATGCAGACGCGATGCCGAAGCCCGAGATCGAGCAATAGATCAGACGCGGGTTGATCTCGCCAAGCGCCTCGCGCCCGAAGCCGAGCTTTGCGAGCGCACCCGGCCGCAGGTTTTCGACGAGCACATCGGCATCGGCGAGCAGCGTACGCAGATGCGCGCGGTCGGCCTGCTGCTTCAGATCGAGCGCCAAGGTCTGCTTGTCCGTATTGTTGAGCGCGAAGAAGTAGCTCGTGCCCGCCTGCCCCGGCGTCCACGCGCGCGCGACCTCGCCATCCGGCGGCTCGATCTTCACGACCTCAGCGCCAAGCGCCGCGAGATGCTTGCCGACCAGCGGCGCCGTCGTGTACTGGCCGATCTCGACGACCTTGATGCCGGCGAGCGGCCCGGCATCGCAGGAGCGCACTGTGCTTTCAACGCCTGCACGCTGCTCTAAAGATGCGTCATCAGTCAGACGCGACAGGCTGAAGATCGACATCTGCCGATACGTCTCAGCGTCGATACCGCACGCGTCGATCTGCGCCGCCGCATCCGCGTGGCGCATGCGAAAGTTCGGTTCACTCGACAGTCCCGCGACGGACACGATCGGGCCAGCCGCCACGCCGATCTGTTCGCACAGATGTGAGCATTCATCCGTCGTCAGCGTGGACGTCCACGTTTCGATCAGCGCATCGAGTTCATCGACATTCGACACGCGCGCTCGCAACGTGTCGAAGCGCGAGTCGTCGAGTTGCGGCACGCGGGCCACGCTCTTGATCTTGCGCCACTGTTCTTCTGTGCTGGTGCAAATCAGTATCCAGCCGTCGAGCGTCCGATACGCATTCCACGGCGCGCAAGCAGGATGACGATTGCCGACGCGGCCAGCCGTCCGTTGCGCAAACGCAGCAGGCAGAAACGTCGTGAGCGCGCTCGCCGCGCAGCCGAACAAGGTCACGTCGATAGTCTGCGCGATTCCGTGCAAACGCTTCACGCGTACGGCCGCCGCAATCGACGCGCACGCATACAGCGCCGCCGATATCTCCGTGAACGGCACGCCGATGCGCACCGGCTCGCCATGCGCAAAGCCCGTCGTGTCCATCAGGCCGCTGATCGCCTGGATCTGCGCATCGGAGGCACGCATGCCCGCGCGCGCGCCTTGCGGTCCCGTCGCAGTGATATCGCAGACGATATGCTTGCCCGCCGCCTTCAGCTCCGCGATCGCGTTTCGTTCGCTCGCCGTGCTCACGTCCGATGAAACGACGATCACGTCATACGCGAAGCCGCCCGTTGGCTGCGCGTGCGCAAACGTAACTTGCGCGCCGGCGCGTTCGAGCAGCGTTGCGCCGAGCCTCAGTGCCTGGCGCGAGCCCCAGGCCAGAATTCGCACACCGTCCAGCATGGTTGTCTCCTTCAGTCTCACAGATTGCCTTTGAATCAACGATACGGCGCGCAACAGGCGCACTCAAACGACATTTGCTGCACACTCGATTGAGTTTTGCTGACGCCAACGCAAACGCGCTTCTACGTAGCAATCCCGGCATGCAGCTTGCAAAGCGCGTGCTACCATTTTTCGATGCGAACCCTTCCGTCACTCAACGCGCTGCGCGCCTTCGAGGTCTGCGGCCGCCTGCTGAGCGTGCAGCTCGCCGCGAACGAGCTCAACGTCACGCCCGCTGCCGTCAGCCGGCAGATCAAGCTGCTCGAAGACCAGCTCGGCGTGCTGCTGTTCGAGCGCGGTCATCGCGCGATCGCACTGACGCCGATGGGAGAGCGCTACCTCTCCGACATCGTGCGCGGCTTCGAAACGCTGCGCACCGCGACGATCAATCTCACGGAAGCGCGCCGCCGCCGCACGCTGAAGATTCGGGGCTACACGACGTTCTCGATGAACTGGCTGCTGCCTCGTCTGTCGACGTTTCATCGCGAGCATCCCGATATCGAGGTCAGTCTCACCACCTCGTTGCAGCCCGTCGACTTCAACACCGAAGACGTCGACGCGGCGATCCGCCTCTCGCATGCGCCATCGTCGGACGTCGGTTTCGACCGGCTCGTGCCGAACGAACTGGTGCCCGTGTGCAGCCCCGAGTTCCTGCGCGCGCATCCCGATCTCACCGACGCGACGCCCGAAGCACTGCGCAACGTGCCGCTTCTGCATTCGCTGGCGCGCCGCGAAGACTGGGCCAAATGGCTCGACGCGGCGGGCGTGCGTGGCGTCAATCCGTTAAGCGGCCTCCGCTACGAAAGCTCGATCCTCGCGTACTTCGCGGCGACGCAAGGCGTCGGCATTGCGATGGCGCAGCGCGTGCTCGTCGCAGACCAACTCCGCGACGGTACGCTCGTGATGCCCTTTTCGTTCGTGCTCGATCTGGGCGCGTTCACGTACTACCTGATCTATCCGCGCGAGCATCTGTCGAACGCCGAGTTCGTCGCGTTCCGCAACTGGCTTCTGTCGATTGGCGAAGCGCCCGCCGCCTAGCGCATCTGACGCGTCTAGCGGCCCTTGAACTGCGGCTTGCGCTTTTCGGCGAACGCCTTGCGCCCTTCCATGCGGTCTTCCGAATCGCGCATCGCGCCCCACGCCAGCTCGGTAAATTCGAGCGCCTGCGCAAGCGGTACATTGCTGCTCGTTTCCGCAACCTTCTTGATCATCTGCACGGCAAGCGGACCATTCGACGCGATCACGCGCGCGAGTTGGCGCGCCTTGTCCATCAGCGCTTCGGGCGCGACGACATCAGATATCAGGCCGATCTGCTCCGCGTACGCCGCGTCGATCTTGCAGCCCGTCAGCAGCATCTTCATCGCGATCGCGGACGGCACGGCCTTTTGCAGCGCCTGAATGCCGCACACGGCGGGAATGCTCGCGACGACGGCTTCCGGCAAGCCGAACACGGCGTCCGTCGATGCGATCCGCAAGTCGCATTGCAGCGCGAGTTCGAGTCCGCCGCCGAGGCAATAACCGTTGATCGCGCCGATAACCGGCTTGAAGAGGCGCAGCGAGCTGAGATCCATCAGCCGCACATAGATGCCTTCGGCAGCAGCGCGGTCGATAGAACGCACGAACGACGAACTGAAACTCGTCGAAGGCGGCAGCGTATTTTTCAGGTCCGCGCCGACGCAGAACGATTTGCGCCCCGCGCCGGTGAGCACGATCACGCGCACGTCATCGTCGTCACGCGCTTCGGCGAGTGCCACGCGTAGATCCTTGAGACTATCGAGGTCGAGCGCGTTGAGCGCTTCGGGACGGTCCAGGCTCACCGTCGCCACATGATCCGACACGCTGTAGTGAATCGTCATGATGTGCTCCTCAAACGCTCGGCGACGACAGCGAACGGCCGCCGCATACATAGAGCGTCTGCCCCGTGATGTACGACGCTTCGCGCTGCGCGAAGAACAAGACAGCCTGCGCGATGTCGTCGGGCGTGCCGATGCGCTGCACGGGCACCGATTTCTTCAGCCGCTCCTGAAGGTCCGCATCGAAGGTCTGAAACAGCGGCGTATCGACGATGCCCGGCGCAATCGCGTTGACCGTGATGCCGGCGCTCGCCCATTCGAGCGCGAGACTGCGCGTGAGACTCACCACGCCGCCCTTCGCGGCCGAATAGTTCGACTGTCCGACACCGCCCAGCCACGCGCGCGACGAAATGTTCACGATGCGCCCATAGCGCGCGGCGCTCATGTGTGCGAGCACGGCGCGGCAACACAGAAACTGCGACTTCAGGTTCACGCCTATCACAGCGTCCCAGTCGTCGTCGCTCATCTTCGTGATGCGTTTGTCGCGCACGATGCCCGCGTTGTTCACCAGCACGTCGATCTGGCCAAAGCGTTCGACGACAGCTTCGACCGCCTCGTTGACGGATGCG
This sequence comes from Paraburkholderia sp. SIMBA_054, assembly GCF_046534875.1. NCBI lineage: Bacteria > Pseudomonadati > Pseudomonadota > Betaproteobacteria > Burkholderiales > Burkholderiaceae > Paraburkholderia > Paraburkholderia sp. SIMBA_054. The sequence continues at coordinate 225,309 of NZ_JAWRXV010000003.1, read as the reverse complement.
CTATTCGTCACATCGACGGGCAGCGCGATCACGTCGGCGCCCGCTGCGGCCAGCGTGCTGGCGGCGTGATCGAGGGCCACGCGGTCGAGATCGAACAGCGCGATGCGCCTGCCGTTGCGAGCCAGCGCAGCCGCGATGCCGAAACCGATACCCTTCGCGCCGCCCGTGACGATGGCGACCTCGGCGGCCGGGTTGTGAGGTGATGCGTTCATGACGTGTCTCCATGGAATGAAAAGCCTGTGCATCCCATGCTAGGGCGCGCCACACCCCACGCTCAAACAACTTTTTTCGCGGCTTCGATTGACTTTCGCTCAATCGAAACCGCTCGCGCCCGCGCGTCGGCCGTCTGCGGCCTGGTTGCAAAAAATATCAATCGAAAGCGCAGAAAAAGTCGTTTGAGCGGCGCATCTGGCGAAACCTACGATGCGTCCATGTGCCGGACAGACTGCTGATTTTCCCGTTTCAAGCGATACGTCCAGCACTTTTCACCTGCGTTGCGCAACCAGCGCGCGCTCACCACAAGAGACACGGAGACAGCATGGACACCATCCTTCCGGGCGTTGCGCACGAAGAAGCCGCTACGCCGCTCACGCGAGCGCAGAGAAAAGCCATCGTTGCGGCGACGCTCGGCACGGTCGTCGAATTCACCGACTGGATCATTTACGCGACCTTCGCCGCACTGTTTTCACGGCACTTCTTTCCTGCGAACAACGACCGCGTGTCACTGCTCTCCGCGTTTGCCGTGTTCGCGGTCGGCTTCGTGATGCGGCCTATCGGCGGCGCGCTGCTCGGCGCGTATGCCGACCGGCACGGCCGCAAGAACGGTCTCGCGCTGTCGGTTGCGTTGATGGCGGGCAGCTCGCTCGTGATCGCCGTATGTCCTGGCTATGAATCGATCGGCATCGCGGCGCCGCTGATACTCGTGCTCGCGAGGCTGATTCAAGGCTTTGCGGCGGGTGGCGAGTTCGGTTCGGCGTCGACATTCCTGATCGAATCGTCTGCGCCTTCGCGGCGCGGCTTCGCAGGATCGTGGCAGCACTTCGCGGTCAACGCGGGCGTGTTGGTGGCGGCGTTGATCGGCGCGATCCTCACGTCGATGATCGACCATGCGGGCATGGCGAAGTGGGGCTGGCGCGTTGCCTTCACGATTGCCGGCCTGCTCGGCTTCGTTGCGCTGTGGGTCCGGCTCGCCGTCGCCGAAACCGATGCGTTCAGGAAGAGTGCCGCGACGCATCAACGCACGCGTCATCCGTTTCTCGAGATCGTTCGCGAGCATCCTCGCGCGGCGCTGCGCGTGATCGGCATCGCGATGGCGGGCAACCTCTGCATCTATCTGTGGCTCGTGCTGTTTCCGACGCTCGCTCATCTGCGCACCGGCTTGCCGCTGCACGACGCGTTCAACGCGAGCGTGATCTCGATCGTCGTCTCGCTGATCGCGATTCCGTTTATCGGCAGGTTGTCGGACCGTATCGGCCGCAAGCCCGTGCTGCTCGTTTTCGCAGGCGGCTCGGCGCTGTTCGCATGGCCCGCGCTGCATTTCCTCAGCAACGACTTCTGGAGCGCCACCGCAATCGTCACGATCGGCATGCTGCTTTCGTCGGGCTTCGCCGCAACCTGCGCGACGGTGATGGCCGAGCAGTTCCCGGCGCGAGTGCGTGCAACGGGTGTCGCGCTGCCCTATGCGGTATCGGCAGCACTGTTCGGTGGCACGCTGCCGTACATCGTCACTGCCATGTCGAATTCGGGTCTGTCGCAATACCTGTGGGTCTATGTCGCGACCGTGTGCGCCGTGGGCTTCGTGGTCTATGCGCGGATGCCGGAGACGCGCGGGAAGGTTCTCGATTGAGCGCTACTGAAGGTTAAGCAGACTCGCTCGTCGTCGTAGGTTCTGAAGTACTTTTATTGGAGGCAGCAATGCGCAAGGTTGTAATTGGCGGCGTCGGCATGACGTCCTTTGGCAAGTTCCTGGAGCGGAATCTGAAGTCGCTCGCTGAAGAATCGGTCTCGCTCGCATTGAAGGATGCGCGCGTCAGCGTCAACGACGTCGATCGTATCTTCTTCGGCAACGCGGCAGCAGGCGTCGTCACGGGTCAGGAAATGATTCGCGCGCAGTCGTCGCTGCGTAATACAGGGCTCGACGGCAAGCCGATGTTCAATGTCGAGAATGCGTGCGCGTCGGGCAGCTCGGCGTTGAATCTCGCTTGGCTTTCCGTTGCTTCGGGACAGTCGGAAACGGCGCTCGTGGTCGGTGTCGAAAAGCTCACGCACGAAGACAAGGCGATCTCGTTCGGCGCGTTTGCTAAAGCCGTCGATCTAGAAGAGCCGCTGCCCGAAGGCGTGACGACGGGGACGGGCTCGCTCTTCATGGATCTCTATGCGGCAAAGGCGCGCAAATGGATGGAGAAGACGGGCGCGGAGGCGAGCGATTTCGCGCGCGTCGTCGTGAAGAGCCGCCGCGCTGGGTCGCTGAATCCGCATGCGCAGTTCCGCAACGAGACGAGTGTCGAAGAAGTGCTCGCCAGCCGGACGGTCAGCGATCCGTTGACGCTCTTCATGTGCTCGTCGATCGGCGACGGCGGCGCGGCTGTGTTCATCTGCTCGGAACAATTCGCGGCGAAGCGCGACATTCGCCCGGTGTACATACGCGCGAGTTCGATCGTGTCGGCGAAAGCGGATGGATCGGGCGAGCTGGTCGCGGTGCGCGCGGCGAACGCCGCGTATGAACAGGCGGGCATCGGTCCGTCGGATGTGCATGTCGTCGAATTGCACGACGCGTCCGCGCCTGCCGAACTCATTCACTACGAGAACCTCGGTCTGTGCGCGCCCGGCGATGCGCCGAAGCTGATTCGTTCCGGCGATACGGATATCGGCGGGCGGATCTCAGTGAATCCGAGCGGCGGCTTGTTGTCGCGCGGTCATCCAGTCGGCGCGACGGGCGTCGCGCAGATCGTCGAGCTGACGCAGCAATTGCGCGGCACGGCGGGCGCTCGGCAACGGCCTGGGGCGAAGGTGGCGCTGGCCGAGAATAATGGGGGGCAACTGGCGGGGGACTCGGCGGTTGCGCTGGTGACTATTCTGTCGACTTGATTGCAGCTTGCTTCAACGTCGCGCCGCGTGGAGTACGCGGCGCGTTCAACGATCATCCGTTGCGGGCTTCTTGCGCGCCTGCGCTTCGATCAGTTGCAGCAACACCTTCACAGGCTCGCTCAAATGCTGCGGCGCGCGATGCACGAGGCCGACGTCGCGATGAAACGTGTGATGCTCGAGATCGACAGCGCGCACCTTCGCGGGCCAGCGCCGATACGTCGCCGTTTGCGGCACGAGCGCCACGCCGACGCCGTTTTCCACCAGTCTGACGATGGCTTCCAGTTCGTCCAGCTCGCACACGTCGCGCACGGTGAAGTGCATGCGGCGCAGGAAACGGTCCACTTGCCGGCCGCCGAACGACGCGCGGTCGTAGCGAATGAACGGCTGATCCGCCAGCAGTTCCGCCCAGTCCTTTCCCTTCACGCCACGCGGCACGATCAGCCTGAACGGCTCCTGCGCGAGCGTCGTCCAGCGCAGATCGCTTTGGAACGAAAACGGCGGGCGAATGATCGCGGCGATATCGATCTCGCCGGCGTCGACGAGATTGACGAGTTCCATCGACACGCCGGGAATCACACGCGTCGTGCATCCCGGACATTGCGCATGAAACCGCGCCAACGCATCCGGCAGCAGCGAGCGCTGCACCGACGCAATCGCACCGACCGTCACGCGCACGGTGGCCGCCGGGCCCGCCGCCGTCGAACTGAGATTGTTGTAGAGCCGGACGACTTCCTGCGCCTGCACGAGTATCTGCTGACCAGTCGCATTCAAACGCGCCGTTCGCCCTTCGCGGTCGAACAGTGCAACGCCCATTTCCGCTTCGAGCCGTTGCATCTGCGCGCTGACGGCAGCCTGTGTCAGACCGATCCGCTTGCCGGCAGCAGCGAACGTACCCTCCTGGGCAACGGTAATCAGCGTTTTCAGTTCACGGATCATTGATAAATTTCATTTGTGTTTGACGAAATTATATATTGATTTAATTTTTCAATTCCGCCGCGTACTATGTGCGGTCTGCGAGCGCCCCACATGGAGAAAACAGTGAGCCTTTCCCCTTTTCATCTGGCCATTCCCGTCTACGACCTTCCCGCCGCGCGTGACTTTTACGGACGCGTGTTCGGCCTCGAAGAAGGCCGCTCCAGCACGCAATGGGTCGACTTCAATTTCTTCGGCCATCAACTCGTGATTCACGAGCATCCGAAGACGGCGTCGCAAGAGAGCGTACACAGCAATCCCGTCGACGGTCATGACGTGCCCGTGCCGCATTTCGGCGTCGTGCTTGCGTGGGATCAATGGGAAGCGCTCGCAGCACGGTTGAGGTCGTTCGGCACGAAGTTCGTGATCGAGCCGTATATCCGCTTTCAAGGGCAGGTCGGCGAACAGGCGACCATGTTCCTGTTCGATCCGTGCGGCAACGCGCTGGAGTTCAAGGCGTTCAAGGACATCGGCCAGCTGTTTGCGAAGTAACGCGTGTTTGCACTTGCTGGTCAGCCTGTCACCCGTCACGGTCGAACAGATGGCAGCCACACGCTCGTACTGGAAGATCGAGACCGATCCGCTTGCATGCGACAGCGACACGCTGTGTTTCAAAACAGCGCCCATCGTCGACATGCTGCGCGACGGACGCAATGTGCTCGCGTTCACGCGTCGCCCGCACGCATCGGCGCGTTACGCGCAGCAAGAGGATGCCGCGCGGACCGCGCATGCGTGCGCGGCACTGCTGCGCGACGTGGTGCGCGCAGCGAGGCCACAGCGCATCGGCATTGCGGGCGGCGACACGTCGAGCCACGCGGTCCAGGCGCTCGACGCATGGGGTCTGTCCTATCGCGCACCGCTGACGGCGGGCGTCACCGTGTGCCGCCTGCACGCCGACGAGCCTTGGCTCGACGGCACCGAGGTCATGTTCAAGGGCGGACAGATGGGCGACGTCGATGTCCTCGAACGACTGATCGAGGGCTGAATGCGCGTTGTGCGCGTCAGCCCTCAAGCTTCGACATCGCAGCCGTCGCCGGATCGTACTGGTAGCCCTTCTGCGCGAGTTGCTGGGTCATCGTCGCGCCGATCAGCTTCTTCTGCGCTTCCCTGAACACCAGTTCGTGGTCGGGCTTGAGACGCTCCAGTTCGAACGAGAGCCTGCGCAGGAGCGCGACTTCGCCGGTGCTGCGCGCGTCGATGAAGAGGATTTTTTCGTTCGCCTGGTCGAGCCGCTGCTTGATGTCCTTCGCGTACGTCACCCATTGCTCGGCGTTCGCACGAAGCTCGTTGTAGGCCTTCGTGTGAGTCTTCGCCTGAGCGGCGATCTGGCGTTGCAAGGACGCGAGTTCTTCCGTGACATCGGTTCCGCCCGGCAGTTCGCCGCCTTGCGCGGCCTTTGTCGACGCCTGTTCGTGCGGGCGCTCGGCCTGCCTTTGCGCCAGCTCGCCTGCGCGCTGTTCCGCTGCATCCGCCCGCTCCTTCGCGTCGAACGCGTCTTGCGTCGCGCGCGCCAGTTCGGCGCTGGCCGCCGTCTGCGACTCGCTCATCGCGCTGATCTGTGCGCGGGCTTCGTCGAGTTCGCGCGTGACGCGCTGCAACTCGTCGAGTTGCGTCGACGCGTTGTCGCTTTTCGCTGCGGCCGCCTCGCGCTCGGACGAAAGGCTCTGCTCCGATTGCGCTGCCTGCCGTTCGGCTGCGTCCGCCCTTTCCTTCGCCGCCGATGCGTCCTGTGCGAGCCTCGTCAGTTCTGCGCTCGCTGACGTTTGTGCGTCGGTGAGCGTGCCGATCTGCTTGCGGGCTTCGTCGAGTGCTTGCGTGACGCGTTGCAGTTCGTTGAGTTGCGACGACGCTTCGCTGTTTCGCGTGGCGGCGGCTTCCTGCTCGGCTGCGAGGCTTTGTTCCAGTTGCGCTGCACGTTGCTCGGCTGCATCCGCTCTTTCTTTTGCGGCGGATACTTCTTGCGTGAGCCGCGACAGTTCGGCGCTTGCAATGGACTGCGCATCCGTCAAGGCGGCCACCTGTTTGCGTGCTTCGTCGCGTTCCGCTGCGAGCGTTTGTTCGGCCGCTTCCGCGCGGTTCTTCGCCGCGGATGCGTCTTGCGTCACCTGCGCCAGTTCTGCGGCTGTCGCCGTTTGCGTCTCGGTCAGTGCGTTGATCCGATTGCGCGCGTCTTCGAGTTCATGCGTGACGCGTTGCAACTCGTTCGATTGCGCCGCCGCTTCAGCGGTTCGCGCTGTCGCTGCCTCGCGTTCCGCAGCAAGGTCGCGTTCCAGACGGGCCGACAGTTGCGCGGCGGCATCGGCACGGCGTTTCTCGGCGGATGCATCTTGCGTGATCTGCGCCAGTTCAGCGGCTGCTACCGTTTGCGCCTCGGTCAGCGCGTTGATCTGACTGCGGGCCTCTTCGAGTTCGCGCGTGACACGTTGCAATTCGTCGAACTGAGCGGACGCTTCGCTGTTGCGCGCCACGGCTGCCTCGCGCGCGACGGCAAGACTCTCATCCAACTGGACGGCGCGCTGTTCGGCGGCTTCGGCCCGCTGCTGCACGGCAGCGGCTTCCTGCCTGGCGTTCGCCAGTTCGGCGCTTGTCGCCGTCTGCGCCTCGGTGAGCGCGTTGATCTGTGTTCGCGCTTCTTCGAGTTCATGCGTGACGCGCTGCAATTCGCCCGTCCGCGCCGCCGATGCTTCCCGCTCGCTCGCGAGGTTCTGCTCCAGTTCGATCACGCGTTGCTCGGCGGTTTCTGCCCTTTCTTTCGCGGCGGTCGAGTCTTGTGTCAACGCGTCGATCCGTGAACGGGCTTCGTCCAGTTCGCGCGTGACACGCTGCCGTTCATCGCTTTGCGCCGCCGTGGCCTCGCGCTCCACCGCCAAGCTCTGCTCCAGTTCCGCTGCGCGCTGTTCGGCCGACTCCGCGCGTTGCTTTGCGGACGATGCGTCTTCCGTGACCCGCGCCAGCTCGGACGTCGCGGCCGTCTGCGCCTCGTTCAGCGCATTGATCTGCGCGCGCGCTTCTTCCAGTTCGGTCCTGACATGCTGAAGCTCGTCGCTGTGCGCCGCCGTTATCTCACGCTCTACTGTCAGACTCTGCTCGAGTTGCGACGCGTGCTGCTCGGCGGCATCGGCCCTTTGCTTCGCGGCGAAGGCGTCCTGCGAGACCCGCGCCAGTTCGGCGCTCGCGGCCGTCTGCGCCTCGGTCAGCGTATCGGCCCGCGTCCGTGTTTCTTCCAGTTCGCGCGTGATGCGCAGCAGTTCGTCGCGCTGCGCAGCCGTTGCCTCGCGTTCCACCGTCAAGCTCTGGTCCAGCTGCGCTGCGCGCTGCTCGGCTGCGCCGGCTCGTTCGAGCGCCGCAGACGCGTCCTGCGTCGCGCGCGCCAGTTCAACTGCCCCCAGCGCGTGCGCCTCGGTCAGCGCGCCAATCTGCGCTCGCGATTCGTCCAGTTCTCGTGTGACGCGCTCCAGTACGCCACGCTGCTCGGAAAGGTCCGCGGCATGTTCCAGGGCGGCGTCGCGTTCCGCGGCGAGTGCGTTGCGGGTCTCGCTCAAGTCGGCCTCGACCGATGCGAGGCGCGCCGTGCTCTCGTTCGCCTGCGCCGTCGCTGCTTCGGCGCGCGACACTGCCGCGCCCGCCTCCTGAGACCAGCGCTCCGCCTCTTCCGACTTCGCCTGGCAAGCCTCATCCAGCGTCGCGATCTGCCGGCGCGCGTCGTCGCGCTCGCGGCCAAGCCGCGCGATTTCCTCGTTCTTACTCGAAACCGTCGCGGCCAGCCATTCGTTTGCCTTGTGCTGATCCTCGAGCGTGCTCTGGATCGCCGTGAGCTTCGCTTCACCCGCCGATGCGCGCTCGCTCAGGTTCTGGACGTTCGCCTCGGCGGCTTCCGCGCGCGCGGTCACGGCCTCCAGTTCCGAGCGAACCTGCGCGGCGGATTCCTGCAACGCATGCAGGTCGTTGCGCAACCCGTCCAGCCGCTCGCGCCCTGTTTCCACTTCTTCTCCCGTCTTCTGATAGGCGGCAAGCGCCTCGTCACGCTCTTTGCGCACGACATCGAGTTGCTGGCTCGCCGCGCCTAGACCCTCGCTGAGCATCCGGCCCGCGTCGTCCTGAGAAGCGGACCAGATGCGGCGCGCGGCCTCCATCAAGGTTTCCGCCAGTTCGCCAGGCAGCGCCTTCTGGGCTTGCGGCTCCGGCGCCTGCGGTGCCTGCGGCTGGCGCGTCTCGCGCCAGCGTTGCAGCGCCGCGGCGACGGCGACGATCGAACCGCTGCGAACTTCCGCCCAGATCGTGACGGGGGAAACCAGACGGCCTTCTTCGGTCATGCGGTCTGCAATGGCTGCGACCTGCTCATCAGTCATGGTGGTGTCGGTGTCGGTGGACATATGCGCCTCGAGAATCAACTGGCCAGGCGAAAGACAAAATTTTCGATACGTTACTACGATCGGCGGCATCCGCGACTGAAGAAACGTGCCAATGCTCATCCAGTAAGCATTTGACGGGCGATGCAGGCGCCTGGTACGCCGAGCCGTGATTTTGACAGGACGCATCAGCGAGATGGGCGATGGCCCTGCATGGGGACGGTCGTCAGACCCGTGCAACGGCGCGCGACGGGCGTTCAACGCAGCCGCAGAACGTATGCCCACGCGCCATTCCCGTCGGCAGGCGACGCTCGCACGGGAAATTTGATCGCGTGCAAGACCGCATTCCCTTGTGCGACAATACGAATAATTCTCATTTAGTAGTTTTATTTTGCTTACTGGACTCGTCCGGAAGACCGCGCATGCCGGCAGACAATCTCTCGTTGCGTCTCGAGGTCGAAAACCTCTACGTCGCCCATCATGGCTGGCTTCACACGTGGCTGCGCCGCAAGCTGGGATGCGCGCATCGGGCGGCCGACCTTGCGCACGACACTTTTATGCGCCTGCTCGCGCGCGACGAACCGCTTGAATTGCTCGAACCGCGCGCCTTCCTCACGACGGTCGCCCAGCGCGTCCTGGCGAATCACTGGCGACGTGAGCAGATCGAGCGCGCCTATCTCGAAGCGCTCGCGCTGGTGCCGGAGCCGCTTGCGCCGTCGCCCGAAGAACGTGCCGTGCTGCTCGAAACATTGTGCGAGATCGACGCGTTGCTCGACGGTCTGCCCGTACCCGTCAAGCGCGCATTCCTGATGGCGCAACTCGACGGCGCGACGCAGACGGAAATCGCGACCACGCTGCGTATTTCCCTCGCGACGGTGAAGCGCTATCTGCTGAAAGCGGCAGCGCAATGCTTCTTCGCGATGAAACTGGAATAGACGCGTGAATATCGGCAGTCCTCCTGGCATCGCTCCGAATGTCGCGCGTCGCGCGGTCGAATGGTGGCTCGATCTGCAGTCCGGTGACATCACCGACTCGCAACGACGCGCGTTCGAATGCTGGCGAGCCGAACACGCCGATCACGATCGCGCGTGGCGGCACATTCAGTCCGTGAGTCAACGTCTTCAGATGGTCAATGAAAGCCCGGCTGCGAATGCCGCGCGCGCCGCGTTGACGCGTCCGCGTTCGCCGGCACGGCGCGCCGGCATCAAGGCGCTCGTTGTCCTCTTCTTTGCGGGCGGAACGGCCTGGCTTGCGCGCGATCAGATTACGTGGCGCGGCTGGAGCGCGGATCTGCGCACCAGCACGGGCGAGCAGCGCAACGTGACGCTCGCTGATGGCACGCGGCTCATGCTCAATACCGCGAGCGCCGTCGATGTCCGCTTCTCGGACACGGAGCGCCGCATCGTTCTGATTCGCGGCGAAATCATGGTCGTCACGGGACACGACGACGGTCCCGCGCCGCGCCCGTTCGTCGCGCAGACGGCACAAGGTGTTTCGATACCGCTCGGCACGCGCTTCTCGCTCAGACAGGAGGATTCGACGACGCGGCTCGACGTGTTCGAAGGTGCGGTCAAGGCCGAACCAGCCCGCGCGCCGGGCGTGTCCAAGGTCGCGCGTGCAGGCGAGAGCATGCGCTTCACCGCCACGCAGATCATGCCGATCGAGCCGACAAGCACCGATACGGCCGCATGGACACAAGGCATGCTGGTCGCGAGCAACATGCGTCTCGCCGACTTCCTGTCGGAACTCGGGCGGTATCGCGACGGCTACGTGCGATGCGATCCTTCGATCGCGGACTTCCGCCTGTCGGGCACCTATCCGCTATCGGACACGGATCGCGTACTCAACACGCTTGCGAGCACGCTGCCCGTCGAGCTGGAGTACATCACGCGCTATTGGGTAACGGTGAAGCCAGCGCGTTCTTAGGGCGGCAATCACTACGCGGCAAAAAATTTTCATCGATATTGAGCTGTTTTCGATTCTCGCGGGACAAGGCAGATGAGAACACCAGATCATCTACCTCCTCGAGCTTCGTAAAACATGGGACTTTCTGCAAGAGCCTGCGCGAATACCGCCGCACTTGAATCACGTCGTCGCGCGTTTCCCGGACGGCACATCATCGGCATCGCGACGGCAACGATCTTCGCGACCATTGCATCTCCCGCCGTTTTCGCCGCCGATGCAACGGAGTCGGCCCAAACCTCGCCGCGCAAGTCTTTCGACATCGCCGCTGGGCCGCTCGAAAGCGCACTCAACCAGTACGGCCAGCAAGCGCAAATCATGCTGTCGTATCCGAGCGCGCTCACCGCGAATCGTCATAGCGCGGGCCTGCATGGCGAATACGATACGCAGCAAGGTCTCGTGCGCTTGTTGCGCGGCACGGGGCTGTCGTCCATCCAGCAGACCAACGGAAGCTACACGCTGGTCGAAGATGCGAGCAATGTCGAACTCGACGACAGCGCCGTGTTGCCCACCGTCAAGGTCGCCGCGACAGGCATCCGCCCCGGCAGTTACCGACCGCCTCCCGAAGCGAATGTTACGCGCTCCGACATTCCCGTCATCGATACGCCGCAAGCCATCAATATCGTGCCCGCGCAAGTGTTGCGCGATCAGCGCCCGCGCAATCTCGACGACGCGCTCGCCAACGTCAGCGGCATCGTCCAGGGCAACACGCTGGCGGGCACTCAGGACACGTTGCTCAAACGCGGCTTCGGCGGCAACCGCGACGGCTCGATCATGCACAACGGCATGCCGCTCGTGCAGGGCCGCGGCCTCAACGCCGCAGCCGATAGCGTCGAAGTGCTCAAGGGACCGTCGTCGCTGCTCTACGGCATCATGGACCCGGGCGGCGTCGTCGACGTGGTGAGCAAGCAGCCGTTGCTCACGCCTTATCACGCCATCTCGGCGCTCGGCTCGACCTACGGCCACGGCCGCAACGGCGCGGACGGCACGCTCGATCTGACAGGACCAATCGGCGATTCAGGCCTTGCGTACCGTCTCGTCGTCGACCAGGTCAACGAACAATACTGGCGCAACTTTGGCGAACACCGCGAGACCCTCGTCGCGCCTTCGCTTGCCTGGTATGGACGCGATACACAGGTCGTACTGTCGTATGAGTATCGCAAGTTTCTTTATCCGTTCGATCGCGGCACCGCGCTCGATCCAAAGACCAACAAGCCGCTGGCCATTCCCGCGCGCGAGCGTCTCGACGAGCCGTTCAACGAAATGGACGGCGAATCGAATCTCGCGCAACTGACCATCGATCATCAGATCGACGCGAACTGGAAGGCGCATTTCGGCTACAGCTACAACCGCGAAACGTACGACGCCGGGCAGTTGCGCGTGCAAGGCGTCAACAGCACGACAGGCGTGCTCTCGCGCAGCAACGACGCGACGCACGGAGCGCTCAGCACGGACAGCTACGCGATCGCCTACATCGATGGACATTTCACCGTAGCGGGTCTACGCAACGACCTGCAGGTGGGTGTCGATGACGAGTACCGGCGCATCTATCGCAAGGACCTGTTGCGGCAGGCGACGAAGTACACATTCAACTATCTGCACCCCGTCTACGGCCTCGAAAGCCCGTCGGCCACCGTATCCGCCAGCGACAGCGACCAGACCGACACGTTGCATGACGCATCCGTGTTCTTTCAGGACAGTCTGCATCTGACCGACAAGTGGATACTTGTCGGCGGTGCGCGGTTCCTGTCGTACAACCAGGTCGCGGGACGCGGCCGCCCGTTCCAGGTGAACACCGATCTGAACGGCACCAAATGGCTACCGCGCACGGGTGTCGTCTACAAGTGGACCGATACCGTCTCGCTGTACGGCAGCTATACGCAATCGCTCAAACCGACGTCGACCATCGCTCCGCTCAGCACGGGCGTTGTGATCGACTCGTCGGTGCTGCCGGAAGAAGCGACCTCGTGGGAAGTCGGCGCGAAAGTCGCGATGCCTGCGGGAGTGACCGGCACGCTCGCATTTTTCAACATCGACAAATCGAACGTGCTGGTGTCGCAGTACAACGACACGACCAAGCAAACCGACTGGCGAACTTCAGGCAAGGCGCGCTCGCGGGGCATCGAACTCGATGTCGCCGGGCAGATCGGCCAACGCTGGAGCGTCATTGCGAGCTACGCGTACATCGACGCGAAAACGACGGAAGACCCGCTGTATGCGGGCAACCGGCTGTGGAATGTCGCGCAGCATACGGCGTCGCTCGCCGCCGTCTACGACTTCGGCGCGATCTTCGGCGGCGATCAGTTGCGCGTGGGCGCGGGCGCGCACTATGTCGGCGAGCGGCCCGGCGATTCCGCGAACAGCTTCACCCTGCCCGCCTATACCGTCGCCGATGCGTTCGCGAACTACAACACGAAATGGGGCGGACACAATGTGTCGTTCCAGTTGAATGTGAAGAACCTCTTCAACAAGACGTATTACCCGTCCAGCGCTAATCGCTATTTCGTAGCGGTCGGCGATGCGCGGCAGGTGTCTCTCCTTTCCACGCTCGAATTCTGAACCCGGCTACGAGGAGTTCACCATGAAACGCAATCAACCCGCCACGATCGATCACACGCGACGCCATGCGCTCTCTTCCCTTCTGGGTCTGGCGACTGCCGCGCTCTTACCTTCCATCGCTCGCGCCAATGCCAAAGATACGCAGAAAAGTATCGTGATGGTCATACAAGTGAACGGCCCCAACCTTGCAACCGATCAGCGCATTGCCGCGCATCTCGGCGCGCGAGGCTATTCGGTTCAACTCGTCGATCAGGATTACCACCCTGAACTCGCGCGCGGCGCAAGTTTGATCGTCGTATCGTCGACAGTGTCGTCGAAGGATGTGCTGCCTGGGTGGCGCACGCTATCTGTGCCGCTCGTCACTTGGGAAAACGATCTGCTCGACGATCTGGCGATGAGCGGCAAGCGCCATGATGTCGATTTCGGCGAGACCGAAAAAGAGCGTTATCTGTGGCTGGTGAATGCGCCGCATCCTATTGCTGCGGGCTTGCCGGCAGGTGTTGTCAATGTGTACGGGAAGCAGGCGGTGATGAGTTGGGGCAAGCCGGGCCTCGGCGCATCCATTATCGCAAGCGTCTACGGTCAGCCCGACAAGGCCGCAATTTTTGCCTACGAAACGGGGGCGACGATGGATTACGAAACGCTCGCGCCTGCCCGACGCGTGATGTTCTTCATGAGCAACGACTCCTTCGCGAACCTCTCGCAGTCAGGCCAGCAATTGTTCGATGCCGCAATAGACTGGGCAATCAAACGTTAGACATCCCCCACTCGGCTGCACGCTGTTTCATCAATGATGTTCGAATAGCTTGCTATCGCTCATGCCTTTCGCCGGCGATCCCGACTGCGAAAAATTCAACGGCATCGTTCCGTAGTCACTTGCCGATTGCCGTGCAGCTATGGACGCGCTTGCGTTGTAGTCGGGATAGTGCACCTTCGATTGATGCAGCGTGCCGTCTTTCTCGGCTTGCACAATTTGCGCCTTGACTTCGGCGCGCGTCGTACTTTCATTCGAATCGATCTTCGCGTATGAGATTGCGGGCATTAAAAGCGCGGCAGTCAGCATCGCGACGGTGATTGAGGTTTTCATCGAACTCTCCTTCCTTGATGAGCGGGTTCAAAAAGATGCCCGTTCAGATTAGGTCCAAAAGACTTAACGGTTCCTTATCCGCTCACGGCGAATTCAAGTTACCGTTGTGCATCAGGCTTGGGACCAGGTTTGTGACGGTTAGATTATTGTCGAGCGCGGATGACCATAATCTGGCCGCTCGATTACTAATCTGTCATCTGCAAGGAAGGCCATCGAATGAAGCTGACACCTGGGAGGTGTCAATCAATGGCGTACGTTTGGCTGTATCCGAAGCATCAATCTGTCGATGAATGTTCGGATAAGATAGGTTTGCCTGGTGCTGTCGAATGCGTTGGACGCATTAGAAGAAGCAACAGTCACACGACATGGTGTGCCCGTCGCCTCCTTACCTCTTTGAACGCCCAGCTTAGAATTGCATCGTCGCACTAGCCACCGCCGTACGCGTCGCGGACGGGCTGACGTAGTAGCCCCACGCGGTCGTCCAGTAACGGCGGTTCAAGAGATTGTTGATGCCCGCACGGAACGTCACTTCTTTCCCCGCAATACGCGTTTCATATTTGCCGCTCAGATCGAACACCGTATATGCCGGCACGAATTGCGTGTTGGCAGCATCCACGGCCATATCGCTGACATAGCGGCCACCGAACGCCAGCGTAAGGCGACGCATGTACGACGGGTTGTATTCGACACGGCCCGTCACCGTCCATCGCGGCGCCCCATAGATGCGCTTGCCCTCAATAGTCGGATCGTCGATATCGACCGCCTTGGTATCGAGCCACATCACGCCGCCCATAACGCGCCAGTCGCTGGCAAGCTGAAGCCAGCCGCTCGCGTCGACGCCCGTATATCGCTTGGTGCCGTCCTGAACGAAAATGTTGGCGGAGTTCGTGTAGTAGTAGCCCTGATCGACGCGGAATAGCGCGAGATTCGCGCCCCACTTGCTGCGATCCGTCTTGAAGCCCACTTCGTACTGCTTGCTGCGCAGCGGACCAAATGTCGCCGGGTAGTTGAGGTTGGTGTTCGCAGCCGAACCACCTTGCTCGAGCGACTGGACGTAACTGACGTACAGCGTCGAATACGGGTCCGTCTTGTACATCAACGCCACAGTCGGCGTCACGGGAGACGCGCTGTAGTTCGCCGTGGTCGCACCCGTCGGATCGTACGTGAACTGATGGAACTGCGTGTACCGCAAGCCGAGCAGCGCCGAAATGCGCGGCGTGAACTGCACGGTGTCGCTCGCGTAGACCGCGGCCTGTGTCGTGCGGGACTGCTTGTATAGGTTCTCGCCGATATGCACGTCGGCATTCGTCAGGAACGTGCTGCTATAGATGTTACCGACGCCGAGGCTATACCCATCGTTCCAGCCTTCGCTATTGTCGTACTCGGTGACTTGCGATTGATATCCCGCACCGAAGACGACATCGTGCTTGATGCTGCCCGTATTGAACTTGCCTTCCACCATCGCGTCGACGTTCTGGTAGAAGTATCGCGTCATCGCCGCATATAGCGTGTTGGAGTAGTCGCCGGCCGTGTTGTACACGTACAGCAGACTGTCCGAGTTCGTGCGGTTTTCCTTCGCGAAGCGGTACTTCACGCTCGCGTGCCAGTTCTCGGAGAGCCGATAGTCGAGACCCGTTCCGAACGACGCCATTTCGACCTGGTAGTAGTTCTGCGGCTGCGACAGATTGTGCGTGACCAGACTGGCGTCCGGAATGCCGCCCGCGTCCGAGCCGAACATCAGGCCGAAGATCGTGCCTTCCTGCTTGCGCTTCGTGTAGAACGCGTCGACCGTCCAGGTCAGGTCCGGTGTAATGCGGAAGTCCAGAGCCGCCGACGCCACCTGGCGTCGCAGATGACCATTTGCCTCGGCCGTATTGCCTTCTTCGTTGACGAGGTTGAAGCGGTAGCCGAACCGGTCGTCCGTGCCAAAGCGGCCGCCGACGTCGAGCTTCTCGCTGAACACGCCCGCCGACTGATAGCCCACCGAAAAGCTGCGATACGGCGTGTCGGTCGGACGCTTCAGTACGTAATTGACGATACCGCCCGGCGAGCCAAACCCGTACATGAAGCCGGACAGCCCTTTCAGCAGTTCCACCTGCTCGAACGGTTCGAGTGCGAGATCGGTGTCCCACGACGGGAAGCTCTGACCATCGACCTTGATGCTGTTGAGCGTGTCGATCGGCATGCCTCGCACGTTGAACGTCGAGTTTTCGCCGATGGCGTTGGTGCCCGTGATCGACACGGCAGGGTCGTACTGGAACAGGTCGTTGGCCGTGTTCGCGAACAGATCCTGCGCCTCTTCGCTCGTCACGACGTGTGTCGAAAACGGCGTGTCGACCTGCTTGAGCGTGCCGAGCGCACCAGCACTGATCTTGTCGGCCTGCGCCCCATTGTTATCAGCCGACGCTTTCACGCTGACGGTTGGAAGTGTCGCGTCTGCGGCAACGGCGTCCTCCGCGTGTGCGCGCGACGGTGCCGTCGATAGCGCAAGCCCGACGCTGATGAGCAGCGCCGCGCCGAGAACCGACTGGTAACGGAAAAAACGGTGAGTAGAAAGCGCGTGGTGGTCAGACTTCAGAATCTTCATTCGTTGTTATGGCAGGCGGGTTGCGAAACACCTGGTGTAAACGGTGGCGAAATTTCGGGTGAATAGTAATGACAACGATTCGCAATTGCAATGAAATTTGACCGTTTAGTACATTTAGTAGTGACCGCGCCACAGCGTGCTTTTCGTGCGTCGTTGGCGCTTGCGCCGACTGGTGGCGGGTCTCGACCGGGCGAGCCGCGTTTCTTACCAAAACTATCAAATGCGACTCATTCGCATTTACCAGGGAAATGTGATATGGTGGTGTAAGGTGCGCGTTTGTCACTTTGACGACGTATCGCGGCACCTGACGGGCGGCGGGCGGATCCATGTTCCCAACGTCACTGGCCTCGCGATATTGTTCGGAGTACGAATAATTTATTGCTTGTCATTTTGATAGCCGAACGCGCAAAGCTTGCCACCACCGCTGACCGCGCTGGAACGTCCACGCACCCGTGACAGTGTATGCCCATCACGGGTTTAAGAAGACACCGGGAGTGAAACGATGAACGTATGGTTCAACGGTAGAAGTGTGGATGCGCGCCGGCCACGCGGAAACGCTGCACGTTATATTCGCCGTGCTGCCGGATTCGGTATTGTGGGCGCCGGTGCGCTGATCGGTATTGTTCGACTAACAGCGTGGTTGTCGAACGCTACGTGACGGCTGTACGAGGAAACGCAAAAAGACTCGCGCAAGGTCCGACGTCACCGCCCACCAGCGATTGTTTCCAGGCAACAACGCCACTCCACACATAAAGGCTTCTGACGCCTTTTATCTCCAGGATCAAAATCGCAGGATCTCAATCCGTCTTCCTGTCGAAATTTACTTGACATCTAAACTATCAAAACCTAAAGTAAAGTCGAGCACACACGTTGGGGAACCAGCATGCGCATTGTCTGTATCGGCGGCGGCCCGGCTGGGCTGTATTTTGGGTTGTTGATGAAGCACCGGCATCCGGCGCACGAAGTGGTCATCGTCGAGCGCAACCGGCCGTATGACACCTTCGGCTGGGGCGTCGTGTTCTCCGACCAGACGCTAGGCAATCTGCGCGCCGCCGACGCCAAAAGCGCCGACATGATCCTCGACGCGTTCAACCACTGGGACGACATCGAAATCAACTTTCGCGGCGCGAAGGTACGCTCGTCGGGTCACGGCTTTTGTGGCATCGGCCGCAAGCGGCTGCTGAACATCCTGCAGGCGCGTTGCGAAGAACTCGGCGTGAAGCTGGTCTTCGAAACCCAGGTCACGAACGACGACGATTACGACGCCGACCTCATCATCGCCAGCGACGGCCTGAACAGCGCGATCCGCCAGAAATACGCGGCAACCTATCAACCCGACATCGACATGCGCGACTGCCGCTTCGTGTGGCTCGGCACGAAGAAGCTCTTCGACGCCTTCACGTTCGCGTTCGAAAAGACCGAATGGGGCTGGTTCCAGGCGCACGCGTATCGCTTCGACGATGAAACCTCGACGTTCATCGTCGAAACGCCCGAGCGCGTGTGGCGCGCGGCCGGACTCGACGAAATGAGCAAGGAAGACAGCATCGCGTTCTGCGAGCGGCTCTTTGCGAAGTACCTCGACGGCCATCCGTTGATGTCGAACGCGAGCCATCTGCGCGGCTCGTCGCAATGGATCCGCTTTCCGCGTGTCGTCAGTCGCGAATGGGCGCACTGGAAAACAGGCGCCGACGGCAAACGCGTGCCCGTCGTGCTGATGGGCGACGCCGCGCACACCGCGCATTTTTCGATCGGCTCGGGCACCAAGCTCGCGCTCGAAGACGCGATCGAGCTCGCGAACAGCATCGACGCGCATCCGCACGATCTCGCCGCCGCGCTCGCGCACTACACGGAAGTGCGCAGCGTGGACGTGCTGCGCATCCAGAATGCCGCGCGCAATTCGACGGAATGGTTCGAGCATGTCGACCGTTACACCGCTTTCGAGCCGGAGCAGTTCGCGTATTCGCTGCTGACGCGCTCGCAGCGCATTTCGCACGAGAACCTGCGGGACCGCGATGCCGGCTATCTCTCGTCATTCGAAGACTGGCTGGCGGCGCGCGCGGGCATGGAACGCGCGCCGGACAAGCACTCCGTCCCGCCCATGTTCACGCCGTTCAAATTGCGCGGCGTGACGTTGAAGAACCGCGTCGTCGTCTCGCCGATGGCGCAGTATTCGGCCGTCGACGGCATCGCTGGCGACTATCACCTGATGCATCTCGGCGCGCGTGCCATGGGTGGCGCGGCGCTCGTGATGACCGAGATGACGTGCGTGTCGCCCGAAGCGCGCATCACGCCGGGATGCCCCGGCATGTACGCGCCCGAGCATCTCGCCGCGTGGCGCCGCATCGTGCAGTTCGTGCACGGGCAATCCGATGCGAAGATCGGCATGCAGCTCGGCCACGCGGGCGCGAAGGCTTCGACACGCGTCAGCTGGGAAGGCATCGATCAGCCCTTGCCCGATGACAACTGGTCTTTGGTGTCGGCATCGCCGCAGCAATACCTGCGCGGCGTGAGCCAATGGTCGCGCGAAGCGACGCATGCAGAACTGCGCGAGATCGAAACGCAATTCGTGCGCGCAACCGAAATGGCCGCGGAAGCGGGCTTCGACTGGCTCGAACTGCACTGCGCGCACGGCTATTTCCTGTCGAGCTTTCTCTCGCCGCTCACCAATCATCGCACTGACGAATACGGTGGCTCGCTCGCGAATCGCCTGCGCTACCCGCTCGAAGTGTTCGCCGCGATGCGCAAGGTTTGGCCGCAGGACAAGCCGATGTCGGTGCGTATCTCCGCGCACGACTGGGTCGACGGCGGCACCACACCCGACGACGCCGTCGAGATCGCACGCGCGTTCAAGGCGGCGGGCGCGGACATGATCGACGTGTCGTCGGGTCAGGTCAGCAAGGAAGAAAAGCCCGTGTATGGACGCATGTTCCAGACGCCGTTCGCCGATCGCATCCGCAACGAGGCGGGCATCGCGACCATCGCAGTCGGCGCGATCTCCGAGGCGGATCACGTGAACAGCATCATCGCAGCAGGCCGCGCGGACTTGTGCGCGGTCGCGCGTCCGCATCTGGCGAATCCGTCGTGGACGCTGAACGAGGCGGCGAAGATCGGCTACTTCGACGTCAACTGGCCGAAGCAGTACACCGCGGCCAAGTCGCAGCTCGAACGCAACTACGAACGCGAGCGCGCACAGGCCGCCGAGAATGCGCGGCTGTCGCCGATCGAACGCGCGCAGCGCGCGGAAGGAACAGTTTGATGAACAGCACCCTTGCGGGAAAGCACGCCGTCGTAACGGGCGGCGGCAGCGGCATCGGCGCGGCGACGGCAGAAGCGCTGGTTCGCGCTGGCGCACGCGTCACGCTGATGGGCCGCGACGCGCAACGTCTTGCCGCGCAGCGCGAATCCTTGAGCGCGTATGGCGAGATCGCGGCTTGTATCAGCGTCGATGTGTGCGACGAAAGCGCTGTTAACAAGGCGTTTTCTGAAGCATCATCGATTGCGGGCGCTGTCGATGTGCTTGTCAACAACGCCGGCCAGGCGCAAGCGGCGCCCTTCGCGCACACGGATATGGCGCTGTGGCAACGCATGCTCGACGTCAACCTGACGGGCGTATTTCTCTGCACGCGCGCCGTGTTGCCGTCGATGCTCGAACGCGGCTATGGCCGCATCGTCAACGTCGCGAGCACGGCGGGACAGATCGGTTACGCGTACGTCGCCGCTTACTGCGCGGCCAAGCATGGCGTGATCGGCCTCACGCGCTCGCTCGCGCTCGAAGTCGCGACGAAGGGCGTCACCGTCAACGCCGTCTGTCCCGGCTATACGGAAACGGAACTGCTGCGCGCGTCGCTCGACCAGATCACTGCAAAGACTTCACGCAGCGAGCAGGAAGCGCGCGACGTTCTCGTGCGCAGCAACCCGCAGCGCCGCTTCGTCGCGCCCGCCGAAGTCGCGAATGCCGTGCTGTGGTTGTGCATGCCCGGCTCCGAATCCATCACAGGTCAATCTGTTTCCGTTTCAGGCGGAGAAGTCACATGAGCAACATTGCAAAGAAGAAGACGGCCGTCGCCGCCGAAACCAAACCGACGCGCAAAGGCATTGCGAAACCCGCGGAGAACGTCGTGGACATGGAAATGAGCACGGGCGCGGACAGTCACATGGGCTTGCGCCTGTGGCTGCGCATGCTGACCACCACCAACCTCGTGCAAGCGGAATTGCGCAAGCGTCTGCGCAACGAGTTCGACACGACGCTGCCGCGCTTCGATCTGATGGCGCAACTGGAGCGTCATCCCGAAGGCCTGAAGATGACGGAACTGTCGCGCCGTCTGATGGTGACGGGCGGCAATATCACCGGTATTACGGATCAACTGGAAAAAGAAGGGCTAGTCGCGCGCGACACCGATCCGAACGACCGCCGTTCGATCAGCGTCCGTCTCACGCCTGAAGGCCGCGCGCTGTTCGACAAAATGGCCGTCGCACACGAGCAATGGGTCGTCGAAATGTTCGGCGGCCTCGATCTCGATGAGAAATCGCACACACATCAGAAGCTCGGCAAGCTCAAGCAGCATCTGCTGAACACGATCAAGAGCTGACGCGCGACATCTGCAAAAGAGGAGACAACGATGACCCGTTCCGCTGCCGAGGCCCTGCTGGCCGGCAATCGCACGACGCTCGCCGCGTATGATGCGAAGCACTTCGGCTGGTCCGTCGACGCGGGCGTCGCGACGATCACGCTGAACCGCCCCGAGCGCAAGAACCCGCTGACGTTCGAATCGTACGCGGAGTTGCGCGATCTGTTCCGGCAACTCGCCTATGCAACCGACGTGAAGGTCGTGATCATGCACGGCGCTGGCGACAACTTCTGCTCGGGCGGCGACGTGCACGACATCATCGCGCCACTGATCGATCTGCCGATGCCCGAACTGCTGCTCTTCACGCGCATGACCGGCGATCTCGTGAAAGCGATGCGGCATTGTCCGCAACCGATCATCGCGGCCGTCGATGGCGTCTGCGCAGGCGCGGGCGCGATTCTCGCGATGGCCTCCGACATGCGCCTCGGCACCGCACGCAGCAAGCTCGCGTTTCTGTTCACGCGTGTGGGCCTTGCCGGTTGCGACATGGGCGCGTGCTCGATCCTGCCGCGCATCATCGGCCAGGGGCGCGCAGCCGAACTGCTGTACACGGGGCGATCCGCGAGCGGCGAAGAAGGTTACGCGTGGGGCTTCTACAACCGCCTGTGTGCGCCGGAAGCGTTGCTCGACGAAGCATCGAAACTCGCCGCCGATCTCGCCGCCGGCCCAACGTTCGCGCACGGCGTCACGAAGAAGATGCTGCATCAGGAATGGAGCATGAGCATCGACGAAGCGATCGAATCCGAAGCGCAGGCACAGGCCATCTGCATGACGACGCGTGATTTCGAGCGCGCGTATCGCGCATTCGCAGCGAAATCGCGTCCCGTATTCGAAGGAGACTGACCGTGAAGCTGAAAGATCCGCACGGCGCGTTGGCCTGGCCGTTCTTCGAAGCGCGTCATCGCGAACTGGCCGAAGGAATGGAAACATGGGCCTCGCAGCATCTCGCACACGTGCCGCATGACGACGCCGACGCGACATGCCGCCAACTCGTGCGCGCATTGGGCGAAGCGGGCTGGTTGAAGTATGGCGTCGGCGGCACGCAATACGGCGGACATGGCGACACGATCGACACCCGCGCCGTGTGTCTGCTGCGCGAGACGCTCGCGAAACACGACGGCCTCGCGGACTTCGCGCTCGCCATGCAAGGCCTCGGCTCGGGCGCGATCACGCTGGCGGGCACGCATGAACAGAAATCGCACTATTTGCCGCGGGTGGCAAGGGGCGAAGCCATTGCAGCGTTCGCGCTGTCAGAACCTGAAGCGGGTTCCGACGTTGCGGCAATGGCCTTGCAGGCGCGCGCGGAAGGCGACAGCTACGTGCTCGACGGCGACAAGACGTGGATCTCGAACGGTGGTATCGCCGACTTCTACGTCGTGTTTGCAAGAACGGGCGAAGCACCCGGCGCGCGCGGTATCAGCGCATTCATTGTCGATGCCGACACGCCCGGTTTGCAGATTGCCGAACGCATCGAGGTGATCGCGCCGCATCCCCTCGCGCGTCTGCATTTCGCCAACGCGCGCGTGCCGCGCAGCCAGATGCTCGGCGCGCCCGGCGAAGGCTTCAAGATCGCGATGCGCACGCTCGATATCTTCCGCACGTCGGTCGCGGCGGCGTCGTTGGGCTTTGCGCGTCGCGCGTTGCAGGAAGGCCTCGAACGCGCCGCGTCGCGCAAGATGTTCGGTCAGACGCTCGGCGATTTTCAGTTGACGCAAGCCAAACTCGCGCAGATGGCGTTGACCATCGACAGCAGCGCGCTGCTCGTCTATCGCGCCGCATGGCTGCGCGATCAGGGCGAGAGCGTCACGCGTGAAGCCGCGATGGCGAAGTGGCACGCGAGCGAAGGCGCGCAGCAGGTGATCGATGCCGCCGTGCAACTGTGGGGCGGCATGGGCGTGCAAAGCGGCACGACGGTCGAAAGGCTGTATCGCGAGATTCGCGCGTTGCGCATCTACGAAGGCGCGACGGAAGTGCAGCAACTGATCGTCGGACGCGATCTGCTCAAGGCGCACGCGGCTGCGCAGCAGGAACGCGAATCATGAGCGCAACGTTCGACATGCCTATGCGCATCCGCTTCGCGCATTGCGATCCGGCGGGCATCGTCTACTTTCCGCAGTATCTGGTGATGACGAACATGCTCGTCGAAGAGTGGTTCAGCGAGCGTCTTGCCATCGACTACGCGCACATGATCCAGACGCGCCGCGTCGGCCTGCCTATCGTGAAGCTCGATTGCGAGTTTTCGAGGCCAAGCCGCATGGGCGAAACGATCACGCTTTCGCTGGATGTCACGCGCATCGGACGCCGTTCGATTGGCATCGCGATCGTCGCCCGTTGCGCCGATGAAGTGCGCTTTCGCGCGGCGCAAGTGCTCGTCACGACATCGCTGGAAAGCGGACAGTCGATCGACATTCCCAACGACATCGCCGCCGCGCTCGCGGCATTCGCGCCGCAGGCCATTCAATCCGAGGAGCAACGCTCATGAAAAAACGATCGCTTCTGCCCGCAGGCTGGATCAAGCCGAAGGGCTATGCCAATGGTGTCGCGGCGAACGGCACGCAGGTGTTTATCGCCGGACAGATCGGCTGGAACGAAGAGGCGCGCATGACGAGCGAACGCTTCGCCGAACAGGCCGTGCAGGCACTGCGCAACGTGCTCGCGGTACTGCGCGAAGCAGGCGGACAGCCCGAGCACCTCGTGCGCATGACGTGGTACGTCACTGACAAGCGCGAGTACCTCGCGTCGCTCAAGGAGATCGGCCAGGCATTCCGCGAACTGATCGGCGACTACGACATCGCGATGAGCGCCGTGCAGGTCGTCGCGCTGATCGAGGACGACGCCAAAGTGGAAATCGAAGCAACCGCCGTGATTACCGACTAGACGCGCTGCGGGCAGCGCAGATCAAACCATTTCGCACATCACGCACGTATGGCAGGGGAGTTTCATGATGGAACCGTCAGCTCACGTCGATACTTTCGCGCGCGATCACTTGCCGCCGCAGAATCAATGGCCTTTGTTCCTGCTCGACAATCCGGACGTCGCGTATCCGGCGCGTTTCAACTGCGCGACTGAACTGCTCGATCGTGCCGTCGAAAATGGGCATCGCGATCGGCCTGCGATCTGGTCCGATGTCGACGGCAAGCCGCACGCGACCACTTACGGCGAACTGGTCGCAATGGTCAATCGCAGCGCACACGTGCTGATCGACGACATGGGATTGCGGCCGGGCAATCGCGTGCTGTTGCGCGGGCCGAACACGTTGCAGATGGCCGTCGCGTTTCTCGCGGCGTTGAAGGCGGGTCTCGTCGTCGTGCCGACCATGCCGTTGCTGCGCGCAAAAGAACTCAAGCAGATCATCGACAAGGCGCAAATCGGCGCGGCGCTGTGCGACACGCGTCTGACGGAAGAACTCGCGCGCTGCGCGACGCAAGGCGACGAGTACTTTTGTGAAGGCCTGAAAAACACGCTGGTTTTTCACGACGACGACGCAGCGGGTTCGCTTGAAACACTGGCGGCGTCAAAGCCGGCTGAATTCAAGGCCTGCGACACAGCCGCCGACGACGTCTGCCTGATCGCCTTCACGAGCGGCACGACAGGCGCGCCAAAGGGCTGCATGCACTTCCACCGCGACGTGCTGGCGATGTGCGATCTTTTCCCGCGCCACATTCTGAAGCCCACCGCCGACGACATCTTCTGCGGCACGCCGCCGCTCGCGTTCACGTTCGGCCTTGGCGGGCTGCTGTGCTTTCCGTTGCGCGCGGGCGCATCGACAGTGCTGATCGAAAAGCAGACGCCCGAAACGCTGCTGCAAAACGTCGAGCGCTTTCAGGCGACCGTGATGTTCACCGCGCCGACTTTCTACCGGCAGATGGCGCCGTTGATTCCGCGCTACGACATTGCATCGCTGAAAAAGACCGTGTCCGCAGGCGAAGCGCTGCCCGATTCGACGCGCGCGCTGTGGCGCGAAGCGAGCGGAATCGAAATGATCGACGGCATCGGTGGCACTGAGCTGATTCATATTTTCATCTCGTCGGCGGGACACGATGTGCGGCCGCATGCAATCGGCAAGGCCGTGCCCGGATATGTCGTGCAAGCCGTCGACGACGACATGCGCCCCGTGCCCACCGGCACGCTCGGCAAGCTCGCCGTGCGCGGGCCGACGGGCTGCCGCTATCTCGCCGACGAGCGTCAGCTCAAGTTCGTGCGCGACGGCTGGAACCTGCCCGGCGATTCCGTCTATATCGACGCAGACGGCTATGTGTTCTATCAGGCGCGCGCCGACGACATGATCGTCTCGGCGGGTTACAACATCTCCGGCCCGGAAGTGGAAAGCGTGCTGATGCAGCACCAGGCCGTCGCCGAATGCGGCGTGATCGGCGTGCCCGACGAGACACGCGGACAGATCGTGAAGGCGTTCGTCGTGCTCAATACGGGCTATAGCGGCGATGAGAAACTGGTCGCGGAGTTGCAGGAATTCGTGAAGAATACCGTTGCGCCGTACAAGTATCCGCGCGTCGTCGCCTTCATCGACGCGCTGCCCCGCACGGAAACCGGCAAGATCAAGCGGTTCGCTTTGCGTGCGATGTAGCGCATCAAGCTTCATTCGATAACGGCGAGCGGTGACGCGCGCAGTCCCCGTCGTCCCATAATCGAGGAGCATTTGATGGCCGGTTCCTTTATCGAAGTCGCCGCTCGCGATGGCGGCCGTTTCAACGCATACATGGCGCGCCCCGCGCAGGGGTCCGGCCCGGGCCTCGTGCTGTTGCAAGAGATTTTCGGCATCAACGACTATCTGAAGCAAACGGCCGACCGCTACGCCGAAGAGGGCTATGTCGTGCTCGTGCCCGATCTGTTCTGGCGCATGCAGCCGAATGTCGTGCTCGGCTACGACGGCGACGACATGAAGCGCGCGCTCGACTTCCACGCGAAGTTCGACGTCGATCTCGCCGTGCGGGATATCGCCGCGACGCTCGATGCGTTGCGCGCGCTGCCCGAGCAACAAGGCAAGGTCGGCACGGTCGGCTATTGCCTCGGCGGCAAGCTCGCGATGCTCGCGGCTGCGCGCACGGACGTCGATTGTGCGGTGAGCTATTACGGCGTCGGGCTCGAAGCGTATCTGGACGAAGTGAAGAACATTCGTTGCCCAATGGTGTTTCACTTCCCCGAGAACGACGCGTACTGCCCGCCGCCCGTGCGCGAGCAGATCATGGCCGCGCTTCGCACGCATGCGTACATCGAGCAGTATGTGTATCCCGGCTGCGATCATGCGTTCGCCGCGCCTGCGCGCCCGCAATACGACAAGCCCGCCGCGATGATGGCGTACTCGCGCACGCTCGCGCTGCTGCGCAAGGTGCTCGGCCCGATCTACGATCTGAATACGCTGTGGGAACAGCACTGCTATTTCGAGTTCGCGACGCGCGACGTCGAAGCCGTGATGCCGACCATGGTCGCGCAGCCATACGTCAACCACGTGCCGACCATGACGGGCGGCGTCGGTTATGACAATCTCAAGCGCTTCTATACGAATCACTTCGTCAACTCAAATCCACCGGACACGAAGCTGATTCCAATCTCGCGGACCATCGGTTCCGATCGCATCGTCGATGAATTCATCTTTGCTTGCACACATAGCTGCGAGATCGACTGGCTGCTGCCGCGCGTCGCGCCGACGGGCAAATACTTCGAGGTGCCGATGCTCGCTGTCGTCTGCTTCCGCGGCGACAAGCTGTATAACGAGCATATCTATTGGGATCAGGCTTCCGTGCTCGTGCAGGTCGGCTTGCTCGATCCGAAGGGCTTGCCCGTTGCGGGCATCGAAAGCGCGCGCAAGCTACTCGATGAAAAGCTGCCGTCCAATCAGCTGATGGGTGACAAGTGGTCGGCGTGATGGTTGCACGCGCATCGTAAAGCATCGCGAAGAATAGAGGCCGCCCTCTCACGCGGCCTCGTATGATGTTCGCTCCGCCGATACACGGCCTTTCCGCGCGACTCGCCGCCCGCTCATGCTCACCGTCCACCACCTGAACAACTCCCGTTCGCAGCGCGTGCTGTGGCTGCTCGAAGAACTCGGCGTGCCGTACGAAATCAAGCGTTACCAGCGCGACCCGAAGACGATGCTCGCGCCGCCCGAACTGCGGGCCGTTCATCCCCTCGGCAAGTCGCCCGTCGTCACTGACGATGGTCAGACCCTCGCTGAGTCCGCCGCGATCATCGAGTATCTGCTCGAACGTTATGGACAAGGCCGCTTCGAGCCGGCTGCCGGCACGCCCGAACGCCAGAAGTTCAGATACTGGATGCACTATGCGGAAGGCTCTGCGATGCCGCCGCTGTTGCTGAAGCTGGTTGCGCTGCGCATCGGCAGCGCGCCGATGCCGTTCTTCGCGAAACCGATTGCGAAGAAGATCTCGTCGACATTGCAATCCACGTTCATCGATCCACAGATCGCGCTGCATATGAGTTTTATCGAAGATTCGCTGCGCAAAACCGGCTATTTTGTCGGCAGCGAATTCACGGCCGCCGATATTCAGATGAGCTTCCCGCTCGAAGCCGCCACCGCGCGCGGCAACCGCGATGCGAAATATCCGTCGGTCGCCCGTTTTCTCGACACGATCCATGCCCGGCCCGCCTATCAGCGCGCGCTCGAACGCGGCGGCAAGTACGATTTATTGAGCTGAAACGTGTCGATTCCGGCTGCATTCGATCGTCGCTTGAATAGAAGCGGGCACGAGCAGGGAATTGCAGTTGCCGTCTGGAACGGATGCTCGCTAGACTGAAAGCGCATCGACAGCCAAGGAGGACACGCGCGCATGACGCATAACATCGAAGGCAAAAAGCGCTGGCTTGCACTGATCGTGCTATGCATGGGCGTGTTGATGATCGTGCTCGATACGACGATCGTCAACGTCGCCCTGCCGTCGATCGCGGCCGATCTGGGCTTTTCCGAAACCGCGCTCGTATGGGTCGTCAATGCGTACATGCTGACCTTCGGCGGCTTTCTGTTGCTCGGAGGCAGGCTCGGCGATCTGTACGGACACCGCAAGCTGTTCCTCGCGGGCATTACGCTGTTCACGCTGGCGTCGCTCGCATGCGGACTCGCGAACTCGCAAGTCATGCTGGTTTGCGCGCGCGCAATTCAAGGGCTAGGCGGCGCGGTCGTGTCTGCCGTCTCGCTGTCGCTCATCATGAATCTGTTCACCGAAGAGGGCGAGCGGGCCAAGGCGATGGGCGTCTACGGTTTCGTGTGCGCGGGCGGCGGCAGCATCGGCGTGCTGCTCGGCGGATTGCTGACCAATCTGCTGAGCTGGCACTGGATCTTTCTCGTCAATCTGCCCATCGGTATCGCCGTGTATGGGGCGTGCATCGCGCTGATGCCGGCCGGCCGCGGGCACGCGCATGGCGAACGGCTCGACGTCGCGGGCGCGGCAACCGTGACCGCGTCGCTGATGCTGGCCGTCTACGCAATCGTCAACGGCAACGAGGCGGGATGGCTGTCCGCGCAAACCGTCGTCCTGATCGGCGTCGCGCTGGCGCTGCTCGGCGCGTTTCTCATCATCGAGGCGCGCGTCGCGCATCCGTTGATGCCGCTCAAGCTCTTCACGTTGCGCAATGTCGCGACGGCCAACGTGGTCGGCGTGTTGTGGGCAGCGGCGATGTTCGCGTGGTTCTTCATCTCGGCGCTTTATTTGCAGCGCGTGCTCGCCTATGCGCCGCTTCAGGTCGGCCTCGCGTTCCTGCCCGCGAATCTCATCATGGGCTTTTTCTCGCTCGGCCTGTCGGCGCGCATGGTGATGCGCTTCGGCATCCGGCGGCCGCTCGCCGTCGGCCTGTTTCTCGCGGCGCTCGGGCTGCTGCTGTTTGCGCGCGCCCCCGTCGATGGACACTTCGTCGTCGATGTGTTGCCCGGCATGGTGTTGCTCGGCGTGGGCGCGGGCGTCGCGTTCAATCCGATGCTGCTCGCTGCAATGAGCGATGTCGATCCCGCGGATTCCGGGCTCGCGTCGGGCATCGTCAACACGTCGTTCATGATGGGCGGCGCATTGGGACTCGCGGTCCTGGCGAGTCTCGCGGCCGCGCAATCGGCGAGCAGCGGTGCGCAGCAAGCCGATACGCCCGCTGCGCTCGCGAGCGGCTATCACGTTGCGTTTCTCGTCGGCGCGATCTTCGCGGCCATGGCTGCGACGATCGGCGGCGCGTTGCTGCGGCCCGGCTCGCCATCCGCCGCGCAACGTGAGCGCGACGGCGACACGTTGAAGCAGCAGATGGAGCAATCGCCATGAGCAAGACCACGGATGTTCCCGATCTGGTTCGCCGCTGCTTCGCGGCGTATCGGCACAAGGACCGCGCGGCGATCGAAGCGATCCTCGCCGACGATTTTCATTTCACCAGTCCACGCGACGATCATATCGACCGGCGCGAATACTTCGAACGCTGCTGGCCGTTCAACGAACAGGTCGAGTTCTTTCAGATCGAGAAGCTGTTCAGCGAAGGAAGCGAAGCGTTCGTGCGTTATGCGTGCAAACCGGTGAATCGCGAGGCGTTTCGCAATACCGAGTTCTTCCGGATCGAGAACGGCAAGATCGTCGAAGTGCAGGTCTATTTCGGGTCGCCCGCGAAAGACGTATCGGCGGAATGACGGGCCGCTGCATCTGCAGAACCGCAAGCGCGATCAAATGAACGGTCCGTCCAATCGATATGCTGGGTTCATGCCGAAACGAGAGTCCGTATGAACTTGATCGGAAACCCTGCGGGAAAGGCGTTGTGGTTTATCGAAAGCCACTTCCATGAGGAACTGTCTCTCGACGATATCGCCAGTTGCGGTTGCGTCTCGCGCTTTCATCTGTCGCGCGCGTTCGAAGCGGCAACGGGCCATGCGGTGATGCGCTATGTGCGCGCGCGCCGCCTGACGGAAGCGGCGCGGCGACTTGCGCGCGGTGCGCCGGATATCCTCGCCGTCGCGGTCGACGCAGGTTACGGCTCTCACGAGGCATTCACGCGCGCGTTTCGCGAGCAGTTCGGGCTCACGCCCGAAACGTTGCGCGCGCAAGGTCATCTCGACAACCTCGCACTCGTGGAGCCGATCAAAATGGATGAATCACTTCTTGCCCATCTGGAGCCGCCGCGTTTCATGGACGGCAAACCGTTGCTCGTCGCGGGATCGAGCGAACGCTACAACTGTGAAAGCAGCTCGGGCATTCCCGCGCAATGGCAGCGCTTCAACGCGATCTTCGGCAAGGTGCCCGGACAGATCGGCCGCGTCGCGTACGGAGTCTGCTACAACGCCGACGACTCAGGCAACTTCGACTATCTGTGCGGTGTGGAAGTCGCGGATTTCTCGGGCTTGCCCGATGAACTGAGCCGCGTGCGCATCGGCACGCAGCGCTATGCGGTGTTCACGCACAGCGAGCACATTTCGACGATACGCCGCACGTGGAACACGATCTGGAACAAGTGGCTGCCGGAATCCGGGCACGCCCCCGCCGATGCGCCCAACTTCGAGCGCTACAGCGAGCAGTTCAATCCCGTGACGGGCATGGGCGGCGTCGAAATCTGGCTGCCGCTCAGGAACTGAAGCGCGAACCCAGCGCGGACGCGAATCAGCGCGTGTCGCCGACGGGCGCGGCTTCGACTTCAAACGTGTCGCCGGTTTCGAAGAACGTGCCGCCCGCGACGTAATGGCAGGTGCGCATGTCGTGATCGTCGCCGAAGTGCCAGCGGTTGTCCGAATAGACGCGGCTGTCCGCGTAGCACGCGACCACTTCGGCGAGGATCAGATCGTGCCGCTGGGCGTCGTCGGGAATCACCTTGCATTCGAACCACGCCACGCACCCTTCCAGCATCGGCACATCGATCTTTTCGGCCGGAAACGTCTCGAGCTGGAGCGCGGTGAACTTGTCGATTTCGACGCCGGCGTTCGAGCCGACCGCGAGCGTATGGCGCGCGAAGCCGCGCGTGGGCAGTTGCAGGCCGAATACGCCGCTCGCTTCGACCAGTTGACGCGTCAATGTCTTCGCGTCGATCACGACGACGAGTTTCGGCGGCACGAAATCCAGCGGCATGGCCCACGAAGCCGCCATCACGTTCGAGCGCCCGTCGTGTGCGCTCGTGATCAACGTGACGGGACCATGGTTCAGAAGGCGCGTCGCACGTGCCAGATCGACGGGTTGCCGGAATGATTGCATGAGAGACCTTCGCGATATCGATCGCTGCATTCTAGCGAAGCCGGGCAAAACGCCAAGCTTGCGTGCCATGGCAGCAAAGCTGCCGCACGAGCATGCTTCATGCGAAAAGCAGATGCAAAAACGCGGGGCAAAAAAACGGCGGCGCCAATGCGCCGCCCGCAGATCCGCATGGATGCAAATTCAGTGCGTCGTCGGTGGCTTGCCGTGCGTGACGTCGAGCGGTTTGTGCGCTTCGCCGTTCGCGCCGGGGAAGAAGGCGTTCCATGCGGCACGCACGCCCTCGGCTGCCGTGGCCTCCGCGTCGATGGTTTCCGGTTCATCCACGCGGGCGGGATCTTCGCTCAGTCCGCGCCAGTGGGTGAACACGAGAAGCGGCTTCTCCGACCATCCGCCTTCGATAAATTTAGCGAATGCCGTGTCTCCGCTCACCAGCTGGACTTCGTACCACCCATCTCGCACGGGCGCATAGTCGTCCAGCGGGTACCATGCGGTCGCTTCGATTTCCATAGTGCCGTCTCCTGTCGTGGAAGTGACTCATAGGGAGGCATTGTTTATGCCTTACGGGCGGCGCGCCCGCTCACGGCGTCGGGTACTAGCGCGGTCCGGGACTTGCAGGGCGAACGGACCCAGAAAAAACGACGCACTTTTTGACCACGACGCACCACCAGATTTACACATCTCGCCTGTCGCCGTAAAGCCCGGCAACATATTCGGATTTTTCGAACGTACGGTCCGAAACGTTCGAACCTGAACATTCACGCCTTCGCGTTCAGTTTGAAGGCGCCGCGATCGAACGCTTCGCAGTATGCCTTCCAGTCGCTGACGACCTGCGCTTCGCACTGCGTCGCGAGTTCGATCAACGGCAATTGCCATTTGCCGTCTTCGCCGAAGGCGATCAGGTCGTCGGCGATTGCGGAAGTCTGCCTTCCGCTGCTGCGGAAGTGCGCCCACGCGACTAGCTCGGCCATGTTGCGTACGACGGACTCCAGCCGTGGCAGCTTGCCATTCCAGTTGTCGAGCGCGACGCGATCCTCCGATGGCTGCAGGCCGCGCAGCACGAACGGCCGCTGTTCGAACTCGACGGCATGCAGGAAGGCTTGCGACACCACCTGGTTGCGCCTCTGAATCTCGACGACGCGCTCGGCCTCGCTGCCCCATTTGGGCTGCGGCGTATGAACGTTCGGCGCGGTGGCGGACGGCAAAGCCAGCTTCATGTCGAGCAGGTAATTGCCGTCGGGCGAGCCCTTGCCTTCGACCAGAATCACATAGCGCTCGACGCCCAGACTGCCTGTACCCGCAATGCGGCGCGCGACGTCGATGATCTCGTAGAACTGCGGATTCGGCTCGCGCTTCGCGAAATCGTTCATGAACGCGACGACCTTGGCGCGCGCTTCGGCTGAGACAGGCAGCGCCTTTTTGCCGTCGACGCGCAGCGTCCGCTTTTTCCCCTTCAATTCGGTGCGCCGGTTCAGGTGATCGACGCGCGAGCGCTGGTGCAAAGCCGCGAACAGTTCGCCGACCATACCCTCGGCCGTCTCCTCTTCGATCCAGCGCGCCTTGCCAAAACGCAGCGCGGCGGCGTAGGCGTCGGTTGCCGTATGGCACAGCGCGAGTGCCTCGGCGCGACTGAGCTTCAGGTCGTCGGCCGCTACCAGCACGCTCGACAGCAGACGGATCATTTCGTACAGGCAGGGCGCCAGGCATGCCTCGTCAAAATCATTGATGTCGAAATAAATGAGCCGGTTGTCGCCCTTGTAGCTGCCGAAATTCTCCAGATGCAAGTCGCCGCAGATCCACGCGCGCGGCGCGCCGTCCAGCACTGTGCCTTTGGACAGACGCTTGTAGAACAGATGACAGGTTCCGCGCAGAAACACGAATGGCGACGCGCGCATGCGCGCGTATTTCATTGCGAGGCGTTCGGGGTCACGGCCCGCATTGAACCGGGCGATTTCATCAGCAACGTCGAGCATGCGGACCTCTCACGAATGGGGAATGATCGGGATCATTCTGTACCGCCAGCCTTTCACTTCCAAACGTTCGCAATCGGCGCACCTTTCACGACCGGTGGCGAGACACCGCGATGCTGGCTCCATCGAATCGCGCCCACCTGGTTCTTACGGGCGCGCAGCCTTTGCCGTATCGTGCCTGCTTGGCATACTTCAAACGGTACACGCGACGGGAGAATGACGTGGTGCAACGAGTCAACGAATACGGCCAGGCTATCGGCGAACCCATGCCACAGTGGCAGCCCGCAAAGGCGCCTGGCGATCAGCCGATGACAGGCCGCTACTGCCGGCTGGAACGGGTCGACGTCGAACGCCACGCGGATGATCTATACGACGCCGACAGCGCCGCGCCCGACGGCCGCGACTGGACCTATCTTTCGGTAGGCCCGTTCGACACACGCGAAGCGTACCGCGACTTCCTCGCGTCCTGCGCGGCTTCCCCCGACCCGCTGCATCACACCGTCATCGATCTCGCGACGGGCAAAGCCATCGGCACGCTTTCGCTGATGCGCATCGACAAGGCGAACGGCGTGATCGAAGTCGGCTTCGTCGTGTTTTCGCAGCGTCTGCAAAAGACGCGCATGGCAACGGAATCCATCTTCCTGTTGATGCAGCGCGTATTCGACGAACTCGGCTACCGGCGCTTCGAATGGAAATGCGATTCGCTGAATGCGCCGTCGCGCGCCGCGGCGGCCCGCTTCGGCTTCACGTACGAAGGCATCTTCCGGCAGGCCGTGACTTACAAAGGCCGTAACCGCGATACGGCGTGGTTCTCGATCATCGACAGCGAATGGCCGGCGCTGCGCGCCGGCTTCGCGCAATGGCTCGACGAAGCGAACTTCGACGCGCAGGGCACGCAGCGGCGCACGTTGCAGGCGTGCATTGCGGCACAACGCCCGTAACGCGGCGACACCGTTACATCATCAGGAATGCTTTCAAACTGCGGCGGATCGCATCCAGTTCGGGCTGCGCGATCCGCTCTTCCCTGAATTCACCGCGCCGCGCCACCCAGTCGAGCGTGGTGATCTGGTCGATCAGCGCGACGCACGGCTTTGACAACGCGGAGACGGGAATCTCCGTCGAAAAGCCGCGTATCTTCGACGTGCACGGCACGGCCACAATGCGCTGTGCCGGACCGTTGTGCTCGTGGTGCGACAACACCACCACGGGCCGTGGATAACTGCCCCCCTGCGCGTGCCCGACCACGGGTTCGAGACTCATCCACCACACATCGCCGATTTCGGGAACGCCGTTCTTCATGTTGCTCCTTACCAGTCGTCCTGGTCCGTTGGATCGGCAAGTTCGGAACCCACAGCCACGCCATGATCGATGGTCGGATGCACGTCGCCGGGCCGCGCCGCGAGTTGCTCGCGATACTCGTCCCAATTGAACGTCCTGATGGCGGGCGTTGCGACGAGCGCTCCATCCGCTACCACCATGTCGACTTCCTGATCTTCGCGCAGGTGCAGTTCCTCCGCCAGGCTTGCGGGAATGCGCACCGCAAGACTGTTGCCCCACCGCTTGATTGTCTGAATAGCCATAGCCCCACCTTCGCCCGAGAAATCCAGATACACGATTGCCTCCTTTGAAACCCCACGAGGGAGCAGAAGCGCCGCGCGTATCTACAATGTAGATACCATGATGCTACGCGGCGCGGGTTGATGTGTCAACGCTGTATCTACGTGCGATTGGGTGGTTCAGATGACCGATGCATTCGCGCAGTCAATATCGCATCGACGGCGGCCTCAAACAATTCGGCCGGAAGATATAGGAACCCTAGGAAAAGCCCGAAAAACTCTTAGACAGCGCGGCAAAACACCCCGGTCGGATGCCCTTTGTATGTCGCCTGCCGCGTCTCGACGTAGCCGCATTTCGCCGCAACCCGCCGGGACGCCACGTTGTCCGGCGCGATGATGCACACGGTCTCACGCTCAGGCCATTTCGCATCGGCCCAAGTCAGCGCGCCGCGCACGGCTTCCGTCGCATAGCCGATGCCATGCATCGACGGCATCAACGCCCAGCCGATCTCGGGTGCGCCGAGCGGCGGCTCGATGTCGCGCTGGTAGTCCGCAAAGCCGATCTCGCCGACGAACCGGCCGCTGTTTTTCTCGCGGATCACCCAGTAGCCGTAGCCGAGCAGCGCCCAGTGCCCGGCATAGCGCAGCAGCCGCGACCATACCTCTTCACGGCTGAACGGCTTTCCGCCGATAAAGCGCGTAACGGTCTCATCGGACCACAGCGCGTAACTCTCGTCGAAGTCCTCGCGAACGTGAGGACGCAAGATCAGACGGTCGGTTTCAACCTCAGGGACGGAAGGATTCATCGCGCGTATCCGGCGGGAGCCGGCCAGGAGGAAAGCGCCGATGATCGCAGATACGCGCGCCGCAGCAAAAGCCATTCACGCGCGGCGCGCGCCACGCTCAACAGAAATCACTGCCCGTTGAAAGCCGCTTCGAGCGCCTTCACATCGAGCTTCACCATTTGCATCATTGCCTGCATCGCGCGCTGGACCTTCGCCTGGTCCTTGTCTGTCAGAAACTTCATCATCATGGTCGGCACGATCTGCCACGAGACGCCGTAGCGGTCCGTCAGCCAGCCGCACTGCACCGGCGAGCCGCCGCCTTCGAGCAGCTTGTCCCACAACGTGTCGACTTCCTCTTGCGATTCGCACTTCACGAACATCGAAATCGCCGGAGAAAACGTGTACTGCGGGCCGCCGTTCAACGCGAGGAATTCGCGGCCTTCCAGATGGAAGGTGATCGTCAGCACTTCACCAGCCTTGCCGGGCATCGCCTCGCCGTAATGCGTGATGTCGCCGATGCTCGAATTCCCGAAGATGCCCGTGTAGAACCGGACGGCTTCCTCCGCATTGCCGTCGAACCACAGGCACGTGGCAATCTTGTCCATCACATCTCCTTGGATGGTTGTATCGGGCGCGGCAGCGTGCGGCGAAATGCGCGATGCATCACCGCGCACCGATTCACGCGCCCGCGACAGACGTTATTGACGGCCTTGCGCCATCTGCTCCATCGCCGATTTCATTTCGTCGGGCGTGACGTCGCGCTTGTGCGTCGCGACGGACCAGCGGTGGCCGAACGGATCTTCGACCTGGCCGTAACGGTCGCCCCAGAACATGTCGGTGGCGGGCATGATGACCTTCGCGCCCGCTGCCGCGGCTTGCGCGATGGTGGCGTCCGCGTCGTTGACATACAGGTGCAGCACGACAGGCGTGCCCTTCAGTTCCTTCGGCCCGAACGACGCGCCGTTGCCGCAATCGGGCATTTCGTCGACCAGCATCAGCGTCGAATCGCCAATTTTCAGCTGCGCATGCATCAGCTTGCCGCCGGGACCGGGCAGGCGCACCTGCTCGACTGCATTGAACGCTTTCTTGTAGAACTCGATTGCTTCGGCCGCGCCCGCGACGATGATGTGCGGTGTCAACGTGTGCATCCCTTCGGGGATGGGCTTGACGGCTGGCGTGGACATGTCGTGTCTCCTGATGTGAAGAGTTTCATGAGTGAAGAAGTTTCGCCCGATTAGCGAGTCTTCACCACTACGACGAGTGAGCCATCTTCAGATCGACACGTGCAACCGATTATTTTTTTCGCACCGGATCAAGCGGGGTCAAACGGGCCGCCATTGCCCCGGCACCCATGCCCAGTGATTGCCCTCCCAGCGATAGTGACCCTTCACCCACCGATATCCCAGCGCAGGCGCCGCGGGTATCACTTCCGCGACGGGTGCGGGCTGCGCCGGCCGCGCAGGCTCGACGACATAGCAGGCGGAAAGTGTCGATGCGCAGAGCGTGGCCACCAGCAGCGCGCGCAGTTTCGTGGATTTCAGGTTCAGACCATTCATCGTCGAGTTCATCTCCCTGTTGATCGACTAGGGATTCGGCTTGATTGTTAAATCGGCTCGCGCGGCCTAAACACGAATCAGGCCCGTCATCGGCTGCGCGCTGCCCGCTTGCGCGAACAGCGTGCGCGAAGTCCGGTGCGGATCGAGCCCGAGGCTTTCGCTCGCGACGCCCGTGATCAGCGCGTCGAGCGAGGCCGTCGGCTTCAGGTCGCGCGCCTGGTACAGATCGCTTTGCCGCAAGCCCGGCCAGTCGGCGACGACGCGCCCGCCCGCCACCGCGCCGCCGATCACCATCGCGACGGATGCCGTGCCGTGGTCCGTGCCGCCCGTCCCGTTCGCAGCAGCCGTGCGGCCGAATTCAGTAGCGACCAGCACCGTCGTCTTGCTCCACGCCGGTCCGAGCCCGTCGCGCAATGCAGCGAGCATCGTGTCGAGTGCTTTGAGTTGTGCGGCGAGGCGCGGCATTTGCGCGCTGTGCGTGTCCCAGCCGCCCGTTTCGATCATCGCGATACGCGGCCCGTCTTCGCGCGACAGAAACCCGGCCGCGAGCTTGCCGAGACTCGCCGGGTCCTGGCGCGCGCCCGCATCGCCCGCGAGACCGCGCGCCGCCATCGCGGATTCCCACAGCGGACGCAACTGCGCGTCCTGTTCGTAGAGCTGCGAGACGCGCGTGAGCAGATCGTCGGGTGCCTGCGGCAGCCCGGAAGGCGCATACGACGCGACGTTCGCCGCACCGCGCAACGCCATCGGCACGGTCGGCGCGAACGCGATCGCGTTCTCGTGCGTCGTCGACGCTGCACCGGGCATCATGCCGACGAGCCGATTGAGCCAGCCGTCCTTCACCTGATACGCGGACGATCCGCCCGTCTCCAGCACGTTCTGTCCGTCGAAATGCGAGCGGTCCCGATACGGCGACGCGACGGCATGCACGAACAGCGCCTCGCGCCGGCCGTACATCTGCCCGATCTGCACGAGCGACGGATGCAGCGCGAACGTGCCGTCCAGCTTCGTCGAAGCCGACGTATCGACGGCCAGCGCGCCACGCAGCGACGCATAGGCAGGGTCCGCGTACGGCACGACGATGTTCAGCCCATCGGCGGCGCCGCGCTGGATCACGAACACGAAGCGGCGGTCGGTCGCGGCGCGCGCGAACACGATCTGCGGCGCGACGAGCATCGCGCCCGCGCCAGCGGCTGCGGTGCGCACGAAACTGCGGCGAGTGAGCATGGTCATCTCCGTTGGAAATCGGGCGAGACGAGCAGCAGCGCGAGCGCCGTCGATGCGCTTTCCGCGCGCGACACGGCGAGCTGCGTCGGATCGCTCAGCGAACCTGCCGTCAGCGTCTGCCCGAGCGAGCGCGCATCGAGCCGGTCACCGACGCGCGCCGCGAAACGCTGCGCGATCTCGACACGCCGCACTAGCGCATCGGGCGCGGCCCAGCTCGCAGCGATATCGTCATAGCCGGCCGGCGAGCCCGGACGCCACACCTGCTGGCCGAGTTGCGTCAGCACGGGCGCCATCTGCACGACGCGCTCGCCGTCGTTCAGGTTGTGCATGCCGAGGCCGCGCATCGACGAAACCGTCCATTCCCAAGGCGACTTGAACTTGACGGCAACGGACGACCACGCGGCGTCACTGTCGATCAGCGCGCGATAAACCGTGGGCAGATCGCCGCGACTGCGCATGAAGGCTGTCGCCAGTTGGTCGACAACATCGGGCGACGGATTGTCCGCGACGAAGTGGCGCGCGAGCTTGGTCGCGATATGCGTCGCGGTGGCGGGCGCGCTCGACAGATCGTGCAGCACCGCGAGCGTTTGCCCTTCGCCCGGCTGGTCGTAGCGGCGGCCCATGATGGTCCGCGTCCCCGGCTCGTGCAATTGCGGACGGAACATGAACGCGCCCGGCGGCACGGCGTTCGCATTGTTCGCGTTGCCTGCGTTGTTCGCCTGCGGACCTTGCGCAGCCGCAATGCTCCAGCCCGTCATGGCGCGTGCGAACTCGGTGACGTCGTCCTGCGTGTAGCCACTGCGCACGCCGAGCGTATGCAGTTCCATGATCTCGCGCGCGAGGTTTTCGTTGAGTCCTGGCTTGCGGTTCGGATTGCGCTGCGCGGCACGCAACGCGGCGACGCTATCGGGTCCGACCGAGCGCGTCTGGTCGAGAAAAAGCTGCATCGCGGGATGACGCTCGACGGCCACCAACATGTCTTCGAAGCGCCCGAGCACGTGCGGGCGGATCGCCTCCGCTTCGAACGCGCCGGCGAACGGCGCGACGCGGCCTTTGTCGATGGAAACCGCGAAGTGATTCGACCAGAAATGCACGAGCCGCTCGATGAACGGCGCGGGCGTCGTCAGCGCGCTCGCGACGCGCGCGTTCACGGCTGCGCGGTAGGTGTCGCGCGTTTCCATGCGCTGCGCCTTGTTCGCGGCCTGACGGGCGGCTTTGCGCGCGTCATCCGCGTTGCTGGCGAGGTTCGGCGCGCTGGCTGCATTCGCGCCGCTCGCCGAGGCGTTCGTGGCGTTCGTTACCGGGTTTGCCATCGCCTGCTGGCGTTCATCGGCCAGATCCGCAGCGATTGCCAGCGATGTCGGTTGCGCAGCCCATGCCGCGGGCATCGGCTGATAGGCGTCGAACTGCGCGAGCAGCCAGTTCTTCGGATTCGCCGGTGGCGCTTCGTCGGCGCGCGCGCCGAGGCCGAAGCGGTTCAGCGCGATCGCGGCTGTGCTCAACGGCGGCGCCGTGGTTGCAGGTGAATTGGCCATGCTCGCTCCTGTCTCGCCTGTCGTGCGTGGTTCGATGTGCATTAAACGGAGCGAGTGACGCTTTTCCGTCGCTGCTTTTTTCAGTCGCGGCCGATCAGTCGCTGGCGGGTTGATTGCCCGGTTTCTGCAAGCGCTGCTGCGCCTGCGCGAGCCGCCATTGCCCACGCTCGCGCAAGCCTTCCGCGAACTTCACGCGCTCATCGGGCGACAAGGTCGCGGCGAAATCGGCGACGCTTTGCTCGACCCGCGAGCGCAGCGCGATATCGGCTTCGCGCGTGCGGTTCAGCGCCACGTCGAGCGCCGCGCGGTCCAGTTGCGGCGCGGCTAGCAGCCGCAGCACCTCGCGCCGGTCCTCGCGCCCGTCACGCGCGTACTCGCGCGCTTCGCGGCGCGCGTCCTTCAATGCATCGACGAACTGCTGC
Source organism: Paraburkholderia sp. SIMBA_054 (assembly GCF_046534875.1). Classification (NCBI taxonomy): domain Bacteria; kingdom Pseudomonadati; phylum Pseudomonadota; class Betaproteobacteria; order Burkholderiales; family Burkholderiaceae; genus Paraburkholderia; species Paraburkholderia sp. SIMBA_054. Next base: position 184,855 of record NZ_JAWRXV010000003.1, on the reverse strand, counting down.
TGGCGCTCCGCCGACAGCCCTTCCGCCGCGAAACGCAGCGCGCGTGGCTGTGCTTGAGTGGCGGCCGTCGCGCCGCCATGCGCGACGAACCACTGATATGCGCCGCCCGCGACGCCGCCAATCAGAAACACGTTGAGCACCAGCGAGCCGACCAACAGAAATTTCCAGGCGCGTCCGCTCATTCGTCACTCCAGTCTGCGGCCGTGCCGCCAAATCCAGTTGTCAGATAGGAAGACTCCGGTCCCGGAGACGGGTTGCCCGTCACGAGAAAAAACGACACCGCGAATGCGCCCGCCAATCCGCCGATTAAACCAACGCCCGCGAACGCCGCGCCCGACCACCACCAGCCCGCCCGCCGCGAGCCGCCGCCCGCCCAGGCCAATGACAGCCAGCGCGGTTGTCGCAGTTTTCGGTTAGCGGGCGCCGAAGCAATCACGCGCTCGATGAGCGCGGCATCCGGCGCCACATCAGTCGCGGCGGCATCGCTCGCGAGCCATGCGTCGAGTTGCGCGGCCTGCGCGAGCAGCGCGTCCGCCTCGCGGTGATGCTGCGCGGCCCACGCGCTCGCGGCCGCGCGCTCCGCTTCGGGCCAATGGCGCGCATCGGCGCCATACGCATCGACGATTGCGCGAAATCTCTCTGGAGTCATCGGCTGGTCCTCGTTCCGGCAAGATCGTCGCCCGCCAGTTGCGCGCGCAGATTGCGCCGCGCGCGGGCCAGCAGGCTTTCGAGCGCATCGACGGTAATCCCCATCAGGGCGGCCGCCTCGATGTTCGACAGTTCCTGGTAATAGTTGAGCACGAGCGCCTCGCGCTGACGCGCCGGCAACGCGGCGAGCGCCGCGCGCACGCGTGCCTCGCGCGATTGCGCTTCGAGTTGCGCATCGGGCGTGGCGGTGGGATCGACGGCGTCGGGCAGTTCGTCGGCGGGTTCCTCGCGATGCGCGCGCAAACGGTCATAGCAGAGATTCAGAGCGACGCGATGCAGCCACGTATCGAAACGCGCCTCGCCCTCGCGCCAGCGCGGCGCCTGCTTCCAGATGCGCATGAACGCTTCCTGCGCGACGTCTTCCGCTTCCATACGGTCTCCCAGCATCCGCGTGGCGAGCGCCAGCAGACGCGGCAACTTGCGCGCGACGAGCGTGCGGACGGCGGCCGGCTCCTGCCTGCCGACGCCCGCCACCAGTTCCGCGTCCGGATCGCGTTCGCTCAACGCGCGCGGCTCCGGGTATGCCGCATATTCCACGCATGCCGCGTGTCACGCGCGGCATCTGTCGCGACGAGGTGTGCTGTCGTCACTGCTGTCGCTCCCTGTTGTTCTGATCGAGTGACTTCACAGGAACGCCGCGAACTGCGCGGTGCGCTCCGTCAACCTCTCTTCAAGGCAGTTCAATATACGACGACGGCAGGCCGGTAGTAGTAAGGGCGCGCCGGCACCACCACGCAACCCGCGAGCGTCGCGGTAAGCAAGGCCAGTAACAACAGCTTCTTCATCTTTCAGTCTCCCGTCGCCACGCTCAGCGCACCCAGTGCGCGGGCACCCAGCGCCAGTTCGGACCATGCGCGACCCAATGCCCAGGCACCCAGCGATAGCCCGGACGCATGGTCTGCCAGTGCCCCGCCACCCACACGTAGCGGCCGCCCGCCCAGCGCCAATGGCCGGAGTCCCACGCGTAGCCCGCGCGCGGCGGCGGCACGACTTCGATGCGCGCGGCGGGCGGCGCCATCGGCGCGACGATCACCGCCTGCGCGAACGCCGCTGAGGCGCTCAGTGCGGCCACGCCTACTGCAAGCATGCGGACCAGTTTTTGCATGTTCATTGCGTTATCCCTTGGAACGGTTGCCGGTTTGAAATCGGCAGGTTTTGGGGTTAAACGCGCAAGCGGCGAAAATCCGTCGCAGGATTTTTCGCGGCCGCGAGGCCCAGCGGGTGCGGTGGCGCACGCGCGGGGGAATGGGTATCGTCAAGGCTGAACTTCACACGACAGGAGCGCCCAGTGACAAACAACAACTGGTTCTCGAAGTTCTCGACGGGTCTTTCGACGATGGCCGGCAAGCCGGCGACGTTCGTGATTGCCGTGGTGCTTGTCGTCGTATGGGGCATCAGCGGGCCGATGTTCCATTTCAGCGACACCTGGCAACTGGTGATCAATACATCGACGACGATCGTCACCTTTCTGATGGTCTTTTTGATCCAGAACACGCAAAACCGCGACACGGCCGCGATGCAGATCAAGCTGGACGAACTGATCCGCGCGCTGGACGGCGCACACAACGCGCTGCTCGATCTCGAGGAACTGAACGAAAAGGATCTCGGGCGCTTTCGCCAGCGCTACGAGCAGCTCGCCGAAAAAGCACGCAGCGCGCTGCGCTCGGGCGGCACCGACACCGACTCGCCGTTCATCGACCAGAGCGAAAGCGATGACGACAAGGACCGCAAGCCTCGCCAGGACGCGCACTGAGCGATGACACAAGCGACTCCACCCGCCCTGCATGACGCGGACAAAGGCCATTCGCTAGCGCGGCACTATCCGCGCGGGCTGCGCATCGACCCGCATTCGCATACGTGGGCGCAGGTGCTGTATGCCGTGTCGGGTGTGATGTGGGTCGAAGCCGGGCACGAGGCGCTCGTCGTCCCGCCGCAGCGCGCCGTGTGGCTGCCCGCCGGCACCGAGCACTCGATCCACATGATGAGCGACGTCGAGATGCGCAATCTGTATTTCCATGAGCGCAGCATCGGCCATCTGAGCGCACGCAGCGACGTGTTCGAGATCAACGGCTTGTTGCGCGAACTGATTGCGTCGATCGCCGAACATGAAGAGGCGCAGACGCGCGACGAAGACTATCTGAGCACGGCGTACCGTCTCGCCATACTCGAACTCGAACAGGCGCCGCGCTCGTCGCTACGCATTCCGCTGCCCGACGCGTCGGACCGGCGGCTCGACGCGCTGTGCCGCGCGGTGATCGACAATCCGTCGAATGCGATCAGCTTCGAGCAGCATGCGGCGTCGGTGGGCGCGAGCGTGCGTACGCTGGCGCGGCTCTTCACGCGGGCGCTGGGTATCGGCTTCGCGGAATGGCGCAGGCAGGTGCAGTTGGCCGTCGCCGTGTCGGGGCTCGCCGAAGGACGCGCGGTCAGCACCATCGCGCGCGAACTCGGCTATCTGCCGAGCAGTTTCAGCGACATGTTCCGCCGCGAACTCGGCGCGCCGCCGACCGACTTCGATCCTCACGCGACGCTGGCCGCGTCGGCTGCGCTAAAGTCCTGAGGCTGTCGGGCGTCGCGACACGCGCAAGCGCGCTCGCTGCGCTTGAGCGAGAATCGTGGGCGTCGGCGGCGCGGACGGACAGATGGATGGATCGGCTGGCGTCGCCATGGCCAAACCTAAACGTGAGGAAACGTGAAATGAGCAAGGGATACTGGGTCACTCTCTACCGCAAGACGAACGATCCGGCGGCGCTGGCCGCATATGCACAACTGGCGTTGCCGGCCGTCACGGCCGCGGGCGGCAAGTTTCTCGTGCGCGGTCTCGCCGAGGAAGTGCGTGAACATGGCCTGAAGGACCGCACCGTCGTGATCGAATTCCCGACCTACGAGCAGGCCGTCGCGGCCTACGACAGCGAGGCGTACAAGAAGGCGCTGGCCGCGCTGGGGAATGCCGTCGAGCGCGATCTGCGCATCGTGCGCGGCGCGGAGTGATTCTTTAGGCGCGCGTTGCTGAAACGTTGCAGAACAGCGCGGGCCGCAACGTTCGCTCAGTAGCGGATTACCATCGGCAGAAGCGCGCCGTCGCGTGGTTCGTCATCGGGCAGCATGACGGCGCTGCCCGCCGCGATGCGGTGCGCGCTCCATAGCACCGCAAAGGCATCGAGCACGTCGTCTTTCTGCGCGTGCCGGGCAACACGTTCGTCAAGCGCGGTCTGCAACGTGACGCCGAAGATAGGGTCGAGCAAGGCTTTTCTTTTCGCATGCCCGGCTTCTGACGTTTTGCCCTCTTTGAGGCCGGCCGCTTCGCCGCCTTGCTCGATCTGAAGCTGCATGAAGGCAAGCTCCGGATGCACCTCGAACACACGCGAAGCATCGCTCTTGCTGGCGCGCAACGACGTATCGACTTCGGCGATCTTGCCGAGAATGTTGAAGGCCTGTTGCGAGATTCCCTTGCCCGTTGCTTCGCGGTTCAGATCGCACGCCATTCGATACTCCCTGATGCCAAGCGTCTGACGCACAGGCGTCTGAAACACCGACGCACTGCGCGGCCACTTCAGACGCTTCCTCGCTTCCGCATCACACGCGCGATAGCCCGTCGATGCCAGGCCGATCGGCATATCGACGGCCACGATGGCGGGCGCCGGCGCCCACGCAAGCAACCCGGCGAACGTCGTGCAGATTCGCGTCTCGATCGCGCCCGTCCGGGCGTGCTGCCTGACGGCGTACCAGCCGCCCTTGCAGCCGTCCACGCCCACCAGGTCTGTTGTCTTCTGACGCATCACGCGTTTCCCCGAACCGATTGATCGTTCCGAACCAGCGCCGCCCGCTGTCCGATATTCGAAAGCACTTGTCTGAACAGCGCCGCGCCGGTCACTTAGACTGCCTTCATACGCTGATTCACCCATCGTGAAGCAGCAAGCGAAACCCATCGAATCCGACAGTTTCCGCAGGAGCGGCAATGAAAGCGATCCAGTTCAACTCTTTTGGCGGTCCCGAAGTCCTCGACCTCGTCGACCTGCCGACACCCACCGCCGACGCCGACAGCGCGATCGTGCAGGTGAAAGCAGCCTCGGTGAATCCAAGCGACGTGAAAAACCTCTCGGGCCATTTCGGCCACACGACGCTGCCGCGCATCCCCGGCCGCGACTTCAGCGGCGTCGTGACGGAAGGCCCCGCCGAATGGATTGGCGCGGAAGTATGGGGCACGGGCGGCGACATCGGCTTCACGCGCGACGGCACGCACGCGCAGTTCATCAAGATTCCCGTCGGCGCCTTGTCGCGCAAGCCGCGCACGCTCACGCACGAACAGGCGTCGGCGATCGGCGTGAACTTCGTGGTCGCGTGGCTCGGCGTCGTCGATTATGCACAGCTCGTCGCGGGCGAAACGGTTGCCGTGATCGGCGCGAGCGGTGGTGTCGGCGGCGCGGTCGTGCAGATCGCGAAGTCGCGTGGCTGCAAGGTGATCGCCGTCGATCGGCATGAGCCTGACGCTGACTCCCCCGCAGGCCGTCTGCTCGACCACTATGTACCGTTCGACGAGCACGCCGCGGAACGCGTGAAGGAACTCGGCGGCGCGGATGTCGTGTACGACGCCGTTGGCGGCGTCGCGTTCGAAACGGCGCTGAAACTCGCGAAGTGGCGCGGCCGGGTGGTCGAAATCAGCGCGACGGGCAAGCGGCACGTCGAGTTCGACCTGATCGACTTCTATCACAACGAGACGCAGCTGTTCGGCGCGGACAGCGCCAAGCTCGGCGTCGCGGATTCCGCACGCCTGATGACGGAACTGGCCAGCGTGTTCGACAGCGGCGCGTTGCAGGCGCCGTCGATCGCGCAGACCTTTCCGCTCGAACAGGCACGCGACGCTTACGCGGCCGTTGCAGGCGGCACGCGCGGGCGCGTCGTCATCACGATGTGACAACACCCGATCACTACAACCGGAGACTCGTATGAAGCCGTATATCGTGTCGCTGGCGGCGGGTGTCGTCGTCGGACTGCTGTACAACATTGTCGATGTGAAATCGCCCGCGCCGCCCATCGTCGCGCTGCTCGGCCTGCTCGGCATGGTCGCGGGCGAGCATGCGATTCCGTTCGCGCGTTCGCTGCTCACTCACGTGACGAGCTAAAGCAAACCGCGAACGCCTACTGCATGCGACCGGGCGCGCCGCCCATTTCACGCGCGCGCTCGAGCAGCAGTTCGCGTTCGCGCGCATTTCGCGTCATCGATGCGGCGCGCTCGAATTCCGCGCGCGCTTCGTCGTTGCGAGCGAGCTTGGCGAGCAGATCGCCGCGCACGCTCGGCAGCCAGTGATAGTTTTTCAGCGAAGGCTCGTCGGCGAGCGCGTCGACGAGTTCGAGCGCGGCCATCGGACCATACGCCATGCCGACGGCAACCGCCCGGTTCAGATCGACCACGGGCGACGGCGCGACCTCGGCGAGCGCATCGTAAAGCGCGACGATCTGCGCCCAATCCGTTTCCGCCGCCGTGCGGGCGCGCGCATGACACGCGGCGAGTGCGGCCTGCAGCGTGTACTGACCGCTCATCCCGCCGAGCGCTTCCGAGCGCGCAAGCGCGCTCAGCCCGCGACGGATCAGCAACGGGTCCCAACGGCTGCGATCCTGATCGAGCAACAGCACGGGCCTTCCCTGCGCGTCAACGCGCGCGTGCATGCGCGACGCTTGAATCTCCATCAGCGCGACCAGGCCGTGCACTTCGCTTTCGTCGGGCATCAGGCCCGCGAGCACGCGGCCCAGGCGCAGCGCTTCTTCGCACAGCGTCGGGCGCATCCAGTCGTCGCCCGCGGTCGCCGAATAGCCTTCGTTGAAGATCAGATAAATCACTTCGAGCACCGACGCGAGCCGCACCGCGCGATCGTTCGCCTGCGGCACTTCGAACGGCACCTTCGCCGCCGACAGCGTCTTCTTGGCGCGCACGATACGCTGCGCGATGGTCGGCTCGGGCACGAGAAACGCGCGCGCGATTTCATCCGTCGTCAGGCCGCCGAGCAGGCGCAACGTCAGCGCGACACGCGCGTCCTTCGACAGCACGGGATGACAGGCGGTGAACACCAGCCGCAGCAGATCGTCGCCGATGTCATCGGCACGCGCGGCGTCGAGCGCATCGACGAAATCGGGCACGATATGCGCCTCGCGCGCGTCCATGTCGGCGCCGAGTTCCTCATGCTTGCGCGCGTGCAGCGCATCCTGGCGCCAGCGGTCGAGCGCGCGGTTTTTCGCGGTCGCCATCAGCCATGCTCCAGGATTGTCCGGCACGCCCGCGTCGGGCCAGGTTTCGAGCGCAGCCACCAGCGCGTCCTGCGCGAGTTCTTCCGCCACGCCGACATCGCGCACGATCCGCGCGACGTGGGCGATGACCTTCGCGGATTCGATCCGCCAGACTGCCTCGATGGCACGATGGGTCGCAGCCGTCGTCACGGCCGGCCTCAAGACGCGTCGGCCGCTGGCATCGCGGCGTTCGGGTCCATGTACACGAGTTCCCAGATATGCCCGTCGATATCCTCGATGCTGCGCTCGTACATGAAGCCGTGGTCCTGCGCCGGGCGCGACAACGCGCCGCCTGCGGCGAGCGCCTTATCGGCGAGATCGTCGACTTGCGCGCGGCTGTCGCATGACAGGCAGATCAGCGCTTCCGTGCTCTCCTTCGGATTGCACAGCGTCCTGTTCGTGAAGGTCTGGAAAAAGTCCTTCGCGAGCAGCATCGCGTAGATGTTTTCGCCGATCACCATGCAGGCCGCCTGCTCATTGGTGAATTTCGGTTCGAACGTGAAGCCGAGTTGGGAGAAGAACGCCTTCGATTTCTCCACGCTGTTCACGGCGAGGTTCACATAGATTTGCTTGTGCATGATCGTTCCTCGGAAGCTGGCGGATGCAAGGAGATGCAAGGTCAGTGGCTCGCGCCTTCGATCTTGCGAAAGCGTTCCGTCGACTGGCTCGGCTCGAAGTCGTCGAGGTCGAACATCTGACGCACTTCGATTTCGCCGTCGACCTGTTCGCCGAACGGCGCGGGAAAGCGCCGCGCCCATTCCATCGCTTCTTCGCGCGATCGCACCTGAATCACGGTGTAGCCCGCGATCAGCTCTCGGGTTTCGGCGAACGGTCCTTGCGTCACGGTGCGCCTGCCGTCGGCATAGTGCACACGCCAGCCCTTCGCACTGGGCTGCAGGCCGGATGCGTCGAGCAGCACGCCCGCCCTCTGCAACGCTTCGTGATACGTCGCCATCGACGCCATCAGTGCTTCGTCGGGCATCTTGCCGGCTTCGCTGTCGGCCGTAGCCTTCACCATGATCATGAATCGCATCGCCGTCTCTCCTCGTGGATGAAGGACGCCCCGTGGCGGCTTCTTACTTCCACGACGAGCGGCGCGCAGTCAGATCGACAACCGGCATCGCCAGGGAAAACCCTTCCGGCCGCGCCGGACGGTTCAGCCGGTGTGTGCCGTCAGTACTCGTAGCACGGCGCGACCTTGCGGATTTCGATCGTGCACCACTCGGCGGCCGGACATTCTTTGGCGAGCGCGAGCGCTTCTTCGTAGGTATCGACGTTCAACAGAAAGAAGCCGCCGACCATTTCCTTCGCTTCGGCAAACGGCCCGTCGATCAGGCGGGTCTGTCCGTCGCGCTTTTCGAGGCGCACACCTTTTTTGACAGGCGACAGCGATTCGGCGGCGATCAGCTGGCCGCGCGACTGCAACCCGGCGCGGTATTTGAGCATGCGGTCGTAGACGGCGCGGCCAGCGAATTCGCCGCGTTCCTCGCGTTGCTCGGTGGGTTCGACGATGAGCAGCATGTAAGACATGGTGACTCCGTGTTCCGGTTGTCGGGCCGCTGCGTTCGAGGGGTGCCGTACTTCGTGAGACGGGTGGCGCGGCGGCAATGGCAGCAAAGGTTGATTCTGCTGGCGAAGGCAGTCTAGCAAAGTGGCCACGCGGGCGGAAAGGTCTGCTGCGCGAATGGGCATTCCACTGAGGGAAATGGCACAACGCTTGCTGAAGAAGATACATCTTCAATCAGGCAGGAGCATGACATGTTGAAGCGCTATATCGTCCGCGTCGCAATCGCAGCAGCGGTCCTCGTGCCGTTCGTGAGCGGATGCACCGTCGGCGGCGCGGCAGCGGGTGGCTATGTCGGCCATGAGACGACGCATAGCACCGTGGGCACGGTGGGCGGCGCCGTCGCGGGCGGGATCATCGGTCACGAGCTGGGCAAGTGACGTTGAGTGGAAATTGTTTAAAAGATTTGAAAAGGCGGCAATTGACCTGAATCGCCGTCTTATTTTTTGTCAAAAAATGTCACTGCCCTCCCGAATAACTCAATTGCAAATATTTGTCTTTCATTGGGATCAGTATTTTCTGTGTGACACGCCTAGCGTCCGAATGATATTCAATCCATAGTTGGCAAATTCGGATTAATTCTAATTACAGCGACGATCGCAACCACTCAAAAAAGTTCACTGACATTTTTGATTTATGACACACTCTGACGAAATCGCCTCTGACGCGCGATGCCTTTATTTCATCAGGCTTTTGCAGCGTTACACCGAGCCGATACCGCTGCTCGTACCGAATACATCGCTTCTATTTTTAGATATGACTTATCTCAAATAAATCACCACCAAACTTCGTTGCTGTATCACAACAATAAAATTTATACCAATAAAAAGATCGGAAACCAGTTCGATTAAAAGACAAATCAAATCAATCCTCTTCGCCTTTTCTTTCTGCTCCGGAAATAGACCCTTTCCATTTTAGATATCAATTGATAGTTAGGGTCCCTTTCTATACTTGCGCTTCCCCAAACCGGGCAAGTTAAGTGGTCTTGCTTCGTACAGGACGTGGCATGCATAGCTTGTCCGTTTGTATTCAAGCCTCGTATTGCCCCATGAACTGAAGGAAGCACAGATGAAGAAGATTCTGATCGCGACGGCAGTGGCTGCCTCGTTCGCCTCGGTCGCACACGCACAAAGCAGCGTCACGCTGTACGGCACGCTGGACACGTCGATCACCTACACGAGCAACGTCAATGGCGGCCACCAGTGGGCAGTCGGCAGCGGCTCGACCGATGAAAACCGCTTCGGCCTGCGCGGCGTCGAAGACCTCGGCGGCGGCCTGAAGACCGTCTTCACGTTGGAAGAAGGCTTCGACACGAACAACGGCGCACAGGCGTCGCAAGGGAAGATGTTCTCGCGTCAGGCGTTCGTCGGCCTGTCGAGCCAGGCTGGCACGGTCACGCTCGGCCGTCAGTACGACGCGATGCAGGACTTCGTCTCGCCGCTGTCCGCAACGGGCAGCTGGGGCGGCGCGAACTTCGCCCATTACGGCAACCTCGATCACCTCGACAAGAACAGCCAGGACGCAGCCAGCAACTCGATCAAGTTCGCGAGCGCCAACTACTCGGGCTTCTCGTTCGGCGGCACCTACTCGTTCTCGAACAGCTCGCAGTTCGCCAACAACCGCGCGTACAGCGTCGGCGCGGGCTACGAAAACGCAGGCCTGCGCGTCGGCGCGGGCTACGCGCAGCAGAACAACCCGAACGCCACGTCGGGCGGCGCATACAACAACCTCGATCTGAACAATATCGGTCTGACGGGCGTGTCGTTCCGCCAGCGCCAGTTCGGCGCGGGCGCAACCTACGCGTTCGGCCCGGCACTGTTCGGCATCGTATGGACGCAAGCTCGCCTCGACAACGTGACGGGCGGCACGGGTTCCGTTCATACCAACAACTACGAAGCCAACGCCACGTACAACCTGACGCCCGCACTGGGTCTGGGCATTGCCTACACGTACTCGAACGGCGCGGCTGAAGATGCGCACTTCCACGCGAACCAGGTCGGCCTGAAGGGCGACTACTCGCTGTCGAAGCGCACGGACGTGTACGTGCAAGGCACGTATCAGGAAACGAGCGCGCCGGCTGGCTCGACGATCAACGCAGTGATCGACAACGGCAGCGTGACGGGCGTTTCGTCGACGCACCGCCAGGGCGTCGCATCCGTCGGTCTGCGTCACCGCTTCTAATCAAACACGAAGCGCGGCGGGTTGATGCGTACGATCGACCCGCCGTAAGCGCTCGGGCCCGCGAGGCGACCACAACGGCCTCACGTTCTTCGGAACGTGAGGCCGTTGCCTATTGAATTGACTGAACTGACGGGATAGCGCCACGAGAACCGTGACGCCCGCTCAAACCATCCGCTTCAACTCTTTCTGCAGACGGTCGAAGTTCTCTTCGTTGGCCTTGACGGCAAACGTCTTCGCCTGCGCGCACACGGCAGGCGTCTCGAAGACCATGCGAAACGTGATGCGCGTCTGTTCGTCGCTCAGCGCATCGAAGGTAGCCGTGACGCGATAGTGCGGCCCCGACACATGATCGAACACGATACGTTCGGGCGCGACGATCTCGACGAATACGCTGTGATTCTTGTAGTCGACGCCATCCGGCCCGTGCATCGCGAAGCGCCAGTTGCCGCCCGGACGCAGATCGAATTCGTGGAAGGAATTCGTGAAGCCCTTTGGCCCCCACCAGTGCGCGAGATGTACCGGCTCCGTCCAGGCCCTGAACACAAGATCGCGCGGAAAATCGAACACGCGCGTCGATACGATTTGCAGATCCGCGATCGGCGGAGTTGCGTCGCCATCCTCGGACATGAGACAGCCTCCTTCAAACAATGCACCGCGTCCGCCCGAAGCCGGGCGGACAAATCAAGCATAACGCATTGTCGAAACATCGCGCGCCTGCCGTGCACGCAGCACGGACAGAGAATCGCGGCGAATGAGAGGGGCCGAACGTTCGAACGCCTAACGTCCGATCAATGGCCGTTTGAAACGATGCGCCACGAAGTCAGACGGCAACGGACTCGGCAGAAGGCTCGATCGGAATCACCCGCCGCGCCGCGGGCGCGCCGCATTCGCGCAGCAGATCGCGCAGGTCGTTGATCACCGGGAAGACTTCGTGATTCCAGTCGGCGCCTTGCGCGTCGTGCGCTGCCTGCTCGAGTTCGACGATCCAGCGGTCTTCCTTGAAGATGCGCTCGGTGAACCACACCAGCAGCGGCCACGCGACGTCGAGCAGCGCGCCGATCTTGGGCCGCTTGATGGACAGCAGGCCGAACGTGCGATTGGTGCGCTGCTCGTGATCGAGCGGCACGTAGCAGATCCACAGGTCCATCACGATCGTCCCGTCGGACGTGCGAATCCGCAGCGTCTGAAACGGATACTGCGTGCGGATCGTCATCACGTCCTTGTCGTCGGCCCTTGTGGTCTTGCGGCTCTGCCCGAACACGAGCGCTTCGCCGATCGGCTGCTGACCCGCTTCGCGCGCGAACGTGTAGTCGACTTCGACCCAGTCGTCGCCGCGCCGCCGGCCGAGCGAACGCGCGCGCATCTTGCCCATCTGCTTGCGGTGCAGGAACTGATGGTTCATGTCCATCAGGTTTTCGTGCATGAACGAGTAGTGGCACGCTACTTCGCGGCCGAAGCGCCGCGTCTTGTACGCCTTGTCGGCCACGGAGCCGAGCGGAGGCAGCGGCATCGTCTCGGCGAGCGCGGCGTCGCCCGGAAACACGAAGATCAGCCCTTCGGCTTCGCGGCACGGATACGCGCGCACGCCATTCGGCAGACGCTCACGGCCGAGATACGGCACATCGATGCATTTGCCCGAGCAGTCATAGGTCCAGCCATGATAACCGCAGCGGATAGCCTCGCCGTCGACCACACCGCCGCTCAGCGGCACCTGCCGGTGCGCGCAGCGATCCTCCAGCGCGAACACCTTGCCCGATTCACTGCGCGCGAGCACGATCGGCTCACCGGCGAAGCGCACGGCATGCGTTTTACCGCGCTTCACTTCGCGCGACCATGCGAGCGGGTACCAGTGATCGGGATGAATATCGACGCGGCGCAGATCGCGCACAGCGGCTTTGGGAGGGTTATCGACGGGATTGCTGTCCAACGGAGCGACTACGTGCATGAATAAGGCCTCCTGGCACAACGGTCGGCCGGTCGCCGGGACCGAGCGAGTTTGATAGTTAGAAACCGATGTCCGGTCAGTCTACTAGAAGTCGCACCCGGGAATCATGGGGACTCACCGCAGGTAGGCGCGCCGGTAGGCATTACCGGACGAGCGTCGACGCCCGCCGCTGCGCCAAAGACAAAGGGCGGTGCCGAAGCACCGCCCTTCCATTTTGTTGCAGCCGCAACGCTCAAGAAACCCGCAACAACCTCATACGTCGCCGATATGCACGGCAACGACGCTCAACGCGTAGTCTGCGTCGCGCCCACGAGACCCGACCGATGCTGCTTGCCCCACGTCTTGCCACCGCGTAGAAATTGCAGCCAGCCGAGCACCGCGCCCGTATGCCGCAGCAACTGGAACGTGAACGGCTCGGCGATCGCGGCAGCAACGGCCATCGGCAGGCTCGTGCCGCTCGTCAGCCCCGTCCAGCGGCGGTACAGATGGATGCTCCACAGATAGAACGCGAGGTCGATCGCCGTCTTCAGCCCGATCACGCTGAAGATCGAGACGACGATCAACCCATGTCCACCGACCACGAAGCCGAGCAGCAACGCGAACGCGGTCAGGCCGTAGACGGGCTGCATCGTGTCGAAGGCCTTCACGGGCAACATCAGCCGGCCGAGCGTGCCGTAACGCGCATTGCCCGTCATGTCGCGGTTCCAGTACTGCGTTTGCAGGAAGCCTGCAAACCAGCGGCGGCGCTGGCGCAGGAACGCACCGAGTGTCGCGGGCGCTTCCGTCTGCGCGTGCGCGTCGCCGACCACGCGCACGTCCCAGCCGAGGTCGTGATCGACGGAATAACGCCGCAGCCGGTGAATCAGTTCGTAATCTTCGACGAGGCATTGCGCATCGAAGCCGCCGACGGCGACGAGCGCGTCGCGCCGGAACGACGCAAAGGCGCCCGATACCAGCAGCAGGCTGTCGGCCCGCATCCATGCGAAGCGCGCGATGAAGTTGCGCATGTATTCGTAAGTCTGGAACCACTGGAAGACGCGCCCGCTCGCCGTCCGGTTGCAGACGGGCACGAGAATGCCCGTCGCCGCGACCAGCTTCGGCGACTGCGCGAAGGATGCACGCATGGCGAGCGTGGCGTCGTCGGCGAGCAACGTGTCGGCGTCGACGGTCATCACGGTGTCCGTCGTCATCACGTCGATCGCGGCGTTCAGCGCCAGCGCCTTGCCGCCATGTGGCACGCGCAGCCAGTGCAGATTCGGGAAGCGGCTGCTAGGCGCGCTCAATACGCCCAACGCGGGCTCCGTCAGACCGAAGCGGCTGGTCAGCAGTTCGCGCGTGCCGTCCGTCGAGCCGTCGTCGGCGATCACGATCTGCGCCGGGCCGTGCGTCTGCCGCAGCAGCGCGGCGAGCGTCACGGGCAGCACGCCTGCCTCGTTGTGCGCGGCAACGATGACACCCATGGAGGGCAGTTTGCCGCCATCTTTCGACCGGTGCGCAGGCAACGAGCGGCGGATCAGCGGCCAGGTCTTGACGGTGACGAACACGAGCAGAAGCGTGTCGTACAGCACGTAAGCGATCCCCGTCGACCACGCGAGCGCGCCATGCAGAAAGAACGCGCGCGCGAACAGCAGCAGCCACAACGCGGTCACGCTGCCGTGAATCACGGCGCTCTGCCAGGTGCCTTTGCGCGGGTTGATGCGCGGCGACGCGGCAGCGAGCGCTTCGCGTAGCGACGGCCTTGGACGCTCGCCCGCTACCACCGTGGGCTCGTCGGACAGGCTGTGGTTCGTCAGCGTCGCGTCTTCGATCACATCGATATCCATCACGGCACCATCCGCTTGATGACGGAATGACGGTCGAACAGCTCATGCTTGAGCGCGCCGCCGATATGCATCGCAAGCAACGCGTACAACGCATAGCCGAGGTACGTGTGCAGCGCGCCGAATCTGTCGTGCAGCGGCTCTTTCACGGCGGGATCGAGATTCATGATGAAGCCGATGCGGGGAAACGGGATCACGCCGAACAGATGCATCGGATGCGTTGCCGCCGCCTTCCACGCGGAGTCGTGCATCCAGCCCGACAGCGGCAGCGCGATCATCACGAAATACAGCAGGAAGTGCGCGACGTGCGCGGCCATCCGCTCCCACGACGGAAATTCGCGCGGCAACGGCGGCGGCCGGTGCGACACACGCCACAGCAGGCGCAGCAGCGCGAGGCCGAGCACCGTGATGCCGATCGACTTGTGCACGTCGATGACGGGGCGCACCCAGTCATCCGGCAGCGCATCGGCGGAAAGCCCGAGCACCACGTTCACGATGATGAGCACGGCAATCAGCCAATGCAGGATCATCGCGGTGCGTGTGTAGCGGGACGCGTGCGCTGGCGTGGAAAGCGTCTCGATGCCGTCGCGCGAGGCCGTGCGGGAAGTTGTCGAAGTGTTCATGAGCCGTTCTGGTTGGAAGTCGGTAGGGACGGCGAAAGCGATGTGCAAGCCGGCGGGTCTTCATCGCGCAAGCGGCGCACTGCAATCGTCATATCAACAGAACGCCCCATCCGGTCGCTTTATTCCTTCAACGTACGAGTCGCGGGTTTCCGTCGTATTTCCGTTTGTTTCGCGCGCCCGCCGACAGTTGCCGACAGTTCATCGGACTGGCCGGACACGCAAGGCGCCCTTCACGCGAACTGATCGATTCCCTGCACCAGACGTTTCGCAAAGCGCGGTTCGCGCAGCTGGTCGAGCCACCATTTCAGCGCCCGGCCTTCCTGATCGCCGCGCCACGCGACGTACAGCACATTCGGTTCGCGCGGATCGGCGGTTTCCTTCTCGACGAGTTCGCCGCGCTTGAGCAGCGACGCGACGCGTTGGCGCGGCAGCCAGCCAACGCCGAGCCCATCGCGCTGCGCAAGGATTTTCGCACGCATGCTGGGCACCGCGAGCGAAGTCTGCCCGCCGAGCAGGCCATACGCGCGGCCGCTCGCGCGCGACGAATCCGCGACGACGACGCCGCGCTGCTTCGCGATCTGCTCGCGTCTGAGCGGCTCCTTGATGCTCGCGAGCGCATGCCGCGGCGACACGGCGAACACCCAGTCGACCACGCCCAGCTCGAACCAGCGCAAGCCGGGAATGGCGGGCGGCTCATTGGTGGCGCCGACGATCACGTCGGCACGGCCATCGCGCAGCGCTTCCCATGTGCCGCTGAGCACTTCCGTCGTCAGACGCAGCTTGACGCCCGATTGCAGCGCATCGAACGCATGGACGACGGGCATGAAGGTTTCGAACTCCATCAGTTCGTCGGTGACGATCCACAGCCGGTCTTCCCAGCCGCTGGCGATCTGCCGCACGCGTTGCGTCATGCGCGACACGTCCAGCATCAGGCGCGCGGCCTCTTCGGCGAGCAGCTGGCCGGCGGGCGTCAGTTGCAGCCGGTAGCGGCGGCGGTCGAACAGCAGCGCGTCGAAGCGCGTTTCGAGCTGGCGCGCCGCGTGCGACACCGTCGACGGAGCCTTGCCGAGCCGCGCCGCAGCGCGCGACAAGCTGCCGCTTTCACGAATCGCTTCGAGCAGCGCAAGCTCTTCATCCGTCAACATGTGCGAACCTGTCGAATGAGATCAACGGGAAAATCGTACGGCAAAACCCGAATGGCGGTCCATCATAAGGTCTTCTGCCGATGTCTTGCCGCGCCGCTAGCATCGCAGCGGCGAAGCGCATATCGCGCGGGCTGGGAACGCGGGATAGAAGGAGCAGCGAAATGGGATTGTTAGTCGACGGTCAATGGCAGGACAAATGGTACGACACGGCATCGACGGGTGGCCGCTTCGTGCGTACGGACGCCATCTTCCGCAACTGGGTCACACCCGACGGCGAAGCCGGCCCGAGCGGCAACGACGGCTTCGAAGCAGAAGCTGGACGTTACCATCTGTATGTGAGCCTTGCATGTCCGTGGGCGCATCGCACGCTGATCGTGCGTGCGCTGAAGGGCCTCGAAGACATGATCAGCGTGTCCGTCGTGCACTGGCTGATGCTCGGCGACGGCTGGACCTTCGCCGACGGCCCAGGCGTCGTCCCCGACACGCTGAATCACGCGAAGTATCTGCGGGACGTCTACGTCGCCGCGGACAAGCACTACACAGGCCGCGTGACCGTGCCGATCTTGTGGGACAAGCATCAACGGACGATCGTCAACAACGAGTCGCCGGAAATCATCCGCATGCTGAACTCGGCGTTTGACGAACTCGGCGCTGAACCGGGCGACTTCTATCCACCGCCGCTGCGCGCCGAGATCGACGCGATCAACGCGCGCGTCTACGACACGGTGAATAACGGCGTCTACAAGTCGGGCTTCGCGACTACGCAGTCGGCGTACGAAGAGGCCGTCGTGCCGCTGTTCGAGACACTCGACTGGCTCGAACAGAAACTGTCGACGCAGCGTTTCCTGACGGGCAACCGGCTGACGGAAGCGGACATCCGGCTCTTCACGACGCTGATCCGTTTCGACGCCGTGTACTTCGGCCACTTCAAGTGCAACTTCCGGCGCATCGCGGACTATCCGAATCTGTCGGCTTATACACGGGACATCTACCAGCACCCGGGCGTGGCCGGCACGGTGAACTTCGAGCATATCAAGCGGCATTACTACGAGAGTCACCGGTCGGTGAACCCGACGGGCATCGTACCGCTTGGCCCGGTGCAGGATTTCAGCGCGCCACACGATCGCAAGCGCTTCGTGTGAATCCGTTGCGCTAGACTGTCCAGCGACTTTAGCCAACAGTGGAGGAGACGCTCATGCTACGCAAGACACGCACCGCATCCCAGCTACAGGACGAGGTGAGGCGGCACATCGAGCGCGCGCCGGAGGTGGTCGAAGACGGCGTAAAGATCCGTGTGCCGCGTCCGCAGATGCAGGAACCGGACGCAAGCGGCTGCAACTGGACGATGAAAAATTTCGGCAATGCAATTGGCTTCGACCGCACCGTGGACGAAGCGCTCAAGGCGGTGCAGAAGGAATACAACCTGTCGGAAGACACGAAGGATCTGAACAGCCTGTTCGGCGACCCGAAAGACTAAAGCGGTGGCAAAGAAATCCCGACAACCTACACACAGTTTGCCGCAATGGGGCCGAAAACGTCCGGCGACGTTAGCTTGTGTACGGGTAATTGAAGCGGGGGAGGCATCTGTTCGAAGCGTTGGCAACGAACACGAATAAGTGCGTTGCCGGGTGAAGTACGCGGCCGTTGGGGGCCCGCAGGCAAGAAGAAGAGTTGGCGGTGTGAGCCGCTTTCTTTTGCCTACTTTTCTTTGCGGCGGCAAAGAAAAGTAGGTGCCGCCCCGCACAGGGGCGACGCTTGAAGCACGAAGGCAACACGCGGATGCCAGCGCAAAAGCAGAAACACCGCTAATCACGCCACAGTGGCAAAAGCTTCCTCAATCTGAGCGGCATCGGTAGGCCGCACCACCCGCGCCACTTCAACGCCATCACGCACAAAGACCAGCGTCGGCCACAGCTTAACCTTGAACGAACGCCCGAGCGGCCTTCCCGGCCCATCCTCGATCTTGAGATGCCGAGTCCCCGGATGCTGGCCAAGGGCCTTCCCGATCACAGGCTGCGCGCCCTGACAATACCCGCACCAGTCGGTGCCAAATTCGACGACAGTCACACCGGCCATCGCATCCACATCCGCGCGGCTCGGCGCAACCTTCGAGTATTGATTCGCGTTAGTCATAAGCCTCCAAGCGCCGGACAACGCAGCGCCTCACCCGCGTAGTGAAAGAAAGAAACTTGCCGACGCCCTACCGTCACTTCCCAGCAACAGCCTGCCGCCGCGCGCGAACAGCTTGCGCAAGCGTATGCAGCACAGGCTCAGTCTGAGCCCACCCGATACAAGCATCAGTAATCGACACCCCACGAGCAAGCGGCACACCCGGCTTGAGATCCTGCCGCCCTGCTTCGAGATGGCTCTCGATCATCACCCCAACGATCCGCTTATCCCCGTCAGTCAACTGATTCGCCAGATCCTGAGCGACTTCGATCTGCCGCTCATGCGACTTGTTGGAATTAGCATGCGAGCAATCGACCATCACCTGTTCCCGCAACCCCAGCTTGCGCAGCGCGGCACAGGCCTCCTCGACACCCGCAGCATCATAATTCGGCCCCTTCTTGCCGCCGCGCAAAATCACATGCGCGTCATCATTGCCACGCGTCTCGAAGATCGCAGCCATGCCCATTTTGGTCATGCCCATGAACGCATGGCTCGCGGCCGCAGCGACAATCGCATCAGCGGCGATCTGCACACCGCCATCGGTACCATTCTTGAACCCGATCGGACAAGACAGCCCCGACGCCAGCTGCCGATGGCTCTGACTTTCAGTCGTACGCGCGCCGATCGCGCCCCAGGCGATCAGATCAGCAATGTACTGCGGGCTCAGCAGATCAAGAAACTCCGTGCCCGTCGGCAGACCAAGCCCGCTGATCTCGAGCAGCAGCTCGCGCGCGCGCCGCAGCCCTTCGTTGATCCGGAAGCTACCGTCCAGACGCGGATCGTTGATATAGCCCTTCCAGCCAACCGTCGTACGCGGCTTCTCGAAGTACACACGCATAACGATCATCAGATCATCGCGGAGCGAGTCGGCGGCAACTTTCAGCTTGTGCGCGTATTCCATCGCCTGATCGTGGTCGTGAATCGAGCACGGACCGACGACGACGACCAGCCGGTCGTCACGATCATGCAGGATATCGGCGATTTCGACGCGGCTCTGTTCAACCAGCGTCTGCACGCCGGGCGGACACGGCAGTTCGTCGAGCAGCAGCGCCGGCGAGATCAGCGGGCGCACCGCGCCGATACGCGTGTCGTCGATGCGCGTGATGTCCTGGGTGGAATCGGCGACGCCGGCTTCCTGGTCGCGTGTGGGGTTGTCGATGCGGCTCACTTTGTTCTCCAGCTCTGCATTTTGGGGCGAATGTGGATTATCTCACTCGCCGCGCGGGAGACGCAGCCGGCCTCCCGTGCGGGCTTCAGCCGCCGTTCATCAGCTGGATCAGGTAAGGCTTCCACACCTCGGGGTGCGCGAGCGTCTGATGTCCGTACGATTGCGCCGTCTCCGGCATCTCCACATAGCGCCCCTGCGGCACCTTGCCGATCAGCCGCTGCATCACGTTCAGATCCGTGGCGTTGATCAGATCGTCGGCGAAATTGACGGCGAACAGGCGGCCGCGAATCGCGCCGAGATCCGGCTCGGGGTTGTAATCCCACGACGACTCGAACCAGTACAGCACGTCGTTGGGATCGGTCTTCGCCGCATCCGCGACGATCGATTCCGTCATGCGCGTCGCCGTCGCACGGTCGGGCGCCTGTTCCTGCATGCGTGCCGCGTTGCCCGTAATCAGCGTGAAGACGGGCATCACGCGCGTCCATTGCGTCGGCGGCGTGGTGTAGCTGCCGTCCTGCCAGCCCGGATCGCTGCGGATCGCGCCGACGATCATCTGCCGCCACAGCCAGTTGCGGCCCGCCATCGCAATCGGCTGGCTGGCGATCGGCATCAGCGCGTCGGCCATGCCCGGATAACGCTCGCCCCACATCCACGTCTGCATGCCGCCCATCGACGTGCCGAGCACGAGCTTCAGATGCCGCACCTTCAGCCCTTCGACCAGCAGCCTGTGATTCGCTTCGACGACGTCGCCATAGCCGTAGTGCGGAAACTTCGTGCGCAAGCCGTCGCTCGGTTTGGACGAGCCGCCGCGCCCGAGGCCGTCGGGAATCACGATGAAGTAGCGCTGGGTGTCGAGCGGCTCGCCGGCGGCGAACAGTTCCTTGCGCATCAGCGGCGTGAGAAACGCCTTGCCCGTGCCCGTCGTGCCATGCAGCAACAGCACGGCGTTCGTGATCTCGCCGTGCGCGTCGCGCTGCGGCGTGCCGAGCGTCACGTAATGGATGCGCAGGTCGGGAAAGATCGTGCCGTCGGAAAAATGGAAGTCATGCGCGATGAAGTCGGCGGCATGTTCGGTGGGATCGGTAGAAGCGTCGGCGGCGTGGGCAGCAGGCAAGGTCTGCGCGAATGCGAAAGCCGTCAGTAATGCAAGGCGAGTGAGAATCGAACGAAACACTGTTGGTCTCCGTCAACGTGTACGCGATGGCCTGCGATCGTACACGATGACGGAAACCGACGTGCGGGCGTGCCGCGCAAACCTCAGAGCGCGTCGTAGCGCGCCTTGATTCTCTCGAACATCGTCCAGAACGACGCGGGCGCAGTGCCGTTCAGACGCTCGCGCAGCACGTCGAGATGACTGTGCCAGCCCGGACCGACATCGAGTTGCTCGTCGCGGCCGGACAGGTTGCGATGCGTGAGCACGAGCTTCACCTGATCGCCCGCCTCCGACAACTCGAAGGTCACTTCCGACAGATTGTCCTGAATGCTGCCCCATGTGAACGCGAGCACATGCGGAGGCTCGAAGCGCAACAGCCGATGCAGCGAATCATGTCCGCCCGCGTACTGCCGATACGGCTCGGGCGGAATCTCAGGCGACGCCGACAACAGCGAGTGATCGAAACGCATCATGAAGTCGCCGCCGGGCTGCGTCGGCATCGCGCCCGATGCGAGCCACTGGGTGCGTTTGTCGGACTCGGTCAGATACGCCCACACGCGCTCGATCGGGCCAGGCAGCAGACGTTCGAAGCGCACGACCTGTGTGCCGTCGAAAACGCCGAGTGGTTCGTTCTGGTTCATCGTGACCCTCCATCGGGATTGCTCAGCAGGTCTTCGAGCGCGTCGAGCCGGCTGCTCCAGAAGTGTTCGTAGAAACGCAGCCACGCGTCGGCGGCAGCGAGGGGAGCCGGGTCGATCCGGCAAATATGCGAGCGCCCTTGCACCCGGCGCTGGATCAGCCCCGCGCCTTCGAGCACCTTGACGTGCTTCGACGCCGCCGCGAACGACATCGCGAACGGCGCAGCCAGTTCGCCGATGCTGCGTTCGCCGGTGGCGAGCTGCGCAAGCATCGCGCGCCGGGTGGGATCGGACAGCGCGCGAAACACGCCGTCGAGAGCGGACTCGTTCATCGGCCCGAGTATAGGCAGGGTTTCGACGTTATTCAACCATTCAGTTGAATATTATTTGTCTCGCATCAACGTGCGAATCGCCGCGCCGAGTTCGGCAACGAGCCGGTCGGCCTTCTCGGGGCGTACGCCCGCGTAGCCGAGCATGAAACCGTTGTAGCGTTCGGCGTCCTCGCCTTGATGGCAGTACGTGCTCAACGGCGAAACCGACATGCCTTGCTCGCGCAACGCGGCGCTTACATCACGATCCTGCAGCGGCGCATCGAGCCGCATCGTCAGATGCATGCCGCTGCCATCCGATGAAACCGTCACGAGATCGTGCATGTGCGTATAAATCGCGCTCACCATCGCTTCGCGCCGCTGCTGGTAGATGCGGCGCATACGTCGCAAATGGCGCGCGTACTTGCCGCTTTCGATGAAATCCGCGAGCGCGACCTGATCCGCGATACGCCCTTGCCGCGACATTTCGCCGATCACGCCGCCGATCTCCGGCGCGAGGCTGGCCGGCACGATCATGAAACCGATGCGCAGCGCCGGAAACATCGTCTTGCTGAAGGTGCCGAGATAGACGACGGGCGCCGCATCGCGCAGGCCCTGAACCGACGGTAGCGGCGGACCGCTGTGGCGCAGCTCGCTGTCGTAGTCGTCCTCGATGATCCACGCGCCGCGCTCGACGATGTTGTCGATGATCGACCAGCGCCGCTCCAGGCTCAGCACGCTGCCAAGCGGATATTGATGCGACGGCGTGATGTAGACGAGGCGCGGCGGCGTGCGCTGCCAGTGTGCTTCCGTAGGCGCGAGTCCGGCGGCGTCGACGGGAATCGGCACGATGTTCAGGCCCGCCGCCTGGAACGCGATCCTCGCGCCCTGATAGCCTGGGTTTTCGAGCCATGCGGTATCGCCGGGATCGGCGAGCATGCGCGCGCACAGATCGAGGCTCGTATGCGTGCCCGATGTGATGAACACCTGATCGGCCGTGCAACGCACGCCGCGCGACACGCGCACATATTCGGCCACCGCGCGCCGCAGCGACGGATGACCCGCGTGATAGCCGTAGCCGAGGTCGCGTGCATCGACGGCTCGCCATGCGCGCTCCATCGACGCTCGCCATTGCGCGACGGGGAATTCGTCGAGCGCGGGCACGCCCGCCTGAAACGGCGAACGCATGCCGCGCGCGGCGCGATCGTGCGGCAGACTGGCGACGCGCCGCGACAGACGGCTGACGGGCGCGACGTTGGCGTCTTCCGCATTCGCCGAAGGCAGCGCGACGCAACTGACGATCGACCCGTGACGGCTCGCCGCGATGAAGCCTTCTTCAGCAAGCCGTTCGTACGCGTACAACACCGAGTTGCGCGCGATGCCGAGTTGCTCGGCGAGCGCGCGTGTCGGCACGAGCTGGCTGCCGTGACGAATGTCGCCGTTCAGGATGGCGTGACGCAGGCTTTCGTAAAGCAGCGTTTGCTGCGTGAGCCTGCGGCCCGCCGCCTGGCTCGCGAAGCGCGACATCAACAGCCCGTAGTCCAATTGCGTGGCTCCAGATTTTGTATTCGATGTGGAGCTAACAATGGTGCCACAGAAACCCTATGCTTCGTCCATACCCGTCGATCCAGGAAAGGAGCGCTACTCGTGACGCAAGCTGTGAAGATCCGCCCCGTCGTTCCCGCTGACTACGAAGCATGGTTGCCGCTGTGGGACGGTTACAACCGCTTCTACGGCCGCTTCGACGAAACTGCGCTGCCGCGCGAAATCACGCAACTGACGTGGGCGCGCTTCTTCGACGGACTGGAGCCAATGCACGCGATGGTGGCCGAGCGCGCCGACGGCACGCTAACCGGCCTCGTGCATTACCTGTATCACCGCAGCACGCTGATGGCGGGACCGACGTGCTATCTGCACGATCTGTTCACGCTCGAATCGGAGCGCGGCAAGGGCGTGGGCCGCGCATTGATCGAAGCCGTCTACGCCGCAGCGAAGGCCGCGCGCGCCGAACGCGTGTACTGGCTCACGCACGAATCGAATCAAACGGCCATGCAGCTTTACGACAAGATCGCGGACCTGTCGGGCTTCGTCGTCTATCGGAAGCCGCTTTAAGCGAGGTCCTTGACGAGCGAGCGGCGCACGTCGTCCACAATCGGCTGCAAGTTGACGGGATAGCCCGGGTGATCGCAGCCGATAAGCAACGCCGCACCGTCTCGCAGGCGCGATTTCATCGAAGGCGTCAGTTCGAAGCGCACGAAATGCACGGCTGAGGTCTTCTCGTTGTTCTCGCGTTCGAGGTCTTCGTCGGAGATCGCGTAGACGGACTCGTCGCCGTCCACCCGCATGAATACGCTGTCCTCGATGCCGATCAGCCGCGAGAGCGCCGCACGCCGTTCGACTTCGTTTTCGTACTCGATCTGCAGCGTCGCCTTGAAGTTGCTGCCGTTGGGCACGAGCGGCAGATACGCTTCGAGTTCGCCCTGAATGCCGTCCTCGTCGAAGATCTTTTCGATGTGCAGCATCTCCTGGATCTGGTAGCGGATCGTCAGTTCGTCTTCGAACAGGAAAGTCAGGTGATTGCCCAACCGGACGATGCGGCTTTTCTTGTGCTCGATGATCCGCTCGCGCATCGTCTTGCGCTGCTTCGCATAGTTTTCGAGCGACAACAGGGAGTTCCTCGCGATGCTCATCGTTATCCTCGCAAATTGAAGATCAAAGGCCGTACGCCTTGCGCAGCAGCGTCAACGGATGCGCGAGCGGCGTCTTCGGCAAACTGTTTTCGTCGAAACCCTGTTCGATGTGATGACCGGCAAGCTGGCAATCGGATGAGATGTAGTCGGGCTGCGGCTGCGCCATCGCCTTGAAGACGGGCGTGCCGATCTTCATCGCCATCGCGTGAAATTCCTTCTTCACGCCGAACGTGCCTGCGTGACCCGAGCATCGCTCGACGACCGTCACCTGCGTATCCGGCACGAGCGCGAACGTCTCCGACGTCTTGCGTCCGATGTTCTGCACGCGCGCATGACAGGGCACGTGATACGACACCTTGCCGAGCGGCGTGTTGAAGTCGGTCTTCAGCAGACCATCGCGATGGCGCGCCATGAAGTATTCGAACGGGTCCCAGAACGCTTCGCTGACGGCGCGCACGTCCAGGTCGTCGGGGAACATTAGCGGCAGCTCGTGCTTGTACATCAGCACGCAACTCGGAATCGCGCCGATGATCGCGTAGCCGTCGCGCGCATAGCGCGCGAGCACGGGCATGTTCTTCTCTTTCTTCGCCGCGACACCTTGCAGGTTGCCTTGCTCCAGCAACGGCATGCCGCAGCACGCCTCGCTCGATACCAGTTCGTAGGGAATGTCATTGTGCGCAAGCACGGCCAGCAGGTCGTGACCGATGCCCGGCTCGTTGAAATTCACGTAGCAGGTGGCGTAGATCGCGACCTTGCCGGGCGTGCGCTCGCCGTCCCTGGTCTGCACCTGCGGCGACTTCTTCGCGTTGCTGCGAAACTTGCGCGTTGCGAAGTCGGGCAGCCACGCGTCCTTGTCGACGCCGAGCGCCTTTTCCATCAAGCCGCGCGCCGCGTGCGTGTGATTCACCGCGTTGACCGTCTGCGTAACGATGGGAATGCCGGCGAACGTGCCGAGCGCGTCGGTGTTCGACAGGAACTTGTCGCGCAACGGTACGTCTCCCCGCTTAAAGGCGGCAGCCTTCGCGCGCAGCATCAGGTGCGGAAAATCGACGTTCCATTGATGCGGCGGCACGTAGGGACATTTCGTCATGTAGCACAGATCGCACAGATAGCATTGATCGACGACGGCGCCAAACTTCTTCTTGTCGACTTCGTGCGCCTCGCCTGTATCCGTTTCGTCGACGAGGTCGAACAGTGCGGGAAATGCGCCGCATAGCGACACGCATCGGCGGCAGCCGGCGCAGATGTCGAACACGCGCGTCAATTCCTGATCGATCGCATCCGGATCGTAGAACGCGTCCGATTGCCAGTCGAGCGGATGGCGAATGGGCGCTTCGAGACTGCCTTCCTTGTGAGGCATGGCGTGCGTCTCCTTGGACCAGCCGGCGTTGGCACCTTGCTCTGGTCCCATGGCATGGCGGGCGGACTTACTCCCATCCCATGCAATGCTGTGGGGGTTTTTTATGCGCTACTTTCTCGTAAGTGCGTTCGTACTTTTTTCCGCATGCGCTACGCGAAATCGTGATCGTCTCACTTCGTCTCGCGTTTGTACCGCACAATCGCGTCCGTCTGCATGCCAGGCCCGCACCAAACGGAAGCGACAACACGCGCCAGCCGCGCAGCCGGCGCGTGCAACTCAGTCGACCAGCGCGTCCAATGCCTTCGTATAGCGATTCGCATGACTGCGTTCCGCCTTTGCCAGCGTTTCGAACCAGTTCGCGATTTCGTCGAAGCCTTCTTCACGCGCGGCCTTTGCCATGCCGGGGTACATGTCGGTGTATTCGTGCGTCTCGCCCGCAATGGCCGCTTGCAGATTCTGACGCGATGAACCGAACGGTAATCCCGTCGCCGGATCGCCCGAGACTTCCAGATATTCGAGGTGGCCATGCGCGTGGCCCGTCTCGCCTTCCGCCGTCGAGCGGAATAGTGCCGCGACGTCGTTCTGTCCCTCGACATCGGCCTTCGCTGCGAAATACAAATAGCGGCGATTGGCCTGTGATTCACCCGCAAATGCGGCCTTCAGATTCTCCTCCGTCTTCGAACCCTTGAGTTGCGCCATCTGAGCCTCCATCCAAAACCTGTATGTGGGAGCGCGCGTTTCTGATGGCAACGACCGGCCAGACGCGCGCACCTGAGCCGTGCCTTAAATCTAGGAGTTCGGTGATGCGTTCCCAATTGGGTTTTTCAATCCGACCGATAGCTGTTTGCCTTGCATAACGGGTGGACAGAAGTAGACTGAGGAAGCGCACCTACTCAACTCTTTCACCGGGGGATTTCTGCATGCGGCTGACCATATTGATCAACGGTTCGGACCCCACCGTCAATCACGATTACGCCGTGCTCTGGCTCGATACCGACGAACATCGCTGGTCGAGAGAAGCACACGATGGGATCGACCTGCCCCCATGGGGCGAACTCCATGACGAGAACGGCGTCACCAAACTCTGCGCGCCGAGCGCAGAAGCGCCGTTATGCACATTGAATGGCCTGCACGTGGACGGACGGCAGCGGGTCAGCTCGGCACAAGGCAGCGCGGCGTGGTCGTCGGACCGCACGCACGCGCCCATGAATGGCTATTGGCGCTTGCAGGCCGTTGACCGCTTGCCCGTCAACGCCGAGCACAGCGTGTTCGGACGCTAAGCCTGCTTCGTATCGATGCCCGCGCCGCTCGTCCCCGGCGGACGCGGGCCTTTCCTCTATCACTCCTTCCTCTCGCCGTCGAGCACGGAGAAATTGCCGTGCGGCAACGCGTCGTGACCGTTTTGCCGATACTTCGATGCGATGTCGCGTAACGGCGTGTAAGCCCTTGCATTGCGCATAGGTCGCGCGGCTATACTTGCGGCCCCTCATTCGCCTTTCCGATCTATGAAGAAGTGGTTAGTCAGCCTGCTTATCGTGGCCGCGAGTCACGCGACTCACACGTGGGCAGCAACGTCGTGCACGGATTTCACGCCCAACGCCCAATGGCCCGTGCTGACCAACGCGAAAATGACGCCGAAGTCGCGCATGCTGTGCTACTCGGATTTCGCCGTTCTGCATTCAGGCATCACGCATGGTCCGCTGTGGTCCGCCGAGCATTTGACGCGCGACCACATCGAAGCCGCGAAAGACATGGTGCGCACCAACAAGTTCTTCGAGGACGCGCGCCTGCCCGACGGCGAAGGCGCGACGCTCGCCGACTACAAGCGCAGCGGTTTCGATCGCGGCCATATGAGCCCGGCTGGCAACAGATGGAACGCGGAGGCGATGGCACAATCGTTCTCGCTCGCGAACATCGTGCCGCAGAACCGCGAGAATAATCAGCGCATGTGGTCGCGCATCGAAACGGCCGTGCGCAAGCTGTCGATGAAGTACGACGACATCTACGTGGTCACCGGCCCGATGTTCATCGGCGGACAGTTGCAGACGATCGGGCCGACGCGCGTGTTCGTGCCGACGCAGCTGTTCAAGGTCGTCTACGTGCCGTCGAAGAAACTCGCGTTCGCGATCGTCGCGGACAACGTCGCCACCGACCACTACGACGTGAAGTCGGTGCATGAACTCGAAGCGATGAGCGGCATCCGCTTTCCGGGCATTCCGGAAGGCCTGAAAGACCAGCGTCCGGGAGGGCTGAAAGGTGTTTAAAGCGTATTCGAACGACGACGACGTGCTCAACATCCAGGGCGACGCGCTGACGGTGTCGAACGGCACCACGCGCGTCGTGGTGAACGGCACGCTCGCGATCACGAAGGACAAGCGCGGCCTGAAAGCGGCGCTGGCGCTGAAGGAAGCGCTCGACGGCATCGTCGCCGCGCTTCAGGCGGAATCGCATCTGCCGGAGCAGGTTAAGGAAGAGCCCGACGCGAAGCCGGGCGTGATCGACAATCCGTTCTAGCGTCCGGCGCGGAGCATCAAGCGTCAGTGCGATACGGCGGGCTCGCGCAGGCTCGCCAGCGCCTGCGCGACCCGCTCGACCACGCTTTCCCAGTCGCCGGGTGATGTTTGCCGGAAAAGCCGCGCAGTTGGATACCACGGCGAATCGTCGCGGTCGCGGAACCAGCGCCAGCACGCGTCATAGCGCGACAGAATCCAGACGGGCGTGTTGAGCGCCCCCGCCAGATGCGCCATCGACGTATCGACCGTAATCACCAGATCCAGGTTTTCGACGATGGCGGCCGTATCGGCGAAATCCTGCACGTCGTCCATCGGATCGAACGGGCGAAACCCGACGGGCAGGTCTTCGATCTGCGGGCGGGTCGCCGCGCCTTTCTGCAAGCTCACGAACGTCACGCCAGGCACGCGCAGCAGCGGCAAGTACGACATCGCCGTCAGCGAACGGCGCTGGTCGATCGCATTCGAGCTGGGATCGTGCGGGCGCGGATCGCCTGCCCACACCAGGCCGACCTTGAACCCGCCTTCCGGCAACCTGCTGCGCCAGTGCTGCGCGAGCGTGGCGGGCGCGCGCAGATAGGGCATCGGCGCGGGAATCGTGTCGACGGTCGTGCCGAACAGCATCGGCAGACTCAGCATGAAGCACCAGGTGTCGTGCGCGGGAATCGTCGTCTCGCCATCGAGCGAATACACCGTGTCCACGCCTTCGAGGCTATCGAACAGCCGCCGCAACGGCGGCGGACAAGCGACGCTCACCTTCCCCGCGCCACGCGCCTTCAGCATCGACACATACCGGCAGAATTGCAGGCCATCGCCGAAGCCCTGCTCGGGCCACACGAGCAGCGATTTACCGTGCAGCGGCTCGCCGCGCCACTGCGGATACGGCACGGGCGGCGGGAACACGCTGCGCGTGCCGACCGCTTCGTGATAGCGCGACTCGTAGAGCGCCCAGCCTTGCACGTAATCGCCGATGCACAGCAGCGGCAACGCGAGGTTCGCTTTCGCGCCGACGTAGTCGGGCCGCAGCGCCAGCGCCTGGCGATATGCGGCAATGGCTTCCGCGATGCGCCCTTGCTGCCACAGCACGTTGCCGAGATTGTTGTGCGCTTCGGGCACGTCGGCATTGAGCGCCAGCGCCTGGCGGCACGCCTGCTCCGCTTCCGGCACACGGTTGAGTTCCAGCAGCAGCAAGCCGAGATTGTTGTGCGCACTGACGTCGCCCGGCTGACGGCTGACGACGTCCCGATACGCGGCCTCCGCCTCCGGCAGGCGCTTGAGCTGCCACAGCAGCACGCCGAGGTTGTTGCGTGCCATCACGTAGTCGGGCGCGATGGCGAGCGCGTGCAGGAATGAGGCTTCGGCTTCCAGCTCGCGTCCGAGATCGCGCAGCACGAGACCGAGATTGTTCATTGCCTTCGTCAGATCGGGTTTGATCGACAGCGCGCGGCGGTACGCGTGCTCGGCCTGCGTCAACTGCTTGCGTCCGTAGAACCAGCCGCCCAGATCGTTGTGCGCTTCGGCCAGATCGAGCGTGTCGTCGACGACGGGCTTTGGGTTCTTTGCGTCTGCTTCGTCATACAGGTCGTTCAGGCAAACGGCCGCGAGGTGCATGGCTTCCGCATGGGCGGGATCGCGCTGCAGCATCTCGTCGAGCAGTGCGAGCGCCTCCGCGAGACGCCCCGACGAATACATCGACACCGACGCCTGATAGCGCTCGGCGGGCGATAGCGCAGGAACTGACGGATTCATTTCAATCCTTTGGAATTCTTAATAGTTCTGGAGATGCGCCGCGCAGCATCGGCCTGGCCTGGCGGGCGAGCGGGGATGAGAAGATGCGCGGCTACAGCGACAAACCAAGGCAAAAAAAGTATAGGCGATGGTACCTTGGCCGGCCGATGACCTATCTCTAAAGTTCGGCGGATTGATGTCGCACTATGCGCGATCAGGCGCGCGCGGCGTCGTCATTCGTCGATACCGCGAAGGCTCGCAGCTTTTGCGCATCGACGATCTCGATCTCCGCGTAACGCAGTGCGAGCGCGCCTTGCGTTTCGAACTGCCTGAGAATCTGGTTCGTGGTTTGACGCGACAGCGCGAGCATCATCGCGAGGTCTTCCTGCGGCACCTTGAGCACGCGCCGCAGCGCACCCGCGCCGCCGCCATATCCACCCGCCATCAGCAACAGACGCCGCGCGACGCGTTGCGCAGCGGGCAGCAGCGCGGCCTCTTCGATCGCGTCGAACGCGAGGCGCAGCTTGTGCGTGAGCAGCAGGCCGAACGCATGCCAGAACACGGGCGTGCGTTCGAGCAGCGCCGTGAGCGCCGCGCGCGGCACATGAAACAGCAGCGTGTCGCGCTCGGCATAGGCATCGTGCGTGCGCATCTGGCCATCGAACAGTGCGATCTCGCCGAACCAGTTGACGGGCTCGATCACCGCGAGCAGCGCTTCCCTGCCGCTCGCGGTGATCGAGCCGATCCGCATCAATCCGTCTAGCACGCAATAGAAGCCGTCGTCGGCATCGCCGCGATTGAAGAGGCGCTGGCCCGCCGGCAGCCGCCGCGTGCGGCCGAGCTCGATTAGTTGCGCGCGCAATGCATCGGGCGCGGCGCGAAACCAGGCGCTGCGGTCGAGCAGATTGAAAAGCTCAGTCGATGTCATCGTTCGAAGCGCGCTTTGACGGTTGAATTGTCGGCTAGCCGAAAGTGTCGCGGCGCGCCGCCCGCGATTATGATGACTTTCGACGAGGAACGGCATCCATGAGAACGCTCACTGACCAGCTCGCGCAATACGCCGCCTATCATCGCGACCGCCGCAACATCGCGACGCACTTCATCGGCATTCCGATGATCGTGCTTGCGCTCGCCGTGCTGCTGAGCCGGCCCGCGTGGACGGTTGCTGGGCTGCCGTTGGCGGCGTCGCCGGCGTGGGTGCTGTTCGGCCTGAGCGTGATCTACTACTTCGTGCTCGATGTGCCGCTCGGTTTGATGATGGCCGTCGTGTCGGTACTGTGCGTAACGTGCGGCGCGTGGCTTGCGCAGCAGCCCACCTTGACGTGGCTTGCGTCGGGCATCGGCCTGTTCGTGGTCGGCTGGGTGTTCCAGTTCGTGGGTCACGTCGCGTACGAACATCGCAAGCCCGCATTCATCGACGATGTGATCGGCCTGCTGATCGGGCCGCTCTTCGTGCTCGCCGAAGCGCTATTCGCATTCGGCTGGCGGCCCGCGTTGCGCGCGGCAATCGAAGCCAAGGCGGGCCCAACGCGGGTCGAGGCGGCGCATGGAGTTTCGCGTCATCGGTCGTGAGGGAGCGGGCCGTCTGCGCTGCACGACAGCCTCACAGGCTCTCAACGCGGCGCGAGCAGCCTTGCGCTATGCAAACCGGTCAGCCCCACCGCGATCCAGATTGGCACGTACGTGCCAAGCTGCTGAGCCGTCAAGGACTCGCCGAGCAGCGTCACCGACACGATCACCAGCAACACCGGCTCCACGTAGCCGAGAATGCCGAATAGCGCCATCGGCAGCAAACGGCTCGCTTTCAGATAGGTTGCGAGCGCGACCGTGCTCAGCGCGCCGAGTCCTGGCAGCAACAGCAGCCACATGTCGACGCGACCGGACAGCAGCGCGAGCGAGCCGCCGTGTAGCGCCATCGCGAGCGCGAACGGCAGCAGCAGCGACATCTCGAGAGCAAACGCCGTCAGCGAATCGGCGTTGATCTTGCGGCGCAACACAAAATATGGCGGATAACCGATCGCGACCAGCAGCGTCGGCCACGAGAACGCGCGCGTCACCCACAGTTCGTGCAACACGCCGAGCGCCGCGCACCCGACCGCGAGCCACTGCAACGGCTCCAGCCGCTCGTGATAGTAGAAGCGGCCGAGCAGCACCATCGTCAGCGGCAACAGGAAATAGCCGAGCGATACTTCCAGCATCCGCCCGTGCAGCGGCGCCCACAGGAACACCCATAGCTGCGCGCCGAGCAACGCCGCGCTGACGGCCAGCAAAAGCGCCGTGCGCGGCTCGCGGATTACGCGCATCGACAGCGCCTTGAGTTGCGGCAGCCGCGAGCGCAAGGCAATCAGCGCGAAAGCGCCCGGCACGGTCCAGATCACGCGCCACGCGAAGATATCCAGCCCCGTCAACGGCGTGAGCAGCTTTGCGTACACGGACATCAGAGCAAAGAGCGTCGATGCGCTCACGGACAACGCGATGCCGCGTCCCGGTTGATAGGCGTTCATCGGCCGGTCCGCTGCGTGAGGTCAGGCGCGACGCCGCGAGATGTGTCGTCCATAGTTAAGTCTTGTTTTAACAGCGCGGCGCAAGCGTTGCCCGATGTGAAGCCCGCTTCGTCGCGCGAAGCGCGCATTCTAGCGGTAGTGCGGGGATGGTCCGTCTTTTTCCGCCACATTGCGTCCGTGCATATTCACGTCCGATGCACTATAAAAACTAGTTTCATATCCACGCCGCACGCCGTCGGCGACTCATCGGCGGAAACACGAGGCTGCCGTTTTAGCCTGCTTCTTGCTTCCGTGTTCCGTTCATGCCGCACCCGCCCGGCTTTCAATTTGCTGCCGCGTGATCAGGCGCCAGAAGGCACAGAAGGCAGACACGCGCCCGTCATCGAACGCGCTCACGCTTGAACGCTTGCCGGTCCACTCACTCCAACGCATTCGCTCTTCCGCAGTCCGCAAGTCATCACTGGAACGAGACAACACGGAGCCAACATGACTCAGCCAGCCGTATCGCAACATCTATCGCACGACGTATCGCCGGAGTTCGCCGCCGCCGTTCGCGCTGGCCTCAGCAAGCAGCCCCAGAAGGAATTGCCGTCGAAGTATCTCTACGACGAAGTGGGTTCGGCGCTGTTCGAAGTGATCACTGCGCTGCCCGAATATGGCGTCACGCGCGCCGAAGAACGGCTGCTCGCGGAACACGCGGGCGATATCGTCGCGCATTTGCCGCACGATGCGATCGTCGCGGAACTGGGCAGCGGCAGCGGCCGCAAGACGCGCCGGATCCTCGAAGCGCTCTGTAAAAAGCGCCCCACTACTTACAGCCCGATTGAAATTTCGCGCACGGCTTTGCAATTGTGCCGCCGCGAACTCGGCGATATCGAACGCATTTCGATCGTCGGCTATGAGCGCGATTACCTCGCGGGGCTTGCCGAGGTGAGCAAGCGCCGTGCGAAAGACGAGCCGCTGCTCGTCCTGTTTCTCGGCAGCACGATCGGCAATTTCGGGCGGCTCGCGGCCACGCGTTTTCTACGCGACATCCGCAACATGCTCGCGCCCGGCGATGCGCTGTTGCTCGGCACTGACCTCGAGAAGCCCGTGCCCGTGCTGATCGCCGCGTACGACGATCCCATCGGCGTGACGGCCGCGTTCAATCTGAATCTGCTCGCGCGAATCAACCGCGAGCTGGACGGCGATTTTCCGCTCGATGCGTTCGAACACGTCGCGCGCTTCAATCCGGACGTGCGCAGCATCGAAATGCATCTGCGCGCGAAGCGGCGCGTGAGCGCGCAGGTGCGCGCGGCCAGGCTGACCGTCGAGCTACAGGAAGGCGAGACGATCTGGACGGAGAGCAGCCACAAGTATCGTCCGGAAGAACTGCATGCGATCTCCGACGACGCGGGCTTCACGTGCAGTCATCAATGGATCGAGCGCGATTGGGGCTTTGCGGAAAGCCTGCTGGTGGCGCGCTGATGGGTGTCGCGTGATGTTGAGGTGAGCAACGAGAAGCGCGCGAGGCTCACGCCCGCGCGCTTTTTTACAAGCCGCTTGTGTCAGTGCTGTTCGAAGCGCTCGAAACGTTTGTCGCTGGCGCGCTCTTCGTGCGTGACTTCCGTCACGCGTGCCATCGGCGGCCCGTGACGCAGCCACGACAGCATCCGGTCGAGCTGGTTCGCCGGACCTTGCAACATCGCTTCGACAGAACCGTCTTCCCGATTCGCCACCCATCCCCGGATACCCAGCGCATGCGCCTGGCGCACCGTCGCGTGACGAAAGCCAACGCCCTGCACCATGCCGCGCACCCGCACGTAATACGTTTCGATCCGCGAATCGAGATCCGTGCCGGACATGCTCGTCCCTCCTTTATGCCTTCATGAGTTTACGCGGGCATTCTAGTCGCGCCGCGCGTGCTTTGCTCGCGCACGCCTCGACACGCGAAGCCCGCGAGCACGGCGCGCGCGATCGGCAGCACGTACAATCCGACCTCTGCAAACCTTCAACCATGCGCCCGTCAGGCAGCAATCAGGAACACGGCAAGCAATGACCGATCAGACTCGCGATCTCGTACTCGTCACCGGCGCATCCGGTTTCGTCGGCTCAGCCGTCGCGCGCATCGCGCAGCAAAAGGGCTTCGCCGTGCGCGTGCTCGTGCGTCCGACCAGCCCGCGCCGCAACGTCGAATCGCTCGATGCGGAGATTGCGGTCGGCGACATGCGCGACGAGGCGTCGATGCGCGCCGCGCTGCGCGGCGTGCGCTATCTGCTGCACGTCGCGGCCGATTACCGGTTGTGGGCGCCGGACCCGCTGGAGATCGAACGCTCGAATCTGGAAGGCACGGAAGCGACGATGCGCGCCGCGCTGAAGGAAGGCGTCGAGCGCATCGTCTACACGAGCAGCGTCGCGACGTTAAAGGTGACGGGCTCGGGCGCGTCGGTCGACGAAACCTCGCCGATGACGCCGCAGCAGGCGATCGGCGTGTACAAGCGCAGCAAGGTGCTCGCGGAGCGTGCTGTCGAGCGGATGATCGCGAACGACGGCCTGCCCGCCGTGATCGTCAATCCGTCGACGCCTATCGGCCCGCGCGACGTGAAGCCCACGCCGACGGGTCGCATCATCGTCGAAGCGGCGCTCGGCAAGATTCCCGCGTTCGTCGATACGGGGCTGAACCTGGTGCACGTCGACGACGTCGCGATGGGTCACTTCCTCGCGCTCGAACGCGGCAAGATCGGCGAGCGCTACATTCTCGGCGGCGAAAATCTGCCGCTGCAGCAGATGCTCGCGGATATCGCCGGCATCGTCGGACGCAAGGCGCCGACCATCGCGCTGCCGCGCTGGCCGCTCTATCCGCTCGCGATGGGCGCGGAAGCCGTCGCGAAGTTCACGAAGCGCGAGCCGTTCGTCACCGTCGACGGCCTGAAGATGTCGAAGAACAAAATGTACTTTACGTCGGCGAAAGCGGAGCGCGAGCTTGGCTACAGCGCGCGGCCGTACCGCGAAGGCTTGCGCGACGCGCTCGACTGGTTCCGCGAGGCGGGCTATCTGAAAGCGTGACGTCTGGGCATAAAGCGGCGAGCGCATTGGATCGCGCCTCCCTCGTGCGTCACCCGCACACGCTTTGTTACAACTCGCAATGCAGGCACGAAGGCTACCGCCAGCGTGCAGAAGGTAAAATCGCGGGTCTTACCAGAGAACTACGCATGAATCTTAAGGAACAGATTGGCGCACTCGAAATGGGCGTCGATCAGCTCATCCAGGTTGTCACGGCTTCGCGCGAGGCCGAGGCCACGACCGCGACCGATCAGCATGTGAACGGCGCAGAGGCGGCCGCCGCGGAAACAGTGGCAGAAGAAACGCCCGTCGAAACGGCAGTCGAAGAAGCGCCAGCAGAGCCGCAAACCGCGGCAGAAAAGCCAACGTTGCATATCGAGCGCCCGAGCCAGAACGAAATCACGATGACCATCGGCGGCAAGTCGGTCACGCTGCATCCGCTGCAACTGGGTCAGCTGATCGAGGAACTGTCGAACGCGCGCGCGTCGATGGAACCCGAAGTCCCGCCGAACCTGCCCGCGGGCTGGCGTTTCGTATCGACGAAAAACCCGGCCATGGCGGTGCAGAAGCAAACGAACGGCGACCGACTGCTCGTGATGCGCCATACGGGACATGGTTGGGTGCCGTTCCAGTTCTCGCCGGAGACGGTCATCCAGATGTACATGATGCTGACGCAGAAGTGATGCGCGACGGCGCGAGCCGTCGGCACCCTGTGTTGCGCGCCGTTCAGTGCGACAGCGGCAGCAACGAATTGAGCAGACTGGTCGCGCGCTGCGAGACGCTTGGGCCGCTCGCAGCTTCTTCGATGGGACTCACGTAGACCACGGGCCCGATGCAAAGCGACGTGTAGCGCGCGTCGCATCCGCCGTCGCGCGACGGCAGCGGCTGGTCCGCGCCCGATGCCGCGCTGGCATCCACCTCCGCGACTTCCGCGAATGTCTTCACGCGGCCGTTGACCTTCTCCGCATACGCCTGCGATCCACCGTAGCTCTTCAGCGCGGCATTCAGATCGCCGCCCGCCGATTTCATGTAGCCGTACAGAATCGCGGAGCCGACCTCGATATTGGTCTCCGGGTCGGTCAGATCCTTTACGTCTTTCAGCATGCGCTTGTGCGCGCCGGGCACGACCTGCATCAGCCCCGTCGCGCCGTTGCCGCCCTTGGCCTTTTCCTTGAAGCGCGATTCGATCGAGATGATCGCGAGAATCAGCGCGGGCGGCAGCGCGTACTTCTCGGAGGCGGTGCGCACCGCGTTCGAGATCTGCTCGGCCTTCTCCTTCGCGAGGCCGAACTTCTGGCGCAGATAGTCTGACATGCGGTCCTGGCGAGTCTGATCGTCGGCCAACGCGCCTTGCATCAAGCCGAGCGCGACAACGATCAGACAGACGAGCCGCTTCATTGATTCGTCCCGGCGGGCGCCTGCACGCGTGCCTTCCACTGGCCGCCCTTGCCGCGCCAGTAGCGCACCGCCGAGCCGAACGTCGCGCTGACATAGAACAGCGCGATGAGCGGCAGGAACGGCGCCCACAGCGGTGAGCGCTGGTAGTAGCGCAGCATCGGCGCGTAGGCGCAGCACATCGCGGCCCACGCGAGCCACGCAGGCCAGCCTTTCGCCCCGAGCACGATAGCGACGACGGGCGGCGCGAGGTAGATGATCGTCATGCCGAGCAGCGTGCCCGCCAGCAGCCACGCCGAGTAGTGCAATTGCGTGAACGCGGTGCGCGCGATCATGTTCCAGATCTCGCGCCAGCTGTCGTAGGGGCGCAGCGAGACGCTGCGCGCCGCCACGTCGAGGCGAATCGGATGGCGCCCTTCGCCGCGATGCTTGATCCGTGCGGCAAGGCTGCAATCGTCGATCAGCTCGGCGCGGATCGATTCGATGCCGCCCGCTCCTTCCAGCGCCGTGCGGCGCACCAGCATGCAGCCGCCCGCCGCGCCCGCCGTGCGGTTGCGCGGGTTGTTGACCCACGCGAACGGATACAGCTTCGCGAAGAAGAACACGAAGGCGGGAATCAGCGCCTTTTCCCAGAACGAGTCGCAGCGCAGGCGGACCATCAGCGAAACGAGGTCGCGCTTTTCGGCGTCGGCGCGCATCACAAGCTGCGTCAGCGCGTCGGACGGATGGCCGATGTCGGCGTCCGTGAGCAGCAGGTATTCCGGCGTGTAACCGACCGAGCGCGCCGCCTCGATACCCTGCGACTGCGCCCAGACCTTGCCCGACCAGCCCGCTGGCAGCGGCTTCGCGCTGATCACGGTCAGCCGGTCCGGGCACCGCAGCGCGAGCGCGGCGGCGCGGGCGGCGTCGGCGGTGCCGTCGGTGCTGTGGTCGTCGACGACGATCACATGAAATTCGCCCGGATAGTCCTGCTCGAGCAGCGACGTGACGGCCCGTGCGATCACGTCCGCCTCATTGCGCGCCGGGACCACGGCGGCGACGCCCGGCCATGCGTCGCGCGTCTCGGGCGCGAGCGGGGCGGCAGGCTGCGCGCGCCAGAAGCCGCCGCGCGCGAACAGCAGCACACACCAGATCAACAGCGACAGACACGCCAACAGAAACAGAACCGCCGCAATCATGCATTGCCCTCTATGAAAGCCGCGCGCTTTGCGTCTCCAGGGCGCGGCGACAGACGCGGCGCGCCAGCAACACCTGCGACGCCGCGCCAATCGTGGAAATCGAGCACTAGCCGGCCATCGAATATGTGATAGACCGCGTTTTCGAAACGTTCAAGAATGCGCCGCCGACGAAAGACGCCGCAGAAAATTCAATTGATGCATACCGGAAACCGCAGGCGATGCGTCGGCGCAACAAAGCCCGATAGTTTAAGGGTTCCCGTCAACAGGCGCAGCGAGTCATTTTTGCCGCGCAAGCCGCCACACAAACGCCACAATCCGAGACGGCTGAAAAGCAAACCGACAGCGATAGCGTTAGAATGCGCGTTTGGTCTCGAGTATCGACTTTCGTCGGATTTAAGACATCAACTAATATACAGACGCGGCGAACAGGTCGTTTTTACCGATCTGCCCGGAATCCCGCGTCAGTCGGAGTTCGCCAGCCTATGCGAGTCATCCTTGCCCAACCCCGCGGCTTTTGCGCGGGAGTCGTGAGGGCGATCGAAATTGTCGATCGCGCTTTGCAGCAACATGGCGCACCTGTTTACGTGCGTCATGAAATCGTCCACAACAGGCACGTGGTCGATAACCTTCGCCGTAAAGGCGCGCGCTTCGTCGAGGAACTCGATGAAGTGCCGCAGGGCGCAGTTGCCATTTTCAGTGCCCACGGTGTTGCGCAAAGCGTCGAACGCGACGCGGAGCAGCGCGGTCTCGACGTGCTCGATGCCACCTGCCCGCTGGTGACGAAGGTCCATGTGCAAGGTCGTCAGTACGTGGGCGGGGGCCGCACGCTGATCCTGATCGGGCACGCGGGCCATCCGGAAGTAGAAGGCACGATCGGCCAGATTCCGGGCAAGGTGCTGCTCGTGCAAAGCGAAGCGGAAGTCGCGAAGCTGGAACTGCCTATCGACACGCCGCTCGCCTATGTCACGCAGACCACGCTGTCGGTGGACGACACGCGCGGCATCATCGACGCACTGAAGCGCCGTTTCCCCGACATCGTCGGTCCGGATACGCGCGACATCTGCTACGCGACACAAAACCGCCAGGCGGCCGTGCGCGAGCTCAGCACGCAAGTCGATGTGCTGCTGGTGGTGGGCGCAACGAACAGCTCGAACTCGAATCGCCTGCGCGAGATCGGCAGCGAAACGGGCGTACCGAGCTTTCTGGTCGCCGACGGTTCCGAAGTGAAGCCGGAGTGGTTCGCCACCGTGAAGACGGTCGGCATCACGGCGGGCGCTTCGGCACCGGAAGAAATGGTCGAGAACGTAATCGATGCGCTACGCGCACTGGGCCCCGTCGACGTTACGACGATGGCGGGACGTGAAGAAAAAGTTGAATTCAAGTTGCCGTCGAAGCTGACGCAACAACTCGCTGCACGCGAAGTTTAAGGAGGACAATTTGTCTATTCCGATGCTACAAAAAGTCCGGGTTGGCGCCTACATCATGCGCAACCACCTGAAGGGCAACAAACGCTACCCGCTCGCGCTGATGCTCGAGCCGCTGTTCCGCTGCAATCTTGCCTGCAATGGCTGCGGCAAGATCGACTATCCGGATCCCATCCTGAACCAGCGCCTGTCGCTGGCGGAATGCCTCGAAGCCGTCGACGAGTGCGGCGCGCCCGTGGTATCGATCGCGGGCGGCGAGCCGCTGCTGCACAAGGAAATGCCGCAGATCGTCAAGGGCATCATGGCGCGCAAGAAGTTCGTGTACCTGTGCACGAACGCGCTGCTGATGGAAAAGAAGATGGACGATTACGAGCCGAACCCGTACTTCGTCTGGTCGGTGCACCTCGACGGCGACCGCGAAGCGCACGATCACTCGGTCTCGCAGGAAGGCGTGTACGACAAGGCCGTCGCGGCCATCAAGGAAGCCAAGCGCCGCGGCTTCCGCGTGAACATCAACTGCACGCTGTTCAACGATGCTGTGCCCGAGCGCGTGGCGAAGTTCTTCGACACGGTCGGCGAGATTGGTGTGGACGGCATCACGGTGTCGCCGGGCTATGCGTACGAGCGTGCCCCGGACCAGCAGCACTTCCTGAACCGCGACAAGACCAAGAACCTGTTCCGCGAAATCTTCAAGCGCGGCAACAACGGCAAGAAGTGGTCGTTCAGCCAGTCGAGCCTGTTTCTCGACTTCCTGGCCGGCAACCAGAGCTACGAATGCACGCCGTGGGGCAACCCGGCGCGCACGGTGTTCGGCTGGCAGAAGCCGTGCTATCTGGTCGGCGAAGGTTACGTGAAGACCTTCAAGGAACTGATGGAGACCACCGAATGGGACAAGTACGGCACCGGCAAGTATGAGAAGTGCGCGGACTGCATGGTCCATTGCGGCTTCGAAGCGACGGCCGTGATGGACACGGTCGCGCATCCGCTGAAAGCGCTGAAGGTCAGCCTGAAGGGCGCGCGCACGACGGGCGCGTTCGTCAAGGACATCCCGCTCGACAAGGCGCGTCCCGCCGAGTATGTGTTCTCGCGTCACGTCGAGATCAAGCTCGAAGACATCAAGCGCGCGGGCACGGGCAAGAAGGTGCAGACATCGGCAGCCGCGTTGAATTAAGACGCATCAACGCCGCATGAAAAAAGAGCGCAACGGTTTTGCCGTTGCGCTCTTTTGTTTTGTGGGCCGCCGCTTACAAGACGGCGATGCCCGGCGTTGCCGATCAGCCCGCGCTGCGCGCGTTGTGCTCGGTGAGGAACTTGATCAAACCGTCCACGCCGCCCTTGTTCAGCTGATCCTGAAACTGCGTCTGATACACCTGGATCAGCCACGCGCCCATCATGTTGATGTCGTAAATCTTCCAGCCGTTCGCCGTTTTTTCCAGACGATAGTCGATTGAGTCATCGCCGCCGTTGCTCAGCACGTGCGACTGGACGACGGTGTCTTTCGCGTCGGCGGATGCGGTGGACGGCGCGAATTTGAACTTCACGTCCTGATCGCGCAGTTGCGACAGCGATGCCGCATAGGTGCCGACGAGCAGTTTCGTGAATTGCTCATACAGTTGTTTTTGCTGCTCCGGCGTGGCCGTGGCCCAGGCCTTACCGACGGCGATACGCGTCGTGCGCTGGAAGTTCGTGGCGGGCACGAAGTGCGACTCGACCACCTGCGTGATCTTCTTCATGTCGCCGCCGCGCGCCTGTGGGTCGGCCTTCATCGCATTGACCGTGCCTTCGACTGCGCTCTTCACGATCGCATCAGGCGCGCTTTGTGCGAAAGCCGCGGTGGACACCACGGCGGCTGCCAGAAAAGCAGAGAGATAACGTTTCATACGCTCATCGGGACAGTTAAGAATGAACCCGCGCGGGACAGGCCGCATCCGGCGCGATTACGGGCCAGTATACAGACTTAAGACTTTGACAGGCTGCACAGGGTTCACTAACGACACCGTGCAGCGGCAGCGTCGGTATACTTGTGCCCTTTACCAATAACGCCAATCGTGACAAGGCCCCGCTCGCGTACATGCTGAAGTCATCTATCGTTCGTCTCGTTGTCTGGTCGGTGCGCCGTCCGCTGCAGGTCATCGGGCTGTCGCTCGTGCTCGCCGTGCTGAGCGCCATTTACGTCGTTCATCACTTCAAGATCAATACCGACATCAGTCGCCTCGTCGAAAACGATGCGAAATGGACAGCGCTCGAACAGCAAATCGACAAGGCCTTCCCCGATCGCGGGCAGACCTTGCTGGTGGTCGTCGAGGCCGGCGCGCCCGAATACGCGGATGCCGCCGCGAACACGCTGGCCACTGAACTGCAAAAGAACACGAAGGAATTCAGTTCCGTCATGCAGCCGGGCAGCGGGCCGTTCTTCGAAAAGGAAGGCTTGCTGTTCCCGTCACTGGCCGACGTGCAATCCACCACGTCGCAACTGGCCAAGGCGCGCCCGCTCATCAACTCGCTCGCGCATGATCCGAGTCTGACGGGCCTCGCCGGCACGCTGAACACGACGCTGCTGCTGCCGCTGCAGATCGGCCAGGTAAAGCTCGGCGACATGAGCAACCTGCTGTCGCGCAGCGCAACCGTGATCGATCATGTGCTGGCCAACGAGCCCGCCGTCTTCTCGTGGCGCGCGCTCGTCGACAAGGATGCCGCGAAGGTGCCGGCGCGCGCGTTCGTCGTCGTGCAGCCGAAGCTGGACTATGCGGCGCTGCAGGCGGGCGCACGGGCGTCAGAAGAGGTTCGCAAGACGGCGGCATCGCTCGATCTCGACTCGCAATATGGCGCGCGCATCCGTCTGACGGGCGAACAGCCGCTCGCGGACGATGAATTCGCCTCGGTGCAGGACGGCGCGGAGATCAACGGCATCATCACGTTCTTCGTCGTGCTCGGCATTCTGTGGCTCGCGCTGCGCTCGGGGCGGCTGATCATCGCCGTGTTCATCACGCTGTTCGTCGGCCTCGTGATTACGGCGGCGCTCGGCCTGATGTTGGTCGATGCACTGAACATGATTTCCGTCGCGTTCATGGTGCTGTTCGTCGGGCTTGGCGTCGACTTCGGCGTGCAGTTCGGCGTGAAGTACCGCGAAGAACGCAATCGCGACGACCGGCTCGCCGCGGCGCTGATCCATACGGCATACAGCATCGGCGTGCCGTTGACGCTCGCCGCCGTGGCCGTCGCCGAGAGCTTCTTCTCGTTCCTGCCGACCGCGTATCGCGGCGTCTCGGAGCTGGGCAAGATCGCGGGCGTCGGCATGTTCGTCGCGTATCTGACCAACATGACGCTGCTGCCCGCGCTCATCAAGGTCTTCAATCCGGCGGGCGAAGCCGAATCGCCGGGTTTCACGTTCCTCGCCCCCGTCGACGACTTCCTCGACCGCAACCGCACGCCTGTGCTGATCGCGACGGCGGTGCTGATCATCGGCGCGTCGCCGTTGCTGTTGCATCTGCGCTTCGACTTCAATCCGTTGCATCTGAAGGACCCGAATACCGAGTCGATGGCGACGCTGATCTCGTTGAACGACGCGCCCGAGGTGGCCGTCAACAACGTGCGGGCGCTAGCGCCGTCGCTGGCGGATGCGGACAGAATCGCAGCGCGGCTGTCGAAGCTACCGGAAGTGGGCCGCACGACGACGCTCTCCACCTTCATTCCCACCGACCAGCCGCAAAAGCTCGCGCTGATTGCCGCCGCGGCGCAGCAACTGCTGCCGGCGCTCACGCAGACGCCCGCGCCGCCCGCCACCGACGCCGTGCGCGTCGCCGCACTGAAGCGCACGTCGGCCCAGCTGTCGCTCGCCGCCGACGACCACCCCGGCCCCGGCGCCGCGGAAGCCAAACACTTGTCGGACACGCTGGCCAAGCTCGCGAGCGCGGACGTCTCGACGCGCGACCGCGCCGAGCGCGCGATGTCGGTACCGCTGAAGATTTCGCTGAAGCAGCTGGCAACCCTGCTGCAACCGTCGGAAATCACCCGCGAAAACGTGCCGAAGGACATCGCCGACAGCTGGGTATCGAAAACAGGTCAGGCGCTCGTCGAGATTTCGCCGAAGGTGCCGCCCGGCACCGATCCCGGTGACGACGTGATGCTGCGCAACTTCGCGCGAGCCGTGAAGGCAGCGGAACCGGGCGCGATCGGCGGGCCGATCTCGATCCTCCATTCGGCGAACGTGATCATCAAGTCGTTCGTGCAGGCGGGCGCGTGGGCCATCCTGTCGATCAGCGCCCTGCTCTGGCTCACGCTGCGCCGGTTCGGCGACGTGCTGCGCACGCTCGTGCCGTTGCTGGTGTCGGCCGTCGTCACGCTGGAGTTGTGCGTCGTCTTCAACATGCCGCTTAATTTCGCGAATATCATCGCCTTGCCGCTGATGCTCGGCGTGGGCGTCGCGTTCAAGATCTACTTTGTGATGGCGTGGCGCAGAGGGCAAACGGGCCTACTGCAATCCAGCCTCACACACGCCGTGCTGTTCAGCGCGGCGACCACCGCTACGGCGTTCGGCAGCCTGTGGCTGTCGCATCA
Source organism: Paraburkholderia sp. SIMBA_054 (assembly GCF_046534875.1). NCBI lineage: Bacteria > Pseudomonadati > Pseudomonadota > Betaproteobacteria > Burkholderiales > Burkholderiaceae > Paraburkholderia > Paraburkholderia sp. SIMBA_054. The sequence continues at coordinate 140,763 of NZ_JAWRXV010000003.1, read as the reverse complement.
TCCGGGCACGTCGAGCATGGGGCGTCTGCTGGCGCTGTCCCTCGTCTGCACGCTGATTGGCGCTGTGGTATTTCAACCGGTATTGATGGGCAAACCGCGCGTTCGACGCGCATCGAAGAAACATTAAGGATAGCCGCATGAAGATGCGAACAGCCGCGCTGGCATTGGCCGCCGCGAGTCTTGCAACGGGGTGTGCAACGGGACCCGACCGGAAGCCCGGGGATCCGCTCGAGCCGATGAACCGCGCGATTTTCAATTTCAACGACGCGCTCGACCGCACGGTCGCCGTGCCGATTGCGAAGGGCTATCAGAAGGTCACGCCGCAGCCGCTGCGTCAGGCGATCAGCAACTTCTTCTCGAACCTCGGCGATCTCGACAACTTCGCGAACAGCCTGCTTCAGTTGCACATCAAGGACGCAACCGAAAGCCTGATGCGCTTCGCGATGAACTCGACGTTCGGTCTGGGCGGCCTGATCGACTTCGCGACACCCGCCGGCCTGCCGAAGCACAAGGAGGACTTTGGCCTGACGCTCGGCCGCTGGGGCGTGCCGTCGGGTCCGTATCTGGTGCTGCCGCTGTTCGGCCCGAGTTCGTTCCGTGACGGCGTTGGCTATCTGGTCGATTTCCGCGCGAATCCGATTTCCTACATGGGCCCGGAGTACAAGTATCCGCTGTACTTCGTGCAGTTCATGAGCGTGCGTTCCGACCTGCTCGGCGCGACGACGCTGCTCGAACAGGCTGCCCTCGACAAGTACTCGTTCGTACGCGACGCCTATACGCAGCAGCGCAAGTCGTTGCTGCGCGGCGCGAACGCGCCGGCGTCGGCGCTGCCGGACTACGGCGATGACGACGATTCGGGCGCGCAGGCGCCTTCGGGTGCTTCGGGCACGGCGCCGACCACCGTGCCGGGCGCGGCGCCGCTCGGCTTGCCCAACTCCGCCGAGCCGGGCCAGGCCGCGCCGGCGGAAGGCGCGTCGGGCGCGGGCGGCGCGAAGCGCGCGCCGACCAACGACGACAGCGCGCCGAAGTACGAAAATCCAGGTGAGGGAGCCGCGCCTTCGGGTGCGCCTGCCACGGGAACGCCCGCTCCCGCTTCGCAGTAAAGCGTCCTTACCGGTGCACAAAGCAAAAGCCCCGGCTTGGTCATCCGACCAGCCGGGGCTTTGTCTTTCCGGGGGCTTTTCAGGGCCGCTGAGGCCGTCGCCCGCGATGCGTTAATGCGCTGTGTCCGCTTCCTGATCGACGTCTTCCGTGCTTTCCGAAGCCAGCACGGCCGGCTGCTGCATGGCGCGCAGGCTCTCGCTGTATCGCTCGAACGCTTCATCCGAATAACGGATCTTCGTGCGGCCGTGCGGCGCCGGATTGCCGTTCGCGTCCAGATTCACGAACACCATCTTTTCGACCGTCAGAATGCTCTTGCGCGTGATCTTGTTGCGCACTTCCGCCCGCAGCGTGATCGACGTCGTGCCGAAGTGGGTTGCCTTCATGCCCAGTTCGATGATGTCGCCCTGACGCGCCGAGCTGACGAAGTTGATCTCCGACATGAACTTGGTCACGACGCGCTGGTTGTCGAGCTGACAGATTGCGTAGATGGCGGCTTCTTCATCGATCCAGCGCAGCAGGCTGCCGCCGAACAGCGTGCCGTTGGGGTTCAGATCTTCGGGCTTGACCCATTTGCGTGTGTGGAAATTCATTGCGGTCCCTCTTTGGAAATAGCGCGGTCGCGCTTCTTCGCGCGACCTAGGGTTAACACCTACCACTATACCAGAGATAAGGGTTTTCCCTAGGTCTTCAAGACCAACACACTATTTCGCTATCCGCGTTGCCGGCGCGCCCGGCTTAAATGCAGAGGAGCGCGCCCGAGCGCTCCAGTACCTGACGCGCAGCGACGAGGGAAGCGCGCGCCGCGCGGGCGTCGGCGGCGACTTGCAGCAGTCCGCCGAGTTGAGACGGCTGGCGCGCCAGTTCGCGCAGGATGGGACCGATGGCCGTCGTGCCGTCGTCGCGCAGACCGGCCGTCGCGGCGGACGGCAGCGTGCGCCACGCCGGATCGACGATCGCCCGGCAGACAACGAACGGCAGGCCGTTCGCCTCCGCGATCGCGCCCGCAAGGTGAGATTCCATGTCGACGGCGAGCGCACCCGTCGATGCGTGCAGCGCCGCCTTGTCGGCAGCGCCGACGAGCGGCGCGGTCACGCCCGCGATCGGCCCGCGCCGCAGCTTCGACGCCAGCGGCGCCGCACCGAGCGCGGTAGCGATGCGTCCCGCCCAGCGCAGATCGGTCTCGACGACGCCGAGCGGGCTATGCACGCTGCTCGCGACGATCAAGGTGCCGGGCGCGAGATCGGGTGCCAGTCCGCCTGCCGTCCCGAAGCTGATGATGCCCGCGCAACCGCGCGCGATCGCCTCGTTCAGCGCGCGCTCGAGCAGATCGGCGCGCGCCGCGTACACCGCTTCGACGCCCTTGCCACGCGCGATTCGCGCTTCGAACGCCATGCCCGTCACGGCGATGACGGGCAGCTTGGCATTCATCAGATCAGGCCGGGCTGCCATCACAAGCCGAAGGCGACGCGCTTCTGACCCGCGCGCGTCAGGTTGCGATAGCGTGCAAGCGCCCACAGCGGGAAGAACTTGCGATACCCGTGATAGCGCAGATAAAACACGCGCGGGAAGCCCGTTGCCGAGAAGCGCGTTTCGTCCCACAGGCCGTGATCGCGCTGCTCGCTCTTCAGGTATTCGATGCCGCGCGCGACGGCGGGATGGTCGACATAGCCGACCGCCATCAGCCCTAGCAGCGCCCATGCCGCCTGCGACGGAATGCTCGCCGCCTTTTCGTAGCCGCGATAGTCGAGCTTGTAGCTGGTGCCGTCTTCGCCCCAGCCGCCGTCGGCGTTCTGGATCGACACGAGCCACTGCGCGGCGCGCTTGATGCGCGCGTCGTCATGCGAGATGCCCGCGGCGTTCAGCGCGCACAGCGCCGTCCACGTGCCGTAGATGTAGTTCATGCCCCAGCGGCCGTACCAGCTGCCGTCGTCTTCCTGCTCTTTCAGCAGATAGTCGTAGGCTCGGCGCGCCGGCTCGCTCGTCGCGGGCATTTCGCCGAGTTGCGCGAGCATCGACAGGCAGCGGCCGGACACGTCGGCGGTAGGCGGATCGAGCAAGGCGCCGTGATCGGAGAACGGAATGTTGTTCAGGTAGTACTGCGTGTTTTCCGGCTCGAACGCGCCCCAGCCGCCGTCGCTGCTCTGCATGCCGACCACCCATTCGCGGGCGCGCGCAATCGCGTTCGCGTCGACGTCCGATTGCGTCAGCGCCGCCGAACGATGCATCGCCAGCGCGACCACAGCCGTATCGTCGACGTCGGGGTAATGCGCGTTGTTGTACTGGAACGCCCAGCCGCCCGGACGCACGTCGGGACGGCGCGAAATCCAGTCGCCGCGCACATCGAGAATCTGCAGCGGACGCAGCCATGCGAGGCCGCGCTCGGCGGCTTCCTCGGCGCGCGTGTCGCCCGTTTCGAGCAGCGCATGCGCCGCGAGCGACGTATCCCAGACAGGCGACAGGCACGGCTGGCAATACGCTTCGTCTTCGTGGATGACGAGCAGCTTGTCGATCGACTGGCGGGCGATCGCGCGCTTCGGGTGATCGGCGGGGTAGCCGAGCACGTCGTACATCATCACGGAGTTCGCCATCGCCGGGAAAATTGCGCCGAGGCCGTCTTCGCCGTTCAGGCGCTCATCGACGAAATCGACGGCCGCCTTGATCGCGCGTTCGCGCGAGCGCTTCGGGAACAGGCCGTCCGTCACGCGCAGCACGCCGTCGACAGCGCGGAAAAACGCGAACCAGCTCTTGCTCTGGTGGCCCGAGCGCGGCAGCAGGCCCGTCGTGACGGGCGCGCCGCGGAACAGCTCGTCGATGCGCACGCCAAGCGGATTGCGCGCGACCGGCCGCTTCGCGTTCAGCACGAGCAGCGGGACGATCACGGTGCGCGCCCAGTACGACACCTTCGACAGGTGGAAGGGGAACCACTTGGGCAACAGCATGATTTCGACGGGCATCATCGGCACGGCGTACCACGTCACGACGCCGAATAGCGCGAGCAGGATGCGCGTGAACACGTTCGCCGCTTCCGCGCCGCCATTCGCGAGAATCGCCTCGCGCGCGCGGACCATGTGCTCGGCGTCGACGGAATCGCCGATCATCTTCAGCGCGAAGTACGCCTTCACGCTCGCGCTGACGTCCATTGCGCCGTCGGTGAAGAGCGGCCAGCCGCCGCCGGGCAGCTGGATGCGGCGCAGGTAGCGCGCGATCTTCTGTTCCAGCTCGACGTTGGGCGTTTCGCCCAGGTAATGGACGAGCAGCACGTATTCGGCAGGAATCGTCGCGTCGGCTTCGAGTTCGTAGACCCAGTGGCCGTCGTCCTGCTGCGCGGCGAGGATGGCGTCCGTCGCGCGCGTGACGGCAGCGTCGAGCGCGTCGACGGACGCGGCGCCTGTCGCCAGCGCGGCGGCCACGGGAGCGTGGTCGTCGATCAGCGTTTGAGGCAGTGCGTCGCCCAGCGTCTGGGTCATGGATAAATCGTTCATCGGCGTTCCATCGGTTCGTTCAATAGCGTATCCGCGGCCTTCTGGCCGGAGCGAATCGCGCCTTCGATGCCCGGCGGCAGACCGGTTGCCGTCCAGTCGCCCGCGAGCATCAGGTTGTTCCAGCGAGTGCGTGTGGCCGGGCGGCGCATCTCGTCGTCGGGGTGCGCGGCAAAAGTCGCGCGCGGCTCGACGCTCAGTTGCCACTTCAGTGGCAGATCGGCCGACAAGCCTGTCACTTGCGCGACGTCGGCCCATAGCTTGCGCGCGAGTTCGTCGCGCGGCATGTCGGCGAGGTTCGCTGCACGGTTCGCCGCGTCGTAGACCGTCACCGACAGGCGTCCGTCCGACGCAATCAGCCAGCTCGCGCTCGCGTTGACGAGCCCCATCAGCGGCGGGTGGCCGAGCGGCGGCTCGACCGCGAAATTCGCCGTCACGATGGCCGAAAAGCGGCGCGGCGCCTGCACGCCGGGCACCAGCGCCTGCGTGACATCGGGCGTCACGGCCAGCACGACGGCTTCGCTCGCGCCGATTTCGACGCGTTCCCCGCCGTCCAGACGCAGCGCGGCAACGCGGCTGTCCGGGCTATCGGCAAACTCCAGCGCCTCGATCCGCGCGCCTAGCCGGATCGCCGCGCCGCCATGCTGCAACAGCCGCAGCGCCGGTTCGACGAACGCGGACCCCAGGCCGTTGCGCGCGATGAGCGGCCGGCTCGAAGGGCCGCCCGCCGCGAGCGTGTCGCGCAACACCGCGCCCACCAGTTCGGCCGTCGCCTGACGCGGTTCGATGTTCGTCAAGGCCAGCAGGAGCGGACCCAGCATGCGGTCCCACAGCGGGCCGTTGCTGCGCATCGACTTCGCGACGGTGCGGCCGGGCTTTGCCAGCAGCAGCGGCACGACGGACAGGTAATCCGTCCATTGCGTGTCCGGCACGCGCGCGCCGGCCTCGAAAATCCACGCCGGAAGCCGTCCCGGTGACATGCGCACGGTCCAGCGCTGGTTCGTCGCCAGATCGACGAACGGGTATTCGGGCTGCGTCGGCCCGACGAGTTCGTCGGCGGATCCGATCGCGCGCACGTAGTTCAACGTGGCCTGCTGGCCGGACAGCACCAGATGGTTGCCGCTATCGACGGTCGCGGCCAGCGTGCGGTCGTAGTACGTGCGGCAGCGGCCGCCCGCCTGTTCGGCCGCCTCGTACAGCACGACCTGCGCGCCGCGCCGTTGCAGTTGCACGGCGGCGGCAAGACCGGCCAGCCCGGCACCGATCACGTGAACCAGCTTTCGCATCAAAAGAAAGCGTAGCGCGCCACGATCGCCAGCATCCGCAGCTTCGGCTTGCTGACTTTCGTGCGCGGAATGTCGAAGCCGCGTTCCAGCGTGCGCTCGAGCAGCAGGCGATAGACGCCCGACATGATGCGCGGCGCCTTGACCTGCGCGCGCGGCTGCACGTCCATGATCGCGTCGGCGGCGGCGAAGTGCTGCTTCGCACGCTCCGCGAGCGTCGCGCAGACGCGCGGCAGCGACGGATCGTCGGCGATCGTGAGCGGATTCGTCGCCGCGATGCCTTCGCGCGCCAGCAGCTCGTACGGCAGATAGCAGCGGTTGATCTCCGCGTCTTCGTCGATGTCGCGCAGGATGTTCGTCAGTTGCAGCGCGCGGCCCAGATGGTGCGACAGCTCGACGCCCGGCTGCTCCTCCATCCCGAATATCCTCACCGATAGCCGACCCGCTGCGCTCGCGACACGATCGCAGTACAGGTCGAGCGTGGCTTCGTCGGGCGCGCAGATGTCGGCGGCGGCATCCATCGCCATGCCGTCGATCATCGCGTGGAAGTCTTCGCGCTGCAGATGAAACGTGTGGATGTGCCGGGTCAGCTCGAGCAGCGACGCGCGCGGCGAGCCGGCGTAGCACGCGTCGATGTCCGCCCGCCAGCGCTCGAGACCCGCGTCGCGCTCGGCGCGCGGCAGGTCGCTGTCGGCGATGTCGTCGACGGCGCGGCAGAAAGCGTAGACCTGGTACATCGCCTCGCGCTGCGCGGGCGGCAAGATGCGCATCGCGAGATAAAACGAGCTGCCTGAACTGGCGGCAGCTGCGTCAGTTTGTGTGTCGTCCACGACGAGATTGGAAACGGCCAAGACGATCTCCGCTGAGACACCCCCGAAGGGGCGATCAAGAAGTCATGCCTACCCGCAGGGCAAGCCGCCCGCGCGCGCGGACACGCGCGAAACGCCGGCCGAAAAGACCGGAAAACGGGCAAAAGTATACCAACCTTTCATAGCGGACGCAGGAACGGCGGAAGCCGCTGCGGCGCGCGCCGTCGATTTGCCTCGCCGAAGAGCGAAGTGTAACGGCAACAAAAAACACAGATTTGTCTACGCACAGGCATTCAAAACATCTCGAAATGCTATCTCAAATTAAGAGTTATCCGAGATACCTCAATTTAAATACAGACTACATTTAATCCCGCAACGAAACGAAGCGGGATGGCAGATAACCATGTGCGGCGCCCACAGCATGCCTTTGAACCATTCACATTAATCGTGCGAAATAAAAATATTTGTCGCTCCAATTTTAAAAGTCACACGGATCGCATTCTAATTTGTCGCTTTAAAAATCATTGAATCGGATTATTGATTTAAATCGTATCAAGGAAAAAAGATGAAACTGTATATGCTGTTTGTCGCTCCCGTTCTCGCCGCTTTTGCACTCGCGACGCCGGCCTTCGCCGCCGAAAACGACGAAGCTGTGATCCGTCAGATGGAAGAAGCCTGGGTCCAGGCGAGCATGCATCACGATCGCGATACGCTGAAACTGCTGCTCGACGACTCGTACCGTGAAATCACGCCATCCGGTATGGCGCGCTCGAAAAGCGACGTGCTGAACGCATCGCCGGTGCCGTCAGGTTCGACGCAGACGCTGCAGTACGTGAACGTTCATGTCGACGGCGATCAGGCCGTGGTGACCGGCGAGAACCGCTTCATGGCCCCGGACGGCCAGCAAGCCGTGTTCGCCTTCAAGGACGACTTCGCGCGCCACGACGGCCAGTGGCGCGTCGTCGGCTCGTGGATGAGCCGCAAGTAAATCGATTCGCCGCAGCGGGCCGACGCCCGCTTGCCGGCAAATAGCCCAGACACCCCTTCAGATAAACGCAACCGACCGGTTGCGTCCCTGCCGCTTCGCGCTGTACAGCGCCGCATCCGCCTCGTTGATGAGCGCCTCGTAGGCAGGCACGCCCGCCCGCGCGGACGCACCGCCGACACTCGCCGTCACGGGCACATCGACGCCTTGCACGTCAACCGGCGTGTCGCCAATCGTATTGCGGATTTTCTCCGCGACCAGCATCGCGTCTTCCAGCGGCGTGCACGGCAGCAGCAGCGCAAACTCCTCGCCGCCGAAGCGCCCGAACGTATCCTGCGCGCGCACGACGTGCGACACGCGCTGCGCCATATCGCGCAGCACGGTATCGCCGACCACGTGACCGAACTGGTCGTTGATCTTCTTGAAGTGATCCAGATCGAACAGCAGGATCGACAGTTCGCCGCCGTAACGCTGCCAGCGCGTGTACTCGTCGCGCAGACGCGCTTCGAAGTAACGCCGGTTCGCGATGCCCGTCAGTCCATCGCGGTCCGCGTATTCCTGCAGTTTCGCCACGGCCTCTTCGCGCTCGCGCTGCATGATGCTCACGTGCGTCACGTCGGAGACCGTCACGCAAACGGCCTCGACCTCGCGATCGCGCATGATCGGCATGAACGTGCAGTCCTGCTGCATGAAATCGACGCCGCCCGTGATCGGCCGGTCGTGATCGAACTTGAACAGATAGGGGCGCTGCTCCCACGAACTGAACGCGAAGCTGCCGAGCTGGAACACGCTTTCGAGCTTGCGCGTGAGCCACACGCGCGGCAGTTCCGGAAAGCTCGCGAAAATCGATCTGCCGACCACCTGTTGCGCTGACAGGCCGCTGTGATCGTGCATGAAGCGATTCCACATCAGCACGTTCATCTGACGGTCGAGCACGAAAATGCCGAAGCCGACCCGTTCGACGACCAGATCGCTCAGCGTGGGAAGCGGGGCATTCATATGCTGGAAAGCAGCGCGTCCAGCGCGGAACTGAGATGACGGATCGAATCTTCCGCCATCAGCATCACGAGGTGGGCGCGGAAACTCTGATCCTCTAACGCAAAATTCACTTCGACCAGCAGCGCGACTTCCCAGGCCAGCACGTTCGGCTGGAACACGTCGTCGAGCGACATCGCCGAGCCGAGCAGGCCCGGCTGCGAGAACACGGGCATGCGCCCAAGCTGGTCGAGAATGCACGACACGCACGCGCCCGTCAGGATGTTCGCGACGTCGAACACCAGCTCTTCCTGGGTGGTCGCCTCATACGCGGACTTCGCATACGGGTCGCTCACCAGCGAGCACAACTGCTCGATGCTGCCGCTGCGGCAGATCACCAGCGCCTCGCCCTTGATGTCCGAGCGAAAGCCTTGTCGCACGGCGCTCACGGGCTCGTTGATGCCCGTCATCTCGCGCAGCGCCGACGCGGCCTCGCGCACAGCGACCACGCGCACGCGCGGCACGGACAGTTCGATGAACGCATCCAGCAGCAGGGCGAGGCGCGTCGCGGCCTGGCCCATCGCCAGATTGGCGACCTCTTGCAGCGCGTCGCGCTGATCTTCGTTGAGGACTGGCTCAGACATACAACCCGTACTCCTTGAGGATGGGAAGCACCGCCTCGGTGGTCACGGGCTTGGGGACGAATGCGACCGCGCCGAGCGTGCGCACGCGTTCCCTTGCCATCGGCTGGACATCGGCGGACACGACGATCACGAAGGTATTCAGGTCCTCGTGCTGCAGGGCCTCCAGAACCTGATAGCCCGTCATGTCAGGCATCGTCAGGTCAAGAAACATCACCGATGCGCGCCCCTTGCGATAATGCTCGAGCGCTTCGCGTCCGTTGGACGCGTAGGTAATGTCGACGTCCCAGTCCTGCGGCAATGCTTTCGTGAGCACCTTGCGGGCAAGCAGCGAGTCATCGGCGATCACAATGGGCAAAGGCATGGCGGCGGGCTGGAAACGGAGTGGGTTCTTGCGTGTTAACGGCGCTGCATGGGCGAACTTGAGTGGCCGCTCGCGCAGTTGCGCGACGCAGCCTCTGCGGCAGCGACCAAGCGGGAACCCGAAGCGGCCAGCACGAGCGATGCCGACCCCACGTGGCGCGGCGACAGGCACACCCGACGGCAGGTGCTGCGCGCGCGGCGTGCGGTCGCTGCAGCGTGCACGCAATGGACAACGGCAATGACCGGCATTTTCGAAGCCTACCCCGTAGATAGTGCTGCGGCGGCAAGACGGCGTTCATGGCTCCGTGGTGCCCCGCTGGTCTACACGAGGGTCTGCCCGGTCTTGCATGGCATGCAATGCCCGGTCCCTCGCGCGAAATTCGCCCGATCATGGCGGGCTGATTATTTGTCTGTGCGCAATTTTCGAATCAAATTGGCGGAAAGGCAACTCGCCAGAATGCATTCGTCGAACGAATTTAACTCGTTTGAGTCAGATTCGAGTCGAAACGTAAGCATTCGTCAGATAAAAGATCGTCTTTATACTTTTGTGTACGTTTGCGCTTCCGGATTCGTCGCTGATTCGCGAACTCGTATGACTAAAGCGTCCGGGCCCTGCAGGCGCGGCCGCGGCGTCTGCTTGGTTGCATTGCGCGCGAGCGGATGGTCCACTGAACCTATGATGAGAACACACACCTTTTCAATCGGCCGCGCGCGCGGCTTGCGCCATGACTGCTGACCGGCCCGATTCCGCCGACGCGAATGCCCCGGACGAACGTGCCACCGGCACGCGGCCCGACGAAGCGCTTTTTCCCGCCGTACCCGAGCAGAACTTTGCCGTCCGCCGCATGACGCTGATCGCGCTGCTGGTGGCGGCCGTCGTGGTGCCGTGCGTGTTCGTGGCGGCGATGGCGTTCAGCGACCTGCGCACGCGCGAGGCCGACGCCACCGATCTCACGCTGCGCACCGTGCGCGTCGCCGAAGAGCACGCGTTGAAAGTGTTCGACATGAACGAGGCGCTCAACGCGCGCATCGTCGATCTGGTGCAGGGACTCGACGACGACGGCATACGCGAAGGCGAAGCCGCGATCCACGAAAAGCTGCAGACGATGGGCGGCGGCTATCCGCAGGTCGCGGCTGTCTCGATCTTCGGGCATGACGGCACGCTGCTCGCCAGCAGCCGTTTCTATCCGGCGCCGGCCGTGTCGATCGATCATCGCGAGGATTTTGTCGGCATTCGCGACGGCCAGGTGCTCGAACATGTGTCGAAGGTGATGGTCGGGCATGTCGCGGGCGAAATCGTGTTCAACACGGGCGTCGCGCGGCGCGGCGAGGACGGCGGGTTCGCGGGCGTGGTGTCGGTGGCGCTGCGGCCCAGCTACTTCGCTGCGTTCTATCGAGAGCTGCTGGGCGGCAACGACTCGCCGATGACGATGGCGCTGACGCGCTCCGATGCCGCCGTCCTCGCGCGCTATCCCGTCGGCATGCCGTTGAAGGCGGAAGAGCCCATCCGCCACAACGCGTACACCGACGCGCTCGCCGAAGGCCGGCGCGCGGGCGTCGTGCGGGTGCGCTCGGCGCTCGACGGCGAGAAGCTGATCGTCGCGTTTCGCCGCGTCGGCTCGTATCCCGTGTATGTGACAGTCGGCTATCGGACGTCCGCGATCTGGGCAGCGTGGTATCGCCATCTGAGCGTGCTCATCCTGTCGACCTTCGTGCCGTCCATCGTGCTGTGGTGCGTGATCTGGCTGTCGCTCAGGCGCCTCGGCGCGGAAGAGGAAGCGTGGGAGCGCTGGCAGGCGGAAGCGTCGATGCGTCGCTCGATCGAATCGGCCTACCGGCAGTCACGCAAGATGGAAGCGCTCGGCAATCTGGTCGGCAGCGTCGCGCACGACTTCAACAACCTGCTGATGATCGTCTCGGCCAATGTGCAGATCGTGCGGCGGCGCGGCGCGGCGGCGTTCGACCGCGAGCTGTCCGCCGTCGAGCGCGCGCTCAAGAGCGGCCAGTCGCTCACGCGGCAATTGCTCGGCGTGGCGCGCAAGCAGCCCTTGCGCAACGAGACGCTCGACGTCGAACGCTGGCTGCCGGGCTGCCGCGATCTGCTGCGCGCGTCGCTTGGCGCGAAGGTCGCGCTGGTGATGGACGTCGGCACGGGCGTGTGGCCGATGCAGGTCGACGTCGCCGAACTCGAGCTCGCGCTGATTAACGTCGCCGTCAACGCCCGCGATGCGATGCCGAATGGCGGCCGCTTTACGGTGCGCGCGAACAACGTGAGCTTCCGTCACGAAGACGGCTTTCCGATCACGGGCGCGTTCGTGCAATTGTCGCTGGAAGATACGGGCGTCGGGATGCCGCCGGAGATACTGTCGCGCGCGTTCGAACCGCTTTTCACGACCAAGCCGAAAGGCATGGGCACGGGTCTCGGCCTGCCCCAGGTGTTCGCGTTCTGCGAGCGCTCGGGCGGGCTGGCCGCGATCGACAGCGCGATCGGCGCGGGTACGTCGGTGCGGCTCTATCTGCCGCGCGCGACGCAGGCGCCCGAAGTCGAGCGGCCTGCCGAGCCCATCGCGGAAGAGGCGGGCGCGCCGCATGGCCTGCGCATTCTGCTCGTCGAGGACAACGACGAAGTCGCGGCAGGTACGGAAGCGTTGCTGCAGATGATGGGCCACGACGTCACCTGCGTGTTCAACGCCGACGCGGCGATGGAACGCTTCGACGCCGCGCACGCGAGGCAAAAGGAAACGGGCGAGCCCTTGCCCTTCGACCTCGTGATTTCCGACATCCATATGCCCGGCACGCTGAACGGCATCGACCTCGCTGAACGCGTGCAAGCTTTCGAGACCAGGCTCCCGGTGATTCTCGTCACTGGCTATGCGGAAGAGCTGGAGCGCGCGCGCCACGTCGATGTGCGCGTGCTGTCGAAGCCGTTCGATATCGCGCTGCTCGACAAATTCCTGCAGACGCTCCAGCGCGATCTCGCGCATACGCCGACTCACCCCGCCAGTTGAGCGGCCGTTCTGCCGGGGATTACCGACTATATTTGTAAAAAGCGCGCCATGCGACGGGCGCGCTTGCCGCGGGCGACGGCTTCCCGCTGTCGCCTGTCTCTTCTGACAGTTCCCGTCGACCCGCGCTCGCGAAGCCCGGCATGAAGGTTGCGCGTATACCGTCACAGAGGATGCAGTGGTGCATCGCCGCATCCACCCATAAAGCCGACGGAGACAGACATGCGACACACCGTGATTGGTCTTTTCGCCACCTACGCGCAGGCCGAAAGCGCGCGCAACATGCTTGTGCAGACCGGCTTCGCGTCCACCGACATCGATCTGCAGGCGCACCCCGACACGCCCGCCGACGCAGCCGCCGAGGAGTCTCCCGGCGTGATCGCCAACATCGAACGATTCCTGTCGAGCCTGTTCGCGACCTCCGGCCCGACCGCCCCTGAAGCCGAGCGCTACACGGATGCGGTTCGACGCGGCGCAGTGCTCGTGGCTGTCAACGCCGCGAGCGAGTCGCATGCGGAACTCGCGCGCACTTCGTTGAGCAAGCTCGGAGCGATCGAAGTAAGCGAGCGGGCGCCCGATGCCGCGATGCCCGCAGCCGAGACGCGACGCGAGCACTCGGTGCTCGACGAGTTGGGTATTGGCAAGCGGGCCGTAACGCCGACGGCGGCGCGGCCGTCGAGCGACGCGCTGCTCGCTGAGGAAGAAGCGCGCAACCGTGCGCGCATGGACGCAATGCATGGCGTGCCGCCCGTCGACGAACCGTCCGCACAGGCGCTCGCCGCCGCGAGCGCGCCGGGCGCCGGAGCGGTGATGCGGGCAGATGTACCGCCGCCGGAACCCTTGACGACGCTCCCTGGCGAGCCGGCCCAGTATCCCGACTACGGTGTGCCCACGGCCACCAACCGGCCGGCCGTGCATCAGGACGATACGCCCGCGGCCGCGGCGATCGCGTCAGCGGGCATCGCCGGCTCAGGCGCCGTGATGACGCCCGACACCGCCGCGCCCGCGCAAGCGATGCCCCAACAGGTGCCGGATGAATATCTCGAATACGAAGAGGATTTCCGCACCCACTATGACGCGGAATACGCGCACGAAGGATTGCGCTATGACGAGTACGTTCCGGCCTATCACTACGGCGCGACGATGGCTCGCGAAATCCGCTATCAGGACAGATCGTGGGACGAGGTCGAGCCGGAAGTGCGGGAGGATTGGGAGCGCGACAAGGCTGTAGGTAGCTGGGAGCGTTTCAAGTCCGCCGTGCAGCATGGGTGGGATCGCGTGACGGGGCATCACCATCACTAGTCTTCGCGATTCGACTGGCAAAGGACCGGAAATAATGCGGCGCCCTTGATCGGGCGCCGCTGTATGTGTAGACGAGGCGCGTTCAGCCTACGTGCCGCTTCACCCAGTCAACATATCGATCGACGAACTTCTGCAGGAACTTGCGCGTGTCGTCGCTCGCGATGTCGCCGTTCTCATCGATCTGGCCAGCCGTATGCTTGATGAACATCTCCGGTTGACCAAGCGTCTGCACGTCGAGATACGCCAGCACGTTGCGCAGATGCTGTTGCGCGAGCGCCGTGCCCGTCGCACCCGGCGATGTGCCGATCACGGCGCCGGGCTTGCCGCCCCAGACGCTATGGCCCCAAGGGCGTGAACCCCAGTCGAGCGCGTTCTTCAATACGCCGGGCATCGAGCGGTTGTATTCGGGCGTGACGAACAGCAGCCCGTTGGCAGCATGGATCTGCTGCTTAAAGTGACGCGCGACTTCTGGGAAATCGTGGTCGTAGTCCTGGCTGTAGAGCGGGAGAGAACCGACGTCGAGAAACTCGAAAGAAAAGTCTGAAGGCGCAAGTGAGATCAACGCCTTTGCCAGCTGGCGATTGGTCGAGTCGCGGCGCAAGCTGCCGACGACCACTGCAATTTGATAGGCCATGTGTTCCTTCCTCGGTTGGCGCGAAACGCGCAAAAGGGGATGCGGCCTGTCAATCATAGCGGCCGATCGGGCGTCCCGAAACACGGCGTTAGTGCCCTTGATATGACGTTTTTGTTACCTGCAGTGGATAAACCGGGGTACGCAAAAGTTATCCACAGATTTTCTGGATAACCCTGTGGATAGGTCGAATCTTTGCCTTATCAATCAAGCGCGTCGTCGGGCTGTCGCCATACGCAACAAACGGCGCGCAACTTCACTTGCGGTTACAGCTTTGCGTTGAGCCGGTCGATAGCGATTTCGAAGTGCTGGGCGTCGTGCTCGCGCAAGGAGCAGAAGCCGCGCGCTTGAACAGCCGGGCGGCGAGATGTCCGTCGAAGGCACGCAAGCGGATGAAACACACAGCGCGGCGAACTTTCCGAGCGCGGGAAGCAGGTCTGGCGGACGCGCAGCGGGCTCGATGGAGGTGGAAAGGTCTGATCGCGCGGGTCACATATAAGAAAGGGCGCTCTGGGGCGCCCTTTCCTTGTGACCGACTGCAATTACGAACTTAGTTGCCGAAGAACACGTTGCAATACGAGGCGGGACCTTCGCACTTCGGGTTGCTGTCGGCATGGGCAACCCCGGTCGCACCGGCCAAAAGCGCAATGGATGCAACGAGGGCGGAAAGAAGGCGTTTCATGGTGACTCCTGGATTCTCAGCGTTGATGCGATCGCGTCGCGATCGTTGAGGCGGAGAATATCCACGGAGCGCACGTCCAGGAATAGCCGGATTGCCAAGAGATTTTTTCATCGGCTGTAGTAATCACGAGCTGCTCAGGTGGCGGAGTAGGGATGTAGACCCCGTGCAGGTTCGCCGGCGGACGAATTCGATCCGTTTCGCGTCTTTCAAGATCGGCAACAATCAATTGCGTATTGCAGTGGCCTTTCAGCCGCCTAACGCGCTGATGGAGGGATCTCGCGATAACGCGCCAGGTATGCACCGTGTGCGACCTCGTCCACGCTGACAGGATGACGTGCAGACGACGCGGGATGTTTCTCCAGCATTGCCACGGGACGAATCGGCCGATGTTGGAAATTTCCACCACAGTTCGGACACACATTGCGCAGCGCGGTCAGCGCGCAGGCTTCGCAAAACGTACATTCGAAACTGCAGATCATTGCGTCTTTCGAGTCAGGTGGCAGTGCCTTGCCACAACCTTCGCATGACAGTCTTAGTTCGAGCATGTCCTGTCTCCAGAATCGACGAGATTTGGCGTTCGTTCCGCCCCGTTGGGGGAGCGGTGAATGGTTGAAGTTTATGGAAGCCGGATTCGGCAAATGTGTCAGCGCGGCGTCAATTCCTGCCACGCAGGATGAACCGAACTACGCCGCAGACTCGGTGTGATTTGCTTATGCGAATTTATCGGTTCGCGGAGATCCGTCATCGGCTTATCGTTGAGCGCAATCGGTCCCTGTTGCGACCGTATTTGCTACATCGAATCCGTATATGTCTCAACACTCCACGTTCACACGCCGCGCATTCCTGGCGGGAGCCGGCGCACTCCTCGCGTCGACCGCTTTGCCCGTATTCGCGCAGACGCGCGCAAAAGAAATCCGTATCGGTTATCAAAAGGCCGCAAGTACGCTTGTGTTGCTGAAAGCACATGGGACGCTTGAAAAGCGCTTCGCGCCGCTGGGTGTCGGAGTGAAGTGGACGGAATTTCCGGCAGGCCCGCAATTGCTGGAAGGACTCAACGTCGGTTCGATCGATTTCGGCTATGTCGGAGAGGCGCCGCCTGTCATCGCGCAAGCTGCTGGCGCCAACTTCGTGTACACCGCGTACGAAATCCCGACGCCGCAAGCCGAAGGCATTCTCGTCCATCGCGATGCGCCGATTCAATCCGTTGCGGATCTGAAGGGAAAACGGGTGGCGTTGAACAAGGGTTCCGATGTGCACTGGTTCCTGGTCGCCGCGCTTCAGAAAGCAGGTGTGAAATACACCGATATTCAAACTGTGTTCTTGCCGCCCGCTGACGCGCGCGCCGCATTCGAGCGCGGCGCAATCGATGCGTGGGCAGTCTGGGATCCGTTTCTCGAAGCTGCAAAGCGCCAGTCGAATGCGAGACTGTTGACCGACGGTGCGGGCATCGTCAGCCATCACCAGTTCTTCCTCAGCGCGCGCCCGTTTGCTCAGCAAAACGCTGAACTGATCGATGCCGTTGTTGCCGAGGCTGGCAAAGAGGGCGTCTGGGTCCGCGATCACTACGCGGAAGCGGCTGCACAACTCGCACCGATTCAGGGACTCGACGCCAGCGTGGTCGAAGCGAGCTTGCGACACTATGCGCACGTCTACAAGCCCATCGATGCAGGCGTGCTCGCCGAGCAGCAGAGGATTGCCGATGCGTTCACTGAGCTTCGCATCATCCCGACGAAGATCGTCACGAAGGAAGCGGTTCTCGGCGTGAAAGCGTAGTGTCCATCTAATGCCTGCGCGCGATGCGGATTCCCGTCGTCGCGCGCGTCACGTTACTTGGCCAGATCGGGAAACAGAGCTTTGACGTTCTCGGGCGGCCGTCCGATCACGGCGCGTCCATTGCGAACGACGATCGGACGTTGAAGCAGGATCGGATTCGCAGCGATCGCTTCGTATAACTGATCGTCGGTCAACGAGGCGTCAGCCAGGCCCAGTTCTTTATAGATGGCTTCTGAATCTCGAATCATCTCGCGAACGGGGCACCCCAACATTCGATTCAGTTCCTTCAACTGCGCCACGGACAGTGGCGTTCGAAGGTACTCGACCACCTCCACTGGTTCGTTCGACGGGTTGTAGACGTCGCGAATGAGTTCACATGCGCCACGGGATTTCGAGCAGCGCGGGTTGTGGTAGACGGTGATCATGGGCGTTATGCGGGAAGTGAAAGGGTGAGGTTGAGGATTCTAGCTGCTGCGTTTGTCTGGCGTGGCGGTTGTCGCTCAACTGGCGGCCAATGATTGCGGCTTGCGCTTGAGGACGGGTTCTAGGCGCTGCGCCGCTTGTATGGGCTGTTCAGTCAAAGCAGCTCTGATCTTCGCCATCAGGGGCCTTCATGAATACGCCTGCGGCGTGGGGAGTAATGCCGATGGGCGCCCAAAGCCGCTTGGGCGGCGCTTCCACCGCCACACCTCTCATTACCCGGTCGAGTTTATGCGCATAACTTCGACATGCCTGTGCCGTACGGCGGTAGCAGTGCGTCATATCCAGTCGGCGGGCGGCTGGTGCTCAACCAGGTTTATGCGCATAAACCCACAGTCGTTTCGGGCACGCTGCTGCCCGTAGTTAGCAGCCGTTCCACGGTCTGCCAAAGACTCCGTGGTTGATCGCTTGCGCGAACCTGTTACGCGACGCTCCCTTCATATCGACTGAACCGCGATGACCGGTGGTCGGCAAAAACCGCACAGTCTCCTGCGACGCCGCCCGCATTCACCATTCCGCGCTTCGGCTTTATGCGCATAAAGCCACGTCAAACGGCTTATAACTGTTGCAAGTAACCAAAAATGTTTGAATTAGAAAAACGCCAAGGTAAAATTCAGCGGCGTCCAAAAAGAGGAGGTGAACATTGGCAGCAGAAATCATCGCAGTGACACAGCAGAAAGGCGGAGTCGGTAAGAGCACGATTGCGATGCACCTCGGCGCAGCCTTCCATGAAAGAGGCAAGCGCGTCCTCGTCGTCGACGCCGATGGTCAAAACACCCTCATTCACTGGGCGAGCGCATCTTCGGATAGTGAGTCCGGCATTCCATTCCCCGTCGTCAATCTCTCCGAGGCGGGCTCGCAGATCCATCGCGAGATCAAGAAGTTCGTTGCGGACTACGACCTGATCGTCGTCGACTGCCCGCCGTCGATCACGGAAAAGGTCTCCGGCGTGGTCCTTCTCGCCGCAACGGTCGCCGTGATGCCGACGTCCTCGTCGCCAGCGGATTACTGGTCGAGCGTGGGTCTCGTCAAGCTGGTCCAGCAGGCACAGGTCATGAACGAAGACCTCCGTGCCGTCTTTCTCCTCAATAAGACCGAAGAGAAGCGAATGCTGACGCGTGAGTTGAAGCGAGCGTTGGAAGAACTTGGCTTCCCGCTCCTGCGCACCCAGATCCCCACGCGCGAGGCCTATAAACAGGCGATGGCGCTTGGTCAGACAGTCTTGCAGATGAACGATCGGGGCGCGAAGCTGGCCGCTCTCGAAGTTCGCGCCTGCGCTGACGAGATCGCCGCCCTGCTCCCCTGAATTTATGCGCATAAAGGTACTTGAATGAAACCATCCCAATTCGC
Organism: Paraburkholderia sp. SIMBA_054; assembly: GCF_046534875.1. Lineage (NCBI taxonomy): Bacteria > Pseudomonadati > Pseudomonadota > Betaproteobacteria > Burkholderiales > Burkholderiaceae > Paraburkholderia > Paraburkholderia sp. SIMBA_054. The sequence continues at coordinate 121,901 of NZ_JAWRXV010000003.1, read as the reverse complement.
CAAAGGCTTCCAGGCACGTCCCGATACGACCAGCAGCGAAAAGCGCACGGCGCTCGATCGGCTGAACGCGATCGACGGGCTGGTGCAAAACGCAGCGAAGAACACGAACATTGCCGCATTCAAGAGCCCCGCTGTAGCGCCAACTTCGCCGAGCGAAGCGGAGCCCACCGAATTCGCGAACGAATCGCTTGAATACCGCGCGTGGCGAGCCGAGCACAGCTATCGCGCCGGACAGATCGTTGAGCTTCCGCTGAAGGCGATCAAGCCGAGTCCGTTCAACCCACGGTATTTCTATCTGAAGTCGTCGATTGCCGAGCTCGCGGTCAACCTCGCGAAGCAAGGACAGCAGCAAGCCATTCACGTCATTCCCGACTACGACAATCCGGGAAGCTATTTCGTCAGCGATGGCGGCCGACGTGTCCGGGCATTGAAAGAAGCGAATAAGGAGACGGTGAAGGCAATCGTCATCGATCTCCCGATCGGCATTCAGAGCTACAAACTTGGCTACGACCTCAACGTCCAGCGCGATTCACAGACCGTGTTCGATAACGCGATCGTGTGGCGACGCTTCCTGGACGAGAAACACTTTCAGAGTCAGAAGGAACTCGCTGAACATCTCGGTCTCGATGAATCGACGATCGCCGTGGCACTCTCGATTGCGAAACTGCCGGAGACCGTGATGCAGGAGATGGTCGCGCGACCGGATCGCTTCGGCTCGAATATGGCGTATCAGGTCGGCCGGTATCACTCGGCGCGCGGCACGGATTCGACGCTGCGTCTTATCAACAAGATCCTCTCCGACGATCTGAGCACGCGCCAGGTCGCCGATATCGTGAAGGGAAGGGCGACGGCACAGGAAAGCGCGAAGCCGGCAGGACGCCAGCGTTACGCGCAGCGGCTCGATATCAAGCTAGCCGGGGTATCGGTCGGCGACCTGAAGTCATATGGAGAAGACAGGCTCGAGCTGAAATTGCGGGGATTGACGCGTGATAAGCGCGACGAAATTCTCCGACAGATCGAGCAGATGCTGTCGGAACAGAAATAAGTTACGCAAGAAATAGCGCGCCAACGATGGCGCGCTTCACAGAATCAAGCAGGAATCAAGCGGCCCGCGATTGGCTCAACGTGAACGAAAGCAAATCGCCATCCGTCGGCTCGCCCCAGGTCTTGCGCGCGAGCCAGTCAAAGAATGCGGTTTCCGTCAGCTTCGATTCCAGGCCGCGTCGTCGCCAATCGTCGCGCATGTGGCCACCGAGGCCCGGCAATTCATCCTCTTCGAACGAACGGCGAGCCAGCTCGCGTTCCGCTTCGCCCTGTTCCTGGTACAGCGCCTGCGCTTCCTTGCGCCGATGCGCCATGTACTCGTCCAGGAGTCTCGCCTTCGGATCGTCGGCAGGCGCGCCACCCGCCGCACCTTTGCCAGCCGCCGCTGACGGCAATGCATCGACAGGCGGCGCATAGCCCTTCTTCAGTGCGTCCTTGAACAGCGCCGGCGCGCTGCGCACAGGCGGCAACGTGGTGCTCCGCATCCGCTGCTCGGTCATTTGCAGCGCCGCACGAATCCGGTTTTCCTCGCTATCGGCGTACAGCGTTTGCGCCTCTTTGAGCGGAATGCCGATCTTCACCATCCGATCGACGAGCGTGCTGTCGAAAACATTCGGATGCTCATCGAGCGCGAGCATCGGCTGCTTGCGCTCAGTCACCCGAAACTGGATTTCGGCGACCCGGCGACCTTCACGATGCTCGATGAGTTCGACGAAGATATTTGTGACGGCATTCACTTCCGCGATCGCCGGGCGCAAGTAGTCGCGCTTGAAATACTTGTATTCGCGCTTGGCTTCATCGCCGGCTTCCGTGTCGGGCGTACCCGACAGGATAGGCCGCCACCATTCCCACGCCTCACGCATCGTCAGATGGCTCGGATTGGTCAGATAACGCACACAGATTTCATAGAGCGCGAGGCCCGCGCTGCTGCGCAACTGGCTTTGGAACTGCAAGCTCAACCGCGCGTATTGCACGGGATCAAGCAGTTTCTTTTTGATCTTCGGCGCGAACGAGAATTCGACCCAGACGCGACGCGTCGTCGGATCTTCGAGAATTTCGGCGTCGGCGATAAGCGTGGAGATGCCCCATTTGCGGCCGGGCTTCTGGCTCGACGTTCCCTGGCTCCATTCGACCTGCACGGAGACCATGCGACGCAAGTGCTCCTTGACGAGGGCGGTGTCGTTCGAATCGAAAGCCGAGTTTGCGACGATATCCGACAGGAGCGCACGATAGGTGTCGCCCGATTCGTCCGCTTGCTGAGCAACCGTGAGCAGGACATTGAACAGTTTGCGTGTGAGCAGCGTGATCTTGCCGCTCTTGGGCTGAATGGCAATCGCCTCGACGGCTTTGCGCAGTTCGGCGGAGCTTGGGCTCACCACATCGGTCTTTTTCGCGCGCTTCGTCGTGGCCATGCGTCGAGTCAGGAAGAGATTTTGCGAAAGCATACCGGCTGTGGTGATGCGCGTCTACACCACCTCTCTCACCTACGTTGGGTGAAACCAGCTTAACCTGCCAGACTCACCAGGAGCGGGTCCCGAAAACCCTCACCGTTCACAGCGATCAGCCTCTTCCGGCCGCGTTGATGGTCGCGGACCATGCGTAAACGCCGTCGAACTGGCCGATCCAGAAGCTAGCGAATGACTTCCTGAAGATCCTCACCATTGCGAGCGTCGCAAATCCGCGACGCCGGTTTGGGCCGCGAGCTTCACCGGGACACAACGCGGGCAAACGCGCGCGCACTCTTGTAAGACGTGCCTTTCCCTCGACGCCCTCGATGCTGTAGGAACAGAGGATCCACACATGTACGTCGCGCGGTTCAACTCGCGGTCGGATCTGCGTGCCCTGATCCACAACGCGGAGCGCTTTACCAGCCAAGAATAGGTGCTCAGAAGGCGGAATGTTAAATCCGAGCACCGCATCGCAGCTCGGACGATCGGTCATCAGGCCACGACCCAAGTACTGATCCCCGAATATTCTCACCTTTGGCATCGCGCAAGCTGAGGTCTGGCGGGATTTCGCGCCCTATAGATAAATCGTCGACGGAAAAATGCTCCCGAATGTTCTCACCTTGAGCGGCGATCGCTCGTAATGAATGGATCGCTCGGCACCAGTCCGTCGGCCCCCGAATACGCTCACCTTTTGACAACAATCGACAAAAAACCAATCAATTTAGGCACTTAGCTCATGCCTATTTGGCCGTCTGGCCCGCAGGCAAGACGGTAGCCTCCTGAAAAGCCTCACCTTTAGCTACTCGCGACATGAAACGATGCCTAAAAACTGGACAAACGGCTCTCCCGAAAAACCTCACCTAAGTAAAACCGCACGGTGATCGACGACTCGCATGGGGCCGCACCGGCACTGCCTGCCGCGGCGATTTTTGCTGGGCGAGTCCCGCATTTCCTCACCTTTTTGCTCCGACGGGCACCTAATTCCTCCCGTAACGTCTCACCTTTCGACTTCCGGTGGCAATTCTGGCGCAAGATATGCGTGCATTTTGCGAATCCTGAATCCGCTCACCTTTGGCACCTGGGTTGCTGCAAACGTCGTTTTTCTTCTCCTGTCCTAGAAACGAAGAACGCTCTGCTCTCCCGTAAAGCCTCACCTTTGTGCATTGCGCGTCAAAAATTGGCTCAAAACGGCTTCCAGGCCCCGAAAAGTCTCACCTTCGACTCCCGTTTTCTCCCGTGAGCGCTCACCAAGCACTCTTCGAGCTCTTAAAATCGACCCAAATCACCCTCAATTCCCTCTCCTGAATCCCCTCACCACGCTTCGGCGAGTGCGAAATCGAAGCAGCCAGCGTATACGGGCCCCAATCGACCGATGGCTCCCGAAAACCTTCACCTATGATCGGCAGCCGCCGTCAGAGCGCTCCCGAAGCCACTCACGATCTTTCCCGAGCCTGCTCACCCATGTCCCTGAACTCCATCACTGCGTTATCCTGCCGACGCTCACCATCCATCCCGTAAACCTTCACCTGACTAGGCGCTACGCCTTATCCAGTAAGGCTTCTGCCAGGCGTTAACGTTTTTAACTAAGGTTCAAAGGTGTTTACTTTTATTACTCTCAACAACGGGCCCCGCGAGCATCCCCAGAAAACCACCATACCAACATCGAAAACGCTCGCACCTCGTGCGTGAAACAGTGCCAAAACATCCTGTCAGCAAGTAAATATATTTATTAACAACGGCTTAGCAGGTATTCTTCGATTTGTTTCACGGATCAACCCGCGCCATTGATACCGACGCGACGAATTTGGCTTGATCCGACCGGCTGTGGCGAGAAGGACGCATCGAAGCCTAAAAACGTATCAAACACTACGTAAATTGTTATGATTCGTCGAACTCACGTAGCTTAGAGACAATCATGAACCTGGACGAAGAACGCCAAGCCATCCGAAAAGAACTCGATACACTGCGTGCCAATGGGGCGCGTCGCCAGGAACTGTCGCTTCATGCCTGCAAACGCCTCTTCTTCGACCTCGGCATTCGCCCGTCCATGGCTGCGGTGCGTGACCTGACGCAAACGGGCAGTGCGAGTGACATCCCAAAAGACATCGACAGTTTCTGGGAACGTATTCGCTCTGCCTCGCGCGTGCGCGTTGGCGCCGGCGTGATTCCCAAAGCGTTGGAAGAAAAAGCGGGCGAACTATTGGGTGCGCTTTTCGAAGATGCGCTGTCACACGCAAAAGCGTCGCTCGATGACGAGCGTCGGGAACTCCATGCATTGCGCGCTGCGGCCGAGCGCGATTCTCACGAAGGCAAAATTCGAAAAGAAATTTCTGAGGAAGCTATACAGCGCAGCGAGGCACGCGCCGACGCCGCCTGGGAACGCGTCCGTGTTCTTGAGACTCAACTTGCCGCAGTGAACACCAGCGGATCGGCACATCAGGAAGGATTGAAGGCGTCCGTCCGTCGACTGGAAGCCGAGAACGAATCGTTGCACAAGCGTCTTGATACCGAACAGTCGACGAACGCGGGCCTGCGCGACCGTCTCGATGGGTTGCATGCCGAAATGCGGCAAAACGCCGAGCACTACGCGCAACAGATCAAGGATGCCGTGGCCGAGGCCGAGCGTCGCGTCAAGCCAATGCTCGTGGAACTGGACTCCTTGCGTGCGATGGCGGCGACGTATCAGACGGGGGTGCGCGATGCGAGCCGGAAGGAATTTGATTTCATCCAGCAACTAGCGGCTGCCAAGGCGCGCGGTGACAGGTTGGAGGCGCAATGGCGCGAACAATCGGACGAACTTGATCTGCTGACGCGCCAGATGACTGCGCTGCGCGCCCAGCAAGGCATCGACCCTACCGTCGCGGAATTGCTCTGTCAGCTGGCAAGTGCCGGCAGGCTGAGCACGCAGGAATTGGAGTCGATCGGAACGGCCGCCGATGGACACGTTGCGGTGCCGACCCGCTGTCCGAAATGCGCCGAAGGTGAGCCGGAGCTTTCACAGGTCGATCACCGCTATGAACTCCTTTGTCCTGAATGCGAGCACTCGTCGGGAACGGGCGGTTCGCGGTTGGCGGCGGTGACACGCTTTATGGCTACGACGCAAACTTCGGCGTTGACCTGATCGCAAAACGAGTTGGTTTCTCCGAAAGCGCTCGAGGTGAGCGTTTTCGGGGCTTCGAAGGTGAAGGTTTACGGGAGCCGTCTAGCCGCGGTCCTGCGTCTGCTCGGGATCTTCAGAAGACGTTGGTGTTTCCGCAAGGCGCATTTCGGCGTCGAATTTTTCCTGGTCATTCCACGTCTTCCACGCGCGATGCAATCGATTCGCGGAAACAGCCTGCGCGAATCCAAGCCATTGTCCGACGACCTCCGGTTCCACCCCGCTTTCGAACAGATCGGCAGCGAACGAGTTACGCAAAGTGTGGGGACTTGCACGTGCTTCGCGCGATCGACTGATTCCTGCCGCTTCGACAAGAGCGTCGACGGCGCGAAGCATCGTCGCCTTATGCATTGGACGACCCGATGGCGAGGCGGGGAAAACCAGCTCGCCGGGCAGTTCCGCTTGCTTGCGTTCGTCGAGCCAGGCGTCCAGAACGGACACGGCAAATGGTGCGAGCCGCGTTCTCCGCGTGAACAATGGATTGGGCGCTTCGATCACGACCCACGGCGAACCCGCTGTCATGCAATCAACCGAAATCGTGCGCGCTTCGCCTGTTTTGATACCGCCGCCAAGAAAAACAGCAATCAAGGCGCGATCGCGGCGCTCGCGCCAGCGCTGGGCCGACGTGAGATTTGTCACGGGCGAAGAAAGATAAGCGATCAAGGCTGAACGCTCTGCGATGGTCAGAAACCCTGTCGGCTCGTTGTCGCGCGCATTACGCCATTCCGCTTCGCCATCCTGAGCAATGAATCGCGCGGGGTTGGTCGATGCGAGTTCGATCTCGCGCACATGGTCGAGCACGCGCTCGATCAACCGGAGATATCGGGCGCGTTGCGGCTTTCGGATCGACAGTCCGCCGACGAATTCCGCTATCGATCGCATGTCGACCGTGACGAGATTCTTGTGACGCGCCTGTAGCCATTCGAGAAAAAGTCCCCACTGCGCGCGATACACCTCCGCCGACGAATGGCGAAAGTTTTGCCCGGCGAGCCATGCATCGAAAGCTGTGCGCGGATCGACCAGCCAGTCTTGACGTTCCGTATCGAATAGATCCGCACCAGTGGCGGATAGACCAGTGGGGCCAACAGGATCGGTGGAGACCATAGTATGTCTTTCCGTTAGTTGCATGGGACGATTGTAGTCGGTCGACGGGCGGGATACTTTGTGTTGGAAACCGTCGGCGTCCCAGTTCGGCAGGCCGCGCAGACTTTACGCGCATAAACTCCTGCCGCCCGCAGATCGCAGCCACGTCCGATCAACACGTCATCCGCCCCATGCTCGCCCGCCGCCGCGCTCATCGCTCGTAACTCGACTTCTGGTCGTTGAAGCCTTCGACTTTTCCGCAGCGTCATAAGCCGCGACAGCGAACGCGAACACAGCCGGCAGCGCATTCGATCGGCCAAAGTCGACGGCATCATCGGTCTCGGGGAACTGAAAGTCGTCGGGCCGTTGAAACAACCCAAGCATTACGGGATCGTGCCGGCTGGCAAAACCGAGATCCGCGAGCGCTTCCGCTTCGATCGCATGCAGAAGCCGCCAGGTGAGCGGCACCTCCTGCACGATGTATCGCGCCGCAATGTGCCGGACGATGTGTTCGAGGTCACGCGCTGCGGACTTGAAGCGCAGCGCAGCCAGATCCTGTTCCTTGTTCAGTTCGTTCATTCTTCGGCTCCATCGGACTGCGTATACTGTACAAACATACAGTACTCGCCGCAAGCCGGGTGTACGCCGCAGAATTGCGATTCAGGCTATCCGTGAATGACGACAAGCAGGGCTTTGGCCTCGCCTTTCCCCGCGTTGCGGATCGCATGCGGCTCGTCGGCGACGTAGCGTGCGGTGTCGGCGGTCTTCAGGCGCTTCGTGGTGCCCGCCGCTTCGATATCGATGGAGCCATGCAGCACGGTCAGATGCTCGCGCGTCCCCGGCTCATGCGCGCTCGACACCAACGCACCACCCGCTTGCAGCGTCAGTTCGTACCATTCGAATTTCCCCGCCAGTTCAATCGGCCCCCATACGCGTAGCTGGTATCGCGCGTCATGGCCGCTCAGCGTCGGGATCTCATGCGGGCCGGAAACGGCCACCGGCTCCGGCGCTTTCTGCGGTGCAAACAGCGAATCGAGACTGACGCCCAACGCATTCGTCAGCCGCCACGCGACGGCGATCGTCGGATTCGCCTTGTCGCGTTCGATTTCCGACAGCATCGATTTCGACACCCCGGCCGCGCGCGACAGATCGTCGAGCGTCATTTTGCGTTCACTGCGCAATCGTTGAATCTGCTCTCCAACGCGCGGCGGCGCCGCAACCGACTGCGCTGCCGTGGCCGCCGTAGACGACGAACTCCTGCGCGTTCCCGAACTTGCCATTTCCTGACCTATCGTTTAGAGTTGTTCGACATATCGAACTTTAGTTCGAAAAAACGAAAATTTCCGATAAAACTGAAGCCGACTATAACAGGCCGCCGCGCCGCATGGTGCGCTGCAGAGCCGTCCATTCAAGGAGCCGTTTCATGCGTGACCCCTTCTTCGCGCATCTGCGCAGCACGCTCGACCAGATTCGCGCCGATGGTTTCCACAAGACCGAGCGCGTGATCGCGAGCCCGCAATCGTCCGATATTCGTCTCGAGAGCGGCGCCGACGTGCTGAACTTCTGCGCGAACAACTATCTCGGCCTCGCGAACGACGCGCGCCTGATCGCCGCCGCAAAAGACGGGCTCGACCAGGACGGCTTCGGCATGGCGTCGGTGCGTTTCATCTGCGGCACGCAGACCGTGCACAAGCAACTCGAACGCGCGCTGTCCGCATTCCTGAAGACGGACGACTGCATCCTCTACTCGAGCTGCTTCGATGCAAACGGCGGCCTGTTCGAAACGCTGCTCGACGATAACGACGCCATCATCAGCGACGAACTCAATCACGCGAGCATCATCGACGGCGTGCGTCTGTCGAAAGCAAAGCGTTACCGCTACAAGAACAACGACCTCGCCGATCTCGAAGCGAAGCTGCGCGAAGCCGATGCAGCGGGCGCGCGCTTCAAGCTGATCGCGACGGACGGCGTGTTTTCGATGGACGGCATCATTGCCGATCTCGCGGGCATCTGCGATCTCGCGGACCGCTATGGCGCACTCGTGATGGTCGACGATTCGCACGCCGTCGGCTTTATCGGCGAACACGGACGCGGCACGCCCGAACATTGCGGCGTGCTCGATCGCATCGACATCATCACGGGCACGCTGGGCAAGGCACTGGGTGGCGCATCGGGCGGCTACATCGCGGCGCGCCAGGAGGTCGTCGATCTGTTGCGGCAGCGCTCACGTCCCTATCTGTTCTCGAACACGCTAACGCCGAGTATCGCCGCCGCATCGCTGAAGGTGCTCGAACTGCTCGCCAGCGACGAAGGCAAGCAGTTGCGCGAACGCGTACGCGCAAACGGCGCGCATTTCCGTCAGGCGATGAGCGCGCACGGCTTCACGCTCGTGCCGGGCGAACATCCCATCATTCCCGTGATGCTCGGCGATGCGCAACTTGCATCGAACATGGCCGACGCGCTGCTCAAGGAAGGCGTGTACGTGATCGGCTTTTCGTATCCCGTCGTGCCGAAAGGCCGCGCGCGCATTCGCACGCAGATGAGCGCCGCGCACACGGCGGAACAGATCGATCGGACCGTCGATGCATTCGCACGCGTCGGCCGTTCGCTTGGCGTGATTTGAAACGGGGCATCACTAGCAATGAAAGCACTGGCAAAACTCGAACGCGCACCGGGCCTCACGTTGACCCGCGTGAAGAAACCCGAAGTGGGCCACAACGATGTGATGATCCGCATCACGCGCACGGCCATTTGTGGCACCGACATCCATATCTGGAAGTGGGACGACTGGGCGCAGAAGACCATTCCCGTGCCGATGCACGTCGGTCATGAATATGTTGGCGAAATCGTCGAAATGGGCCAGGAGGTGCGCGGCTTTTCGATCGGCGACCGCGTGTCGGGCGAAGGGCATATCACGTGCGGATTCTGTCGCAACTGTCGCGCGGGACGTCGTCATTTGTGCCGCAATACGGTTGGCGTTGGCGTGAATCGCGAAGGCGCGTTTGCGGAATATCTCGTGATTCCCGCGTTCAACGCGTTCAAGATTCCGCCTGAAATCTCCGACGATCTCGCCGCGATTTTCGATCCGTTCGGCAACGCGACGCACACAGCGCTGTCGTTCAATCTGGTTGGCGAAGACGTGCTGATCACGGGCGCGGGACCGATCGGCATCATGGCCGTCGCGATCGCGAAGCACGTGGGCGCGCGCAACGTCGTGATTACCGACATCAACGATTACCGCCTGGAGCTTGCTCGCAAGATGGGTGCGACGCGCGCGGTGAATGTGGCGCGCGAATCGCTGCGCGACGTGATGAGCGACCTGCACATGACGGAAGGCTTCGACGTGGGCCTCGAAATGTCGGGCGTGCCGAGCGCGTTCACGTCGATGCTCGAAGCGATGAACCACGGCGGCAAGATCGCGTTGCTCGGCATTCCGCCTGCGCAGACTGCGATCGACTGGACCCAGGTCATCTTCAAGGGCCTCGAAATCAAGGGCATTTATGGCCGCGAGATGTTCGAGACCTGGTACAAGATGGTCGCGATGCTGCAAAGCGGACTGGATCTCTCGCCGATTCTCACGCACCGCTTCGCCGTCGACGATTACGAACAGGCGTTCGCCACGATGCTGTCAGGCGAAAGCGGCAAGGTGATCCTCGACTGGACCGTCTGACAGCACCACGCGCGTATAAATAGAATCAACTCGCAGCGCGCGGCCGCTCAGCCTCTGCCTGAATGATGAAGTGAATATCGTCGCCCACTGCGGGATACCACGTCGTCAGACCAAACTTCGAGCGGCTGAACTGGCCGTCCGCTGAAAAGCCGAGCGTATCGGCTTTCGTCAGTGGATCGACGCCGTAGCCATTGAACGTCACATCGAGCGTCACGGGCTGCGTCACGCCGCGTATCGTCAGATCACCCGTCAGCTTGCCGCGCGCGTCGCCCGTGCGCTCGAAACGCGTGCTGACGAAGCGGATCTGCGGATTGCGCTCCGCATCGAGCATATCCGTCCCCTTCACCATTTTGTCCAGCTGCGGGACATTCGTGTCGATGCTCGCCGCGTCGATCGTCACCGCGACCTGGCTCTTGTCGAGCCCGCCTTCCTTCCAGTCGATCTCCCCCGTCACGCGATCGAAGCGCATCGTGAAGCGCGTGTACTTGAAGTGATCGACGTTGAACGTGACACTCGTGTGATGCGGATCAAGCTTGTACTGGCCGACAGGCACGCGGGCCTCCGTTTGCGTGACCGTATGCGTGACGACCTGCAACGGCGTACATGCGCCCAGCGCCGCTGTCATCGCAACCGCGGCCACGGCGCGGCGAAAAATGATGCTCATGACACTCATCCTTTTGAACGGTTCTCCAACACGATAATGCCTGAAGCGCCGAAGTGACCGCAAATGCGAAGCGAGCGAATACTTGACGAAGGAGAATGATCGTTCTACCCTTCGCGCATGGCTACTCTCGACGACACGACTGGCAGCGCGCGCGAACGGCTGCTCGACGCCGCGGAAGCGCTGATTTACGCGGGCGGCATTCACGCAACGGGCGTGGATGCGATCGTCCGGCAATCGGGCACGGCGCGCAAAAGTTTCTACACGCATTTCGAATCGAAAGATGCGTTGGTGGCGGCCGCGCTCGAGCGGCGCGACGAACGCTGGATGAAATGGTTTATCGAAGGAACCTTACGCCGTGGCAAGCATCCGCGCGCGCGCATGCTCGCCATGTTCGACGTATTGCGCGAATGGTTCGTATCGGAAGATTTTCATGGCTGCGCGTTTCTCAACGCCGCGGGCGAGATCGCTTCGCCTGACGATCCGATTCGCGTCGTCGCACGCGAACACAAGGAGCGTCTGCTCGCCTTCGTGCGCGCGCAATGCGACGAATACGTCGCATCGACGGGCGGCGATAGCCGGCGCGCGGCGCGGCTGTCGCGGCAATGGCTGATCCTGATCGACGGCGCGATCGGCGTCGCGCTCGTGAGCGGCGACGCCGATGCCGCGCTCGACGCGCGCGCCGCAGCCGGGCATCTGCTCGATTCCAACAGTGCAAGCACCCGCTCGTCCAATGGGCGAGCGTCCACCTGACGCAGTTCAACGAGGAACCATCATGGCTGATATCGAAAGACGTCCTCCCGTCCCGCCCTTCACGCGCGAGACGGCCATCCAGAAAGTGCGCGCCGCTGAAGATGCATGGAATACGCGCGAGCCTGAGCGCGTGTCACTGGCTTACACGCCTGATAGCAAATGGCGTAATCGTGCGGATTTTCCCACGGGACGTCCGGAGATCGTCGCGTTCTTGCAGCGTAAATGGGCGAGGGAACTCGACTACCGGCTGATCAAGGAACTGTGGGCCTTCACCGACAACCGCATCGCCGTGCGCTTCGCCTATGAGTGGCACGACGACTCGGGCAACTGGTTCCGTTCGTATGGCAACGAGAACTGGGAATTCGACGAGAACGGACTGATGGCGTTTCGCCACGCGAGCATCAACGACAAGCCGATCCGCGAAGAAGATCGGCTGTACCGCTGGCCGCTGGGCCGCCGTCCGGACGATCATCCGGGGCTGACGGAGCTGGGCTTGTAATCCACGGTCATATCGACGGTGAACGCGCGCGCGGCGCGTTCACCGGACCGTAACCGTTTGTTCGCTATCGTTGGCGTTTGCGCGCGTGCTGTCGTTCCGAGCGCACACTCCATCTCACTGCAAGATTTGTGGGGTAGAGTGCGCGACTGGAGAGGAATTCGACACTAATCGCGACATTCAGACGCCGGCGCGCGACCGGTTGCGGAGAGCACATGCCGTTTGGAAAGATCAAGAACAAGATTCGTCGAGCATGCGCGGCGGCAGCGGTAGCAGGCATCGGTTTGATGGGAGCGTCGGGTGTGCAGGCAGCCGACTGGTGCAGCGGCGGCGTGTGGGTCGATGCCATGCTCGGCTCATATCACATCAACCCGGACCCGGGCACCGACTTCGAGCAGTTCAATCCTGGTCTTGGCGTCGAGTGCTGGCTCAACGGGCAATGGGCGCTGACGGCGGGCGGCTTCCGCAATTCGTTGCGTCGTCCATCGTGGTACGGCGGCGGCGTGTGGGCGCCCGAGTTCGTGCACTGGGGCTTCATTCGCCTTGCCGTGATGGGCGGCATTATCTCCGGCTACAACTACGGCAACTGGGGACTCGGCCACGATCACACGATTGGACCCGTGGCCGCGCCGATCGTGATGGTCGAATACAAGCGCGTCGGGGCTAACTTCATTGTGATTCCGCCTATCCCTTCCGATAACCTGCCTTTCACAATCGGGTTTCAGGTGAAGGTGAAGTTCTGAGATCGGTTCACTCGTCGTGATGGGTGAGGCTTTTCGGGAGTCACACATTCGGTGAGCGGGCGACGCAATAGTTGCATCACCTGACGCGCCAAAACCCCGCTATAAAGGCTGCAAAAGCACGCGCGGCATTCAAACAGGTGGCCTCGCAACGAGCATGCGCTCATCAAAGGTGAGGTTTTGCGGGATGCCAGATACCCATCCGACGTGCTCCTGAAACCTCTCACCTTCACGAGGCAACTGTGCAAATCCAGCGAGCACGACGATCACCGCAAGCTCGCCGACGCCGTTCATAATCGCAGGCAACGCGACCTATCGCATGCGGCTGAAGGCGTCTATGAATGATTCGAAACTGGACTGGAGCGACGTGCGGATCTTCCTTGCCGTCGCGCGCTGCGGCACGCTGGGCGCGGCCGCGCGCCAGCTAGGACAGACCCAGCCGACCATGGGCCGGCGTCTGCGCGCGCTCGAGGAAGCCGTCGGCCACACGCTGTTTCAGCGCACGGCTGAAGGCTTCGTGCTGACCGACGAAGGTCATGCCGTGTTGACCTACGCCGAGCGCATGGAAGAAGAAGCGCACGCGTTCATGCGTTCGCTTGCGGGCAACGAGCAGCAACTAACGGGCGCGCTGCGTGTCTCGTCGTCGGACTGGTACGGCATTCATGTGCTGACGCCGGTGTTCGCTGGCTTTCTTGCGCGCCATCCGCAGATGTCGATCGAACTGATCACCGATTCTCGCCGCTACAACCTCGCGCGCCGCGAGGCCGATCTGGTGTTCCGCATCACACCGTTCGACGAACCCGACGTCATCCAGCGCAAGCTGATGCACATGGACTACGCGCTCTATGGGCGCATCGATCTCGTCGCGCCCGCGCGCGGTGATGGCGCAGGCCAGTCGCTCATCACCATGGATACCGCGTTCGGCGAGTTGCCCGACGTCGCGTGGATCCGGCAGATGCTGCCGAACGCGCACATCGCGTACGCAAGCAACAACCGCGGCGTGCAGGCGCGCATGTGCGCCGAGGGCGGCGGCTTTGCGGTGCTGCCGTGTCCGCTCGGCGACAACACGCCGGGCCTGCGGCGCATCGATCTGGGCGAAGCGCCGCCGGGCCGCGACGTTTGGCTTGGCTACCATCGCGACCTGAAACGTCTCGCACGTCTGCGCGCGTTGCTCGATGTCGTGATCGAGCGGCTCGCGAACGTGTGAGCCGACCCGCCACCTTCATTCGATTTCAACCACGATCTTGCCGCGCGCAGTGCGCTCTGTGATCGCGTCATACGCGCGTTCCGCCGATGCGAGATCGAAGCGGCGCGGATCGAGATACGGCGCAAGCTTGCCCTGTTCGGCAAGACGCGTCGCCTCGGCGAGCATCTCGCCGTGATGCGCGCGATGCTGACCGGTGAGCAACGGATGCAGCGTGAACACACCGGAATACGTGGCCTCGCGGAACGACAGCGGCGCGAGCGCATGCGTGCCCCAACCGAGCGCGCTCACGACATGCCCGAAATGCCGGACGGCCGCGAACGATGCATCGAGCGTTGCGCCGCCGACCGTATCGACGACGAGATCGAAGCCTTCGCCCGCGGTCAGTTCGCCAACATATTGTTCGACCGTGCGCGCCGCGTAGTCGATCGGCGTCGCGCCGAGTCGCACGACGAGATCCTGATCGCGCGCGCTCGCCGTTGCGAAGATCCGTGCGCCGAGCGCGCGCGCCAACTGCACCGACACGTGCCCGACACCGCCCGCACCGCCTTGCACGAGCACGGTTTGACCCGCCTGCAAGTGCGCGCGGTCGACGATGCCCGCATACGAGGTGATGAACGCGAGCGGCAACGCAGCGGCTTCGCGCATCGACAGATTGGACGGCTTGTGTGCGAGCAGTTGCGCGTCGACGGCCGCGTATTGCGCAAGCGAACCCTGGATGCCGCCGACACCGCCCGTCATCCCATAGACCTCGTCGCCGATCTTGAAGCGCGTCACGTCCGCGCCGAGCGCGACGACCACGCCCGCGAGATCGATGCCGAGCACGAGCGGCAACGGATGACGCGCATGCGCGGCGCTGCCCGCGCGAATCTTCGTGTCGAGCGGATTGAGGCCGCTTGCGCTGATCCGCACGAGCACTTCGCCGCATGCCGGTTCGGGAATGGGCATCGTGGTCGGTACGAGGGGACCTTTGTACTGGCTGAGAACGAGGGCTTGCATGGACATGTTGTGCTCCGGCAGAAGATGAACGCAGTTGACGGAAGACATGATCGGCGAATCCAGAACCCTGGTAAATCAACGATTTAGCACGACGACCAAACAGAATTGCATGGTCGTGGACAAGCAAGTGGAAGCGCAGTTCATTACCTGGGTCTGCGAACAGAAGACAGCGGCAAGCGCGCCGCGTGGCGTAAAGGTGAGAACTTACGGGAGTGAGCGAAAAGCCCTCGGAACGCGCAACGCCACAAAGTGCAAGCCCTTGATGGATAAGGCTTTGCGGGCATCGTCAAAGATGCCGTGACGAGTGCGGATCGATCAATGGTGAGAGTTTGCGGGACCTCTGCAAAGTGACGTCGACGCGCACGTCCCGGCTCACCTTTAGCGCAAGCGGGATTAACGTCAGACAAGACCGCTGATGTTCCGGCCATCGCGATGCGACAGCACGTCGGCGAGCCGTTCCATCGAAACAGGCTTGGTCAGGTGATAGTCGAAGCCTGCCGCGAGCGCGCGCGACTTGTCGGATTCGGAGGAGTAGCCCGTCAGCGCGATCAGGAACATGTGCGCCAGCGCCTTGTTCGAGCGGATGGCGCGCGCCACTTCGAAGCCGTCCATCTCCGGCATGCCGATATCGATGATGCCCACCTCGGGCAAGGCCTGCGCCGCGACCTTCAACGCATCGCGGCCGCTGCGCGCGATGATCACATCGTGACCTTCGAGTTCGAGCAGCAGATGCAGCGCGTCGAGCGCGTCGGCGTTGTCGTCGACGAGCAGGATACGGCTTGGCTCGGCGCTCGCCGCGGCCGACGCCGCCGTTGCATCGTGCGCGACGCGCGTCTCACGGTCGAGTATCGGCAGCCGCAGGACGACGCGCGTGCCGAGCCCGACGCCCTGGCTGTCGAGCGTAATGGTGCCGTCGTGCAGTTCGATGAGCCGCTTCGCGACCGCGAGCCCGATGCCGAGTCCGCCTTCTGAGCGGCGCGCGCTCGATGGCGACTGCGCGAACAGTTCGAACACATGCTCGAGCGCGTCGGGACTCATGCCGACGCCGTTGTCCTCGATGACGATCGACACCATGCCGCTGTGCGCTGCCTCATCGGCGGCGCTATCCGTGTCGGTTTGCACGCGCAGTTGCAGTGTGCCGCCCGCAGGCGTGTATTTCGCCGCGTTCGACAGCAGGTTGCCGACCACCTGGCTCAGCCGTACATGATCGGCGCGCACATAAACGGGCTCATCGAGCCCTTCGATCACGAGGCGATGCTTGCGTGCGTCGATGTGATGCTTGAGCGCCGTGATCGCGTCGTACACGATTTCGTTCAGCGACGTGCGGCTGTACTTGATCGCGAGCTTGCCGTGCCGCAGGCGCGCGGCATCGAGCAGGTCGTCGACGAGCGTGCGCAGCTGGCGCATCTGCCGTTGTGCGATGGCGAGGACATCGTTGGCCTGCTCCTGGCCTGCGCACAGCAGCTTGAGCGCGGCAATGGAACTGTCGATGGGCGCCATCGGATTGCGCAGTTCATGGCCGAGCATCGCGATGAATTCGTCGCGCCGATGCGCTGCGTCTTCCAGCGCGCGCCGCGCCTGTTGCGCGGCCTCGGTTTCCGCTTCGGCGGCCTGTTGCGCGTCGAGCAGCGTGAGCGCCGCGCCCGCGAGCACGGCGAGATTGCCGAGCAGGCGCACGTCTTCGCGATCGAAACGATGTGCATCGTGTGACGCTACCCAGATCGCGCCGAGCGGCTTCGACGCGGGGCAACGAATGGGAATCGGCGTGATGATGCCTTCCGTGATGACCGCGCCCGCATCGCGCAGGCTCTTGAAGAAGGTGTGCGGCTCGACGAACAGCTGCGGCGCGCCGAGTTCGAGCGTCATCCCGCACGGACATTCGGCCCACGCTGTGGTTTTGCCTTCGAACGCCGCGCACGCGCCGGCGACCGCGCGCCAGCGGAAGACGGCTGCGCCTTCGGTCGTCGTTTCAAGCAGGCTGATGCCCGCGCTGCCTGCGCGGCACGCGCCGAGCGCCGCATCGGCGATGGCTTGCAGCAAGGTGTCGCGGCGTCCCGTTTGCGCGCTTGCGACGGTGACGAGCGTGCGGACTTCGGCGGCATGATCGGGTGCGCGCGCCGGCCGGTCTTTCAGATCGTCCGTGCGCAGTACGCCCGCCCGGCGGGCGCTTTCGATACCGTCACTCATAATGTGCGATAGAGAATGGTTCGCCGGGTGCCGTCGCGCCGGCACCCGGCGAACCGGAGTTTATCGATGCAGTATAGGCGTTGCGTCCGGGATGATTGCTGCGGAATTTCGCGGCATCATCATTGGTATGTTCCCTGCGTGTCAACAAAGCTCAACCTCAACGGAGAGACGCGATGAACCAGCAAAAGACGTATGGAGGCGGGTGCGCGTGCGGCGCCGTGCGTTTCCGCGCGATCGGTTCGCCGATGCGCGTCGGGATGTGTCATTGCATGACATGTCGGCAGGTGCACGGATCGGCCTTCAGCTCTTACGCGATCTTCGACCGCAGCGCCGTCACGTTGACGGGCGACACGCGCGAGTGGCGAAGCTCGGAACAGGGCCGGCGTCATTTCTGTCCGCTGTGCGGATCGGTGGCGTTCATGATGTACGCCGATCGCGATGAAATCGCTTTACCGCTTGGCGCTTTTGACGAGACGGGACTGTTCGAGCCCACGTATGAACTCTGGTGCAAGCACAAGGAACCGTGGCTGCCGCGCGGCGTGCGTCCCGAATACGACGAGGAGCGTGCGCACTAGTCTGTGCGGAACCACTTCACGCAGGCGCTGCGCGACCGGATCGATCCGCCCGCGCAGCGTCACATCGGATATCTAGCTGTGCTTCTTCGGAATCTTTGCGCCTGACTTGCGCGCCTGATTCAGCGCAATGGCGACAGATTGCTTCTGCGATTTGCCCGCCTTCTTTTCGGCCTTGACGTTGTGCCCGATCGTTTCCTTCGATGTGCCTCGCTTGAGTGGCATGTCGCTCTCCTTTTCCCATTGCAAAGACGCATGGCGTTGCGCTGCGGCTCATCTATTCGAGCATGCGCCGTTCCTGACGAGCGCCGTGCACATCGCACATGCGGCCAGACGTGCCGCGCATCGCGCTCGTGAAGCGTCGGCCGAAAAGCGGTACGTCGCTTGCTGAAAGGGAATGCAAGGACGTCAAACACAGGAGCATCTCGTGAATACCGTTTCGACAGCGGGCGTCGCGACAGCGGCAATTTTTGCCGCGTCGGCATGAACCGTCGCGCATTCGTGTGCATTCACTGCGCAGAGGAATGCGTCATTTCAACCGGTATGCCGACGAAAGCGCCGAGTCCGGCATCCACAGGGAGGGGAGTTGCAAGATGACAAGGCCACGGATGATTTTCCCGAAAGCGCGCAATGCTGTGGCCTCGAAACCTGAGTCGACGGACGACTATCAGATCTACGCCACGTACCGCCGCACGACTGAAGGTTCGTACATGGGCCAGTTGAAGGTTGTCCGCAAGACGGATGGCCGGTTGCTGTTTCCGTTCACGGGCGCGCCCGACATCGGTCCGTTCACCGACGGCGACCAGGCGCGCGAAGCCGCGCAACGTCACGGCGAAACCGTCGTGCAGTCGGATCTCGACAATCCTGAACCGTGAGGTCCCGGCACTAAACGGCCACTAGGCCGTCGCAGTCATGGCCGGCTGTGGATGGCTGGCCGGTTCGAGGGTCGAGAAAAAGCAGAGGTTGTTCTTGCCCATGTTCTTCGCGACATACATCGCACGGTCCGCCCGCAGAAGCAGTTGTTCCGCGTTGGCAGCGTCGTCGGGATACAGGCTGATGCCGATGCTTGGTGTGACGCTCACTGCGGCGCCGGGAAGCGCGATCGGCCGGCCGACTGCATTGAGCACTGCCCGCGCCACGGGTTCGATCTGCCGCATGCTCCCGACCTCTTCCAGAATGACGACGAACTCATCGCCGCCAAGCCGCGCGACCGTATCGCTTTCGCGGACGCTATGCACGAGCCGCTCGGCGACGGCTTTCAATACGTCGTCGCCGACGGCGTGCCCGCGCGTGTCGTTGACCTGCTTGAAGCCGTCGAGATCGATGAACATGACGGCGATGTGCATTCCATGGCGTTTCGCGCGGGAGATGGCGTGCTTCAGACGCTCGTCGAGCAGCACGCGGTTGGGCAGTCCCGTCAGCACGTCGTGCGTGGCGAGGTTGCGCAGACGCTGCTCGTGCTGATGGCGTTGCGTAATGTCGCTGAGGATCGCCACATAGTGCGTGTATCCGCCGTCGCGTCCTTGCACGCCTGCAATGGACAGCGCCTCCAGATAGATGTCGCCGCTCTTCTTGCGGTTCCACACTTCACCGTGCCAGTGACCCGTTTCCTTCAGGCTTCGCCAGAACACGCGATAGAACTCGGGCGACTGACGGCCCGAGCTCAGCAGCCTTGGATTGCGCCCCAGCACGTCCTGTTGCGTGTAGCCGGTGACCCGCGTGAAGGCAGGGTTCACCCGCTCGATATTGCCGTGCGAGTCAGTGATCATCACGCCGTCGCGCGTCAGGTCGAACACGCGATTGGCCAGCCACAAGTGATAGCGCGATTCGCTCAATGCGTCATCGCGCTGGCGCATGAGCCAGATCGACACGCTGACCGCGCCCGCCACACAGATCACGATGCACGCGAACGTCGCCCAGAACATCGCGCGAAAGATGGATTCGCTTTTGCCGGCAAGCTCCGTCGCCTGCAACGTGTTGGTGTCGATGCACTTGCCTACGAGCACATCGAAACCGTTGAGAAACTCGATGTTGCCGTCG
Organism: Paraburkholderia sp. SIMBA_054; assembly: GCF_046534875.1. Taxonomy (NCBI): domain Bacteria; kingdom Pseudomonadati; phylum Pseudomonadota; class Betaproteobacteria; order Burkholderiales; family Burkholderiaceae; genus Paraburkholderia; species Paraburkholderia sp. SIMBA_054. The sequence continues at coordinate 101,847 of NZ_JAWRXV010000003.1, read as the reverse complement.
AACCACTTGGCCGCCGCTTCGTAATCGCCTCGTTCCAGTAACGCGACAGCTTTTCGGAGAATCGCGCGGAACGTCGGCAGACTGTTCGCGATCTTGCCAGCGAGCAATGCTTCGGGCGGGGAACTGACGCCGGACGGAAAATACGCCCTCCATGCGTTCTCGATGCGCACCTCGTCTGCCTGGACCACCTTCAGCGATGCGGCCGTCCTCATGGGATCGCGAAACTGGTTCGCCTTCCAGAATTCGCGGCGCGCATCGAGCGAGGCCGCGCGGAGCTCGTTCAATTGCGCGATGGGAAGCATGTTCCCCCGATACAGCGTGTCCGTGTGCGCGTCGAGCCTGGAGAGCCCCGCCAGGCCGCAACTCGCGAGCGCAATCAGCACGGCGACGCTGGCGAACAGTATGCCGGCAATCCGGAAACGGTAGAGACGCGTGATGGTTTTCATGCAATGTCTAAAGGCGAGGGCAATACGGTGCGCGGCGGCGCGCAGTCCGCTCACGGCTTGCGTCGGTACGGTCGAAAAGGCCAGAGTGTCAGTGCGTGTGGTGCGAGGCCGCGAGAGGCGTCGCTGTTCGCATCGTGATCGTGCTGCTTACGAGGGTCTTTGCGAGCTGACCCTTTCATTCCCCCGCGAACCGGCGCGGACGGCATCGAGCGAACATGAGATTGACGAAAAATCGGGCAACGCTCAATGATTTTTGTCACTTCGCGGACACTGTGTGCATACGCGCTGCGCTCTCGCAGACACAGATCAGATTCGAGGCGCTGATGGGAGCGTGCAGTTCACGGGCAGCCGCTTGCATCCGCTGCCTATAATCACGCGACGATTCCCGCGCCGCATGCGCGAGAGGACAACGGAGACACACGATGAAGCGAAACAGCGCACTGGTGATCGGCGTCGGCGCGGAACTCGGACTGGGCGCGGCGCTGTGCAGGAAGATCGCCGCGAACGGGTATCACGTGTATGTCGCGGGCCGCACGCAGGCCAAACTCGACATCGTGACGAACGGCATTGCGAGCGGCGGCGGATCGGCGGAGTCGTTCGCGATGGACGGCACATCGGAAGCGGACATCATGCGTCTTTTCGACCGGGCGATGTCGCCGCCCGACGATATCGATGTGCCTTCGCTCGTCATCTATAACGTCGGCAACAACCGGCATGTTCCGTTTCGCGACCTGACGGAAGCGCAGATGCAGGACTTCTTGCGCTCCGGGCCGGTCGGCGGCTTTCTGGTGGGGCGCGAAGCGGCACGGCGTCTCGCGCCGCTCGGCCGTGGCACGGTGATCTTTACGGGCGCATCGGCGAGCTTGCGCGGCAAGCCCGGCTTCGCGCATTTTGCCGCGGCAAAAGCCGGGCTGCGGATGGTCGCGCAAAGCATGGCGCGCGAGTTCGGGCCGCTCGGGCTGCATGTCGCGCATGTGGTGATCGACGGCGGCATCGACGGCGAGCGCTTGCATGTCTCGCGTCCGCAGGCTGCCGCCGAGCGCGGCGAAAACGGACTGCTGAATGTCGACGCCATCGCCGAAGCATACTGGCAGCTCCATCTTCAGCATCCGTCCGCATGGACGCACGAAATCGATCTGCGTCCTTTTAAAGAGCCGTTCTGACCGCGCGGACGAGGCGCGCGCAGTTGCGATCAGCCCGTACCCATGCGGGTCTGATCGACGAATTTCTCGGTTGCGTCGTCGATCTTGCGGCCTTTGCGTCCCGCCGGGCCGTGCACATACAGCACCTTGACGTTGCTCTCTTCCGGCAGTTGCGCGGGCGGCGGCGTCATCTCGTAGCGCACTTCGCGCGCGTGATCGCTCAATTGCAGATTCGGATTGAACACCGAGTTGAAGCGCCACAGCATGCGCACGAAGTTGGTCTGTCCGCGCATCAGCAGCGAAGCCGCTTCGCCCGCCGCGCGATACAACGCGCCCCAGCCGAGATGTTTGCGGTTGAGCACCTGTTGCGTGCGTACCAGTTCCGCGTAGAACTCGGCTAGCGGCAGCTTGGTCGGCAGCACGGCATGCTGGATGTCGTAGAGCCGATAGTCGAGGCTCGTCAGTCGCCGTTGTTCGCGCAACCATATTTCCGTGCCCGGATACGGCGTGGTCACGCTGATGTTCACGATCTCGGGAATCTCCAGACACCATTGCCGGATCGTTTCGAAACGCTGGTGATCCCAGTCGGGATCGGCGATCAGATTGATCGCGACCGTGATGCCGAGCGAGCGCGCGAACGCGAGCGCCTCGAAGTTCTTGTCGACATCGATACGCTTGCGAAACGCCTTCAGCCCTTCGGCGTCGACGGCTTCGAGTCCGATGAACATGTATTGCAGACCGAGCGTGCGCCAATACTCGAACACTTCCTTGTTGCGCAAGAGCACGTCGCCGCGCGTCTCGAGGTAATACTTCTTGCGGATGCCGCGCCGCTCCACTTCGCGTCCGATCGCCATGCCGTGATCGGCATGTACGAAGGCGACGTCGTCGACGATGAACACGCCCGGTTCGCGAATCGACGCCAATTCGTCGGCAATGACTTCGGGGCTGCGCGAACGATAGCTACGTCCATAGAAGGTCCACGCGCTGCAGAACGTGCAGTCCCACGGGCAGCCACGCGCAAACTCGATCGACGCACACGGATCGAGCACGCCGATGAAGTACTTGCGCCGGTGTCGCAGCAGATCGCGCGCGGGGCGAATCTGGTCGAGGCTTTCGGTGAAGCCAGGCGGCGGACCTTCGCCCTTGCTCGTGACGACGCCCGGAATGCGTAATAGCTCGCCCTTGCGCGCAACGGCAGTGAGCAGCTCGACGACCTTCGCTTCGCCTTCGCCTTTGAGGATGCAATCGATCGCACCTTCCGCGTGTTTCAGCATGTCGCGCGCGGTGAACGACGCGCTATGTCCGCCGACAAATACGAAGCAGCCCGGCAAATGCGCCTTGATCGCCTTCGACAGATCGATGATTTCGGGGATATTCGCGAGATAGTTGGCCGAGAAACAGACCACGTCGGGCCGCCACGTGCGGACGAGATTGTGCAGCGCGCGATGGGATTCGACCTGCAGGTCGATCAGGCGGATATCGTGGCCGGCTTCGCGTATCACGGCGGCGACCGTTTCGAGTCCGAGCGGCTCGAGGCGCAGATACACGCGGGTGTACATCAGGCCACTGGGGTGAACAGCGAGCACCTTCATGAGATCTCCTTGCGGCGGAAAGGGCGCGCCTGCGTGCTGGGACGCTGCGTGCCGGGCTTTCGTGCTGGTATCCCTGGTACGGGTCGACTGCTGAGCCTGTGCGTCCTGCCGGACCTCACCGCAGTGGGCTCTACCCAATTCTACTTGTCATCGGGTGGGCTTGCTCGGTGGGGGCGTAGTGGGGAGGTGAGGGTTTTCGGGAGTCAAAGGGTGGCTTGCATGTGGCGGGCGCCGGCGGGGCAACCCTTTGCGTCAAACTCAGTCCGGCCTCCCGTCATGGTCGCCGAGCGGTCTGGTCGGCCAGTCCACCCAGCGATCCGGGCGAGTACGTTCATGCGCTTCGTTGAGCGGATAACGAATACGGTTATCGTCGCGCGGACGTTCGCCGATCACCATCAGCCTGACGTCCTCCTTCGTATTGTTGATGAAGGTATGGCAGATGCCAGTGCCTGCCGGAAACGCGACGGAATCGCCTTCAGCAATGGGATAAAGCGTGCCGTCGATCCATACGTCGGGCTTGCCTTCGAGCACGTACACGAACTCCTGCTCGGTACTTTCGGCATGTGGATACGACGTCCTTCGGCCAGGCAGAAGCCTTACGTGATGAATGCCAATACGCGTAATGCCGAGTGCGGCGGAAAGCGGCGCGTCCAGCGCCATTGGCTCGGTATCGCCGGGATAGGAATGCGCATCCGGTTGTTCGAGTTCAGTCCAGTGTTTGATGAAATCCGGTCGGCTCATCAGTGGTTCTCCTTTGGATTGAATTTCGATAATAGCGGCTTGCGGGAAGGACAAGACGCCTTCGTAGCGCGGGATCTTGCGTGCCGGTCAGGATGGTGAGATATCGCACCGCGATGCGGACTGAGAAACCCAGACGACCGGGCTCGCGCGGAGCAGAATCAGCACCTTTACGCATCGCAGCAGGATCGCAAGCGATGCCGAGAGTTCCCTCCCTCACTGAGCAGGATGCCGCCAGTCCTCCCACGCATCCCGCACCCGCAGCGCAATACGCTTCCACGGCGGATCGGCGAACAGGATCAGCGCCCCAAGCGCGAGGCATCCACAGACGAGAAACGTCCCCCGATAACCAAGACCCGCGACCAGCACACCCGACAATACACCCGACAGAATCGACCCAACCCGCGAAGCGTTGAAGAACAACGCCGTCGCCGCGCCGGGCGAACGCGGAATCAGGTCCTGCATATACGTCATGCCAAGACACGACGTGACGGCCACGACGAATGCATTGAAAGCCTGCATGGGGATCAGCACGTTGACCGTGCCCGCAGCCGCGACTGCAATGAAATACACCACATGCACCGCCGCGCACGCCGCGAGCCAGTTCAGCTTGTTGAGCGTCGAGCCGCGCGCGCCGAGCGCGAGCATCATCGGAATTTCGAGGAATGCGCCGAGCCCGAGCATGATCGACACATCGAGCCGCGTGCCCTTCAGGCCATGCACGACGTAAAGCGGCAGTACGATCATCGTCGCGTTCGCGGCGAGGCCGATCAGGGTCAGCGCGACGACAGAACGCCAGATCTGCCGCTGCGTGCCGGGCGCATGAGGCGGCGCGGGCGGCGGCGGCTCAGCGGGCTCGGTGACGGTCGTCACTTCAAGCGACGAGGCAGGGTCCCCCGCATAGTGCGCCGGCGTGCTGTGCGGATCGCCAGCGGGCGATTCGCGCATGCGCCACACGATCGCGCCGCATGCCGCGAAGCATGCCGCCGCGAACAGAAAGAGCCCGTAAAAGCCCGCGCCCGCCAGCACCAGCGCGCCGACGGACGGCCCGAACACCCACGCCATCGACAGCACCGTGCGCAGCGTCGCCAGCGCGAACGAGCGCTCCGCTTCGTCGTGCACGGGCAGCGCCGCGCGACCGAACGAGAACACCAGCGACATCGCCGAGCCGCCCGCGCCGAGAAACGCCACACCGATCACGAGTAGCGCCAGATAGTTGCGCACGAAACAAAGCAGCAGAAAGCCGAGCGAGGCCGCGATCAACGCCGCGAGCAACAGCGCGCGATGATGCCCATGCTTATCCGACCATTTACCCGCCCACGCGCTTGCGACCACACCGCTCGCCGCAATCAGCGTCATGAACAGACCGAGTTGCAACGGCGTCATGCCCGTCTGCTCGACGCCGAACAACGACAGATATGGCGCGGTGAACGACATCGCGATGCCCAGCATCAGCGTCGCGCCGGCAAGCGGCATGAAAGAATGAATGCGCGTGAGACTGGCGAAGCGGGAGTTCATCGAGGGCGCGTGTTCGAACTGTGGGATGCGGGCGCAAGTGGGGAATCGCACACGGAAGAGGCATTGTCGAACGCAAAGCGCATCGCGCGCAACGCAGTTTCGTCATGTTGTGCAAAGAATGCGCGCCGCATGCGTGAAAACAGCAGAAGCCCGCCCGGCATCAAGGGCAAGCGAAATGCAGCGACGTGAAGCGCTTAGACTGATTGGCTCGTTACGTTGACACGCTTTGACAGATGACTGAACTCAAAGGCTCGATCGAATCCTACATATTGGCGAAGGACGGCAACCGTCCGCATCTGTTGACGGATGCATTCGCGCACGATGCGTCTTTGGCGATGACCGTGAAAACGGCCGCCATCGCGTTTCCGCAGGAAACGCATGGGCGCGATGCGATTGCGTCCGTGCTGGTGAGCGACTTCGCGCTGAAGTACGAGAACGTGTACACGTTTTGCGTCGGCGCGATGCCCGCCGCTAACCAAAGCGAGTTCTCGTGCGACTGGCTCGTCTGCATGACGGAAAAAACGACGGGCGCGGCGCGCGTTGGTTATGGCCGCTATGAGTGGACGAGCGATGCGCGATCGTCGCGAGTGACGCGGCTGCACATCACGATCGAAGAGATGTCGACATTGCCCGCAGAATTCGCCGGGAGCATATTGAATTGGGCGAACCGCTTGCCATACCCGTGGTGCGCGCGCGACGCGCTGAGCAAAGACGCGCCCGGCATCGACACCGTTCAGCGCGTCATCACGCATCTGACGCGCTAACGCACCAGTTGATCGCCTTCGAGCGCTGCCGGCGCGCCATACGTCCACGCGTGATTGCGCGAACCGTGGCCGATCGGAAAGCCGGCGTAAATCGGCACGCCGTACGGCTTCAACAGATCGACCATCATGTCGTGTAACGTGAAGTCTGCATTCTCAGGCAGCGGACAGCGGATGAAATCGCCGAGCACGAAGGCACGCGCGCCATCGAACACACCCGCTTCGCGCAACTGCATGACACTGCGGTCGATTCGATAGGCAAGCTCGGTCACGTCTTCGAGCAGCACGATCGCGCCGTCGCAGCGCGCCTGCCATTGCGTGCCCGCAAGACTCGCGAGCACGGTAATGTTGCCGCCCCCAAGATGTCCTTCGACACGACGTGCATCCGAGCCATACAGAAGCTGCAACGGCACGGGCGCGGCGCGCTCTTCGTGCAGCTCGGCGAGCATGCTGGCGCGCGAAGCGTCGTCGAGTTTGGTCGCGAGCCCGTTCAACGTGGGACCGTGAATCACGCGCACGTTCGGCATGCCATGCAGCGCACCGAATAGCGCAGTCGCGTCGGAAAATCCCACGAGCGTTTTCGCGCACGGCACAGCATCGGGCAGCGCATGCAGCGTATAAATGCTGCCGTAGCCGCCGCGCGCAACCCAGACGATATCGATGGAAGGATCGGTCAACGCGCGATGCAGATCGGCGGCGCGGTCTTCATGCTTGCCCGCGTGATAGCGATAGCGGTCGCGCACATGCGCGCCGACCTGCACGCGCAGGCCCCAGCTTTCGAGCAATGCGATGCTTTGCTCGACGTGCTGCATGTCGGGCACGCCCGCCGGCGCGACCACGGCGACTGTCTTGCCTTCCAGCTTCATGCGCCCGCCTTTTTCGCGAGCAGCGCGGCCGTTTCCGGCGCGCCCATGCGGCTTGCGGCATCGGCGGCCGACACGCCGTTCGCATCGCGCGCGTCGGGATTTGCGCCATGCGCGAGCAACAGTTCGACCATTTCCGTGCGATTGAACATTGCGGCGATCATCAACGCCGTGCGTCCGTCCGGCGACGCGCCTTCGACGTCCGCGCCATGCGCGAGCAGTGTCTGAACGACATCCTTGAAGCCCTTGAAGGCCGCGCCTGCGAGCGGAGTCTGTCCGTTGTCGTTACGCAGGTTCGGGTCCGCGCCGCGTTCGAGCAGCACGCGCACAGCGTCCGCATGGCCGTGATAGGCGGCGAGCATCACGAGGCTGTCGCCTTTCTCGTTGCGCAGATTGGGTGGCGCACCTTTCTCGATGACGGCAGCCAGCATGTTCGCTTCGCCGCGCCGGGCTGCGTCGAATATTTCGCGCGCCACTTCGAGCAGATCAGGATCGATGTCGTCTGGGCTGCGCTTGTCGTCTGTCATGAAGCTTCTCCACTGTCGAACGAACGTCGCCGTTCGCACGGCGCGTCAGGTACAGCAGAGGATACAGGCAATGCCTGCTTGATGTTGCCCTTGGCCGGGTCACGCGTTGCCTGGCAAAGGGATGCGCAACGAAGACGGAAAGAAGCGTTGGTTCGCGCGTTTCGGTGACGGTGAGCGTTTTCGGGAGCTGGCGTCCCACAACCGTTACGCCTGCTTGCGGATGGTCGGCTCCGCGTCGCCGTTTGCCATGATGCGGTCGAGCCGGGCGCTCGCATCCGTCAGCGCGCTGAGCGGCGCGCGCTGCAATTGCGCGTCGTAAGTGCTGACGATGTGCGAGAGCAGCTCGATATGCGCTTCGTCGATACGCCACTCGTCGCTCGTACGGCCGCGCTCGAACGTGACGGCGAGCGCCTGATCCGCGGTGCGCAGCTGATCGTATGTCATCTCACCGTAGCCGAGGTCGCACAGAAAGCCGGTCAGCAGCATCGTCTGCGTGAGCGTCTGCGCGGCACTCATGCTGCCTGCGCCGCGACGCAGCGCGTCGAGGGCAATGTGCACGGGCAGGATCAGCTCGACAGCCATGCTGCGTGGGATGGGCAGAAGCATTGCTTTTGCTTGCCGCGCGCGCGTTGCCTGATTGCTGCCGGGAAACGGGATGGTCTTAGCCATATCGCCTGAGAAAAAATTGGGAATGCTCTAGCGATAACGGCGCAAGGCGGAAAAGATTAAGGGCTGATTTCCCTAATCCGCAAACGTTTGTCAAATCTCATATTTCCCTTTTTTGCGTAACGGTCGAGCGGCTGCTTTAAAGATGCTTGAAATAGAAGGTCGTGCCGCAGGACGATCCATCCGGCATCAACGCATAGTTCGGCACTTCACCGACGCGCTGCCAGCCCGCACGCTCATACACGCGCTCGGCCTCGCCGCCCGTCACGGTATCGAGGACGAGCACGGTCTTGCCTTCGTCGCGGGCCACGGCATCGGCGGCGGCCATCAGCCGATGCGCGACGCCTTGCCGACGCGCGCGGCGATGCACGAGCATCTTCGCGAGATCCGCGCGATGCGGCTGGTTGTCGGGCTGCGCGAGCACGAGCTGCACCGTACCGGCGATGCGCCCGTCCGCGTCTTCCGCGATCAGCAGCGCGCGCTCGCCGCGTTCGACGCCCGCCGCCACCATCTGCCAGAACGCGATCGCCTTGTCGCGCGCGAGCGGCCACATAAAGCTGACGGAAGCGCCGCCCGCGACGCAATCGATCAGCACATCGGCAAGGCTGTCGATGCACTGCGCGGCTTCGTGCGCGCCGACGCGCCGCACGCTAATCGTTTCCGTCATGCGTTTCTCCTCACAGATGAAAAGGGCAGCGTCGACAGCGCCACCAGATAGCGCGCCGGTTTGCGCGTCGGGTTGTGAAACACGGTCGGGCAATCGAGACGCATCGCCACGCAGTCGCCCGCTTCGAGCCGCCAGTGCGCGTCGCCGGCGCTGATTTCCATCGCGCCTTCGATGAGCCAGATCTGCTGATGGATTTCGGCGTCGCGCGCACCGGTCTCGTAGGCGACGCGCTGGCCGGCGGGAAAGTGAACCTCCACTAACTGGATCGGCGACGGCAGCGCCGGCGACAGACTGCGCCGCACATAGCCGGACCCGGGATCGGTCCAGACAGCCTGCTCTGCGGCGCGTGCGAGTGGCGATGGCGCCTCGGCGGGCGTCGCGGACGCTTCGAACAGCGACGCGAGCACGACGCCGAGCGCGGTGGCGAGCTTGTCGAGCACGGTTGCCGTCGGGCTGCTTTGTGCGCGCTCAATCAGCGAGATAGCCGAGCGGCTCACGCCGCTGCGTTCGGCGAGCGCTTCGAGCGACAGCCCGTGGCTGTCGCGCAGTTGGCGCACGCGGCGCGCAATCAGTGCGTTGATATCCATGGCGTCTAGCATACTGGATCAAAATTCCAGTATGTTGGATGGTCAGCGCTTTCGTTACAGTCGAATGCGAGCGTGCAAACTGCTTCGTGCACAATGCCCGGACGTCCCGATTCCCCGAACCACTACGAACCCGAACGATGAGCCGTCGTCCCGCCGTCGCAAGTCAGTCGTCAAGCAGATCGATCGGTAAATCCGTCGGCCTCGCCGCGCTCGTGCTGGCGGGCCTCGTCGTCACGTTGCTGGGCGCGGCGCTGCTCGGTGGCTGGCTGCTGCTGCGCGGCAGTCTTGCGCAGCTCGATGGCACGCAGCGTGCGTCGTTGCTGTCGTCGCCGGTGACGATCGAGCGCGACGCGCTCGGCGTGCCGACCATTCACGGCGCGACGCGAGACGATGTCGCGTACGCGACAGGCTTCCTGCACGCGCAGGACCGCTTCCTTCAGATGGACCTGCTCAGGCGCGTCGCGGCGGGCGAGATGTCGGCGCTGGTCGGCCCGAACGCGCTCGAACTCGACAGGCGCAATCGGCTGCACCGCTTTCGCGCTCGCGCGCATGCCATCGTCGAAGCGATGCCCGCCGATCAGCGGCAACTGCTCGAGCGCTACACGGCGGGCGTCAATGCGGGGCTGGCGGCATTGTCGTCGCGGCCGTTCGAATACTGGATGCTGCGCACGCAGCCCGAGCCTTGGCGTGCCGAAGATTCGCTGCTGGTCGTCTACGCGATGTACTTCGATCTGCAGTCGTCCGAAACGCGCCGGATCCTCGCACGCGCCGTATTGCGCGACCGTGTGGACGCCGATCTGTACACGTTCCTGCTCCCCGCCGCGAGCCATTGGGATGCGCCTTTCGACAGCGCATCGACGCCGCCCGTCGAACCCGCACGCATTCCTTCGACGCGCCCCGACTGGCTCTCGGCACCGAAACCCGCGAGCGTCGCAAGCGAGCAGACTGAGGACGTGAGCGAGTCCGCTGTGGGCAGCAACGGCTGGGTCGTCGACGGCGCGCACAGCGCGCATGGCGGAGCGATCCTCGCGAGCGACATGCACCTCGGGCTGTCGCTGCCGAACATCTGGTATCGCGTTTCGCTGATGTGGCCCGCCGGCGACGGACTGCCGATGCACGCGCTGACGGGTGTGAGCCTGCCCGGCGCGCCGCTCGTGATTGCGGGCAGCAACGGCAAGATCGCGTGGAGCTTCACGAACAGCTACGGCCGCTATATCGACCTGATCGAGTTGCATCGCAATGCTGCCGACCGGTTGCAGTACCGCACGCCCGATGGCGCGTGGGCGCGCGCGACCGTCTATCACGAGCGCATCGACGTGAAGGGCGGAGAGAGCGTCGACTTGCCGGTGGCAGAAACGCGCTGGGGACCGGAACTGACGATCGGCGCGCGCGCGTATGCATTGCGCTGGGTCGCGCACGATCGCGAGGCCGTGAACCTCAATCTGCAAAAGCTCGAAGACGCGAAGACGATCGGCGAAGCGCTGCGCGTCGCGCAAACCAGCGGCCTCCCGACCCAGAACATCATGGTCGCGGACTCGCGCGGCAAGATCGGCTGGACGCTGGCGGGGCCGCTGCCGCAGCGCGATCCGGCCGACGTGCAAAACGGCCCGGACAGCGACACACCGTATGACTCGGCGACGTATAAAGGCTGGCAGCACTATCTGCCGCCCGCGTCGTATCCGAAGCGCGTCGATCCGCCGCTCGGCCGTCTCTGGACGGCGAACAATCGCGTGGTGATGTCGCGCGACGCCATGCTGATCGGTGACTCGGGCGCCGACCTCGGTGCGCGCGCGTCGCAGATTCGCGACGATCTGCTCGCCGCGCCGAGCCCCGACGAACACGCGATGCTGTCGATCCAGACCGACGACCGCGCGCAATGGATCGAGGTCTGGCGGCGCGTGGCGCTCGAAGCGCTCGATGCTGGCGCGCTCGAAGGCCATCCGCAGCGCGCGGCGTTCCGGCAGCAACTGGTCGCATGGAATGGACGCGCGGATGTCGACGCCGTCGGCTATCGCCTCACCCGCGGTTTCTTCTTCTCGCTGTACGACGCGTGGTTCGGCAGGCTCGACGCCGAACTTGCCGGCGCGATGCCGGGCGGCGGCAACGGTAATCCGCCGCTTGGTCTGCGCGTTGCAAACTCGCGCTATGAAGCCGTGATGGAGACGCTCGCCGAGCATCACGCGTGGATGCCGGAAGGCTTCAGGGACTGGCGCGCGTTCGTGCTCGACCGCATCGATCGCACGATTGCTCAGTTGCCACCCGATACGCCGATCGAACAGGCGCGCTGGGGCGAGCGCAATCGTGCGGCCATCGAGCATCCGTTTGCGCGCATCGTGCCGGCGTGGCTGCCGTGGGTGCGCGGCTGGCTCGGCGCGCCGCACGATCCGTTGCCCGGCGATATCAACATGCCGCGCGTGCAGGGGCCGGCTTTCGGCGCATCGGAGCGGATGATCGTGTCGCCGGGACGCGAGCAGAGCGGCATCTTCGAAATGCCGGGCGGACAGTCGGGCCATCCGCTGTCGCCATACTTTCTCGCCGGTCACGAAGCGTGGGTGCGCGGCGAGAAGACGTCGTTCCTGCCGGGCGCGCCCGTGCATCGGTTGATACTTGGCCGGACGGGGCAATGATTCTGTGTTGAAGGTTTGAGTGGAGTGTCCGTATGGAGAAGGAACGCAGCAGCGATCTGCTCGCGGTGCGCGATCTGTTGAGGCAGTTCGTCGACGAGCGTGACTGGTCGCGCTTTCATTCGCCGAAGAATCTCGCGACGGCATTGAGCGTCGAAGCGAGCGAATTGCTGGAGCCGTTTCAATGGCTGCAGTCGGGCGAAAAGAACGAACTCGCCGATGACAAGCTCATCGCAATCCGTCACGAGATGGCCGACGTACTCGCGTATCTCGTGATGCTTGCCGACCGTCTCGACGTCGATCTGTATGCGGCGGTGCTGGAGAAGATCGAGTTGAATCGCGCGAAGTATCCGGCGCACAAGGTGCGCGGCGATTCGCGCAAGTATTCCGAGTACGGCGGCGATTAGCGGTTTATACCGTCGCAACGTCTTCCGCGAAGAAGCGGCGGCGCGCGTGTTCGTCGGTTGGATTGTCGGGGCCGCGGCCCTGCAGGTCGGGCACGCGCTGCGGCTCTTTCGCGAGATGCGGCAACACACGCGCCCTGCGCGCATCGGCGAGCGCGCCCGTTTCGTACATCAATTGCGTCAGCCAGTCTTCGATACGATGCAGCGCTGCATAGTACGCATCGTGCTGACGCGCATAGTCTTCGGCTGCTGCGTGCCAGTCGTCGTTCGATAGCAGACAGTCGCGCAACACGCGCACGTCGCGCAGCGTCAACGCGAGTCCGCAGCCGAACGACGGATCGGACGTCGCCGCCGCGTCGCCGATCAGCGCGACGCCATCGCGATATGGATGCTTGACCCAGCAATCGGCGCCAGGATAAGCCGCGAGCGGCCCCGTCGTGCGTGCGTCCGCGTACCATTCACGCGGCACGCCCGTTTCGACGGATAGGTCGATGAAGGTCTGCGCGTTGTGACTGCCGCTCAACGGATGCTCGCGCGTCCCCGCGCCGTAGATGAAATACGAGCGATAGCGCCGCTCGCCGAGTGGAAAGATCAACGCGCTTCGTGCTGCGGATGGCTGCTGGAAATAGTGAACGGTGTCATCGGGCGTATCGAGATCTTCATGCAGCACGCCGGCTATGATGAGGCGCGACGCGTCCTGATTCTGCGTGAAGCCTGCGAGCCGTCGCATGACGGAACGGCGGCCATCCGCGCCGATCACCAGCTTCGCCTGTAAACGCTCGTCGCCGTTCTCCGTACGTATCAGGAGAACCGGTGCATCGCCCGTTTCGAGTCCGACTACCGTCACGCCTCGCCTGATTACGGCGCCCGCATCGCGCGCCGCATCGAGCAGCGTCTGCTGCATTGACGGATGATAGAAGTTGAAGCAGCCGTTGTTCGTCGGCGTGGTGGCGATCAGATCGCGGGTGTCGCGTGCTGTGCCGTTCAGATAGCGTTTCCACCAGCGGACTTCGCACGCGCCGCTGTCGCGCATCAGCGCGTCGATGCCGAGCGCGCGCGCTTCCGCGACGCCCCACGGCAGCATGCCTTCGCCGCGCACGCGGTCCTTGAAGGCCAGCTCGCGCTCGACGATCAACACGCGAGCGCCGTGCATCGCAAGCGCGCGGCCGAGCGTTGCGCCGCCCAGGCCGCCGCCTGCTATCACGACATCCCAGTGACTCTGTGACATGTTCGACGATCCTCGACGGTAGCCGCTATCAGTTGAACGGACACCCGTCGCGCGTTTTGCAACCGTGGGCGTCGGGCGATTACGGCGTCGGCGGATGCAGGCGGCCGTCGTCGCCGAGTACGAGGCCTTGCCATGTCGCGGGCTTGCCGGACAGTTCCCACGCGGCGATCTGGGGCGGCGTTCTGCCGATGCCGCCGCGCACGTTCGCAAGCGCGGCGCGGTCGAGGGTTGCGTTGACGGACAGATCTTTGATGGTGAGCGTGTTCATCATCTTGCTCCTTCGGCGTGAAGCCCGCTTGCTTGCGGGATTGCCCATTCAAAGGCAGAGACCATGCCAGGCACGTCGAGCCCGCGGCGACAGGACTGTTCGCGCAGAAGTGATGGAAGTGGACCAACAAAAGCTCACTGCATGTCGGCGCGAAACCGTGGATAGGTGAGCGTTTACGGGAGCGGTTCGCGTTGGCGCTACGCAAAGGCCGAAGCATAAAAAAAGCCGCCCGAAGGCGGCTCGCGTAGCAGTCAGCTCGAAGCGCTTACTGCTTCACGCCTTCCGTCTGGATATGCAGCACGGTCTTCGTGTTGAAGCCATACGACTTGCCCCAGTCCATGCCGAAGTCCGCGCGATCGAACGTGGCCGTCGATTCCGCGCCGCACACTTCGCGCTTGAGCATCGGGTTGATGAAGCACTTGAACGATTCGATCTTCAGGTTCAGCGGCTTCGTCACGCCATGCATCGTCAGCGTGCCGATCACCTCGACGGGCGTGTCGCCGTCGAAGCGGATCTGCGTGCCCTTGTAGGTCGCCGTCGGGTACTTCGCCGCGTCGAAGAACTCGGGCGTTTGCAGATGCTTGTCGAGCTTGTCGTTGCCCGTATCGATCGACGTCGTGTCGATCGTCACGTCGACCGTGCCCGTCTTCGCTGCGCGATCGAGCGTCACCGTGCCGCTCGACTTCTTGAACTTGCCGCGCCACACCGAGATGCCGCCGAAGTGATCGGCTTCGAAGCTCGGGTACGTGTGGTTCGGATCGAGCTGGTACGTATCGGCTGCCATTGCATTGAACGACATGCCCGCGATCAGCGCGCCCGCTGCGATCAACAGTTGTTTCTTCACGTTATTCTCCTAAGTTGATGAGTGTGCCCCGCGCGCTTAATGCTGTGCGGCGACGATGTGAAACTTGATGACGACGTCGTCGGCGACCACCGACGTATCTTTCCATTCGCCCGAGCCGATGTCGTACTGCGTGCGTTTGATGGGCAGCGAGCCGTCGAACGTCTGCGTCGCGCCCTGCTGCGTGATTGAAACAGGCACCGTGACCGTCTGCGATTTGCCCTTGATGGTCAGCTTGCCCGTGACCTTGTACTGATTACCGCCTGCGGGCGCGATCGCTGTCGAAACGAAGGTCGCTTTCGGGAACGTCGCGCTGTCGAACCATTCCTTGCCGCGCACCTGCTTGTTGTATTCGGGGTCGCCGAGGTCGTAGCTGTCGGTGTCGATCGACAGATTCGCGCTGCCTGCCGTCGGCTTCGCGGGATCGAATGTCAGTTGTGCGTTGAACTTCTTGAACGTGCCGTCGACGGGCACGTTCATCTGCTTCGATGTCGCGACGACCGTGCTCTTGCCCGCATCGACTTGCGCGAACGCCGGCGACGCGGCGGCGAACAGAACGGCGGCGGCGCCCGCCAGCACGCGGCGATAAGAGTAGTTCTTCATGTTCATTCGATGATCCAGCGTAAGTTCAACGTGAAAGCGCCTTGAAAAGCGCGCTCATTTGAGGAAGGGAATCATGCGTGCCAGCAGTCCGTCGCGTTCGACGAACTGATGCTTGAGCGCCGCAAGCACATGCATTGCGAACAGCACGAGCAGCGTGTAGTTCAACGCGATATGCGTGGTGCGCAGAATGGCCTTCAGCGCCTGATCGGGGCCGATGAAAGTCGGCAGCGGCAGCACGCCGAGGTACACGACCTGCACGCCCGCCGCCGAGCTGAAGAAGTAGCCGGTGATTGGAATGGCAAGCATCAGCACATAGAGCAGCGCGTGCGTCGCGTGCGCGGCGGCCTTTTGCCAGGCGGGCATCGCGACGGGCATCGGCGGCGCTGCATGCGTTGCGCGCCACACGACGCGCAGCACGGCCAGCGCGAACACGGTGACGCCGATCCACTTGTGCCACGAGACGTATTTGAGCTTCGTCGGCGTGAAGCCCGGAATGTCCGTCATGATCCAGCCGAGATAGAAGCCGCAGATCATCAGCAGCGCGATCAGCCAGTGCAGCGCAATGGCCGTGCGGCTGTAGCGCAGACTCTTACCTGCGCTTTGAGAAGAAGCGTGGGACGTCATAGGCAATCGAGGACCTTCGCGTGTTCTGTTCACTGTGGAGTGCGACGTAATGACGCCGCTTCCGATTGAACGCGAATGGTAGTGGGCGAATCTGCCTATGAATAGCTAGGTGCGGGAGAACAGATCGTTGCGGTGATGCGAGCAATCATTTAACAATCACGTCGATTACTTGCACCTCGATTCACGATACGCGTTTTCGGCTTCCTGACGCCGGTAATAACCTTGCAAGGTGGTTTCCGGTTCACCGCTGTAGCCGCCGAACTTCGGAACGACGGCGTTTGCCCGATCTTGCTCCGGTGGACGGAAAGACTCGATATAGTTGTGGATGATCTCTCTACAGCGCCTTTCGAAGTCCGAGTCGTCTTTGGGTGGTGTGGCCATGGACCTGTCGAAGTTCTGCTGGAGCGGGCTGCGATACGTGTTGTTGGGAGAGTCGGTCGCACGTGGTTTCTCGGCGGCTTGCGCAATGGCGTTACACGACAGTGTGACGATGCAAAGCGGAATGAGTAAGACCCGGGCGTCCATGATCGTGGATAGTGGCCAGCGATGGGGCCGAGTATAGGCACCGAACGGTGCACTTCGACACTGAGAAAAATCAACGAATCGGCACTGTCAGCAAGAACATGCGTACATTGAACACATGCACGGGACGAGGCAAAGGATCGATGGATCACCGAACCTTTGCGCTTTAGCAATGTGGCGCGGCGCTTCAGCCAGAACGCGAAGCCCAAAAAGCGTGCTGTACCTGCATGATTTCTTCTTCTACTTCCGCGACAGGGCCGATCAGATCGACACGCTTCTGACAATGATCGTAGACGTATCGCGACGATACGCTCATCGTCGGATTTTCCGCATGATTGCCGGTGGCTTGCAACAGGCGCTCTTCCGTCATCCCGAACACCACGCGGCCGATGTTCGCCCAATACGCTGTACCTGCACACATGCAGCACGGTTCGACGGTCGTATAGAGCGTGCAACTCCACAGATATTGCGGCGTGAAGTTGAGCGCAGCAATGCGCGCAAGCACCGATTCCGCATGATTGACGGTATCGACGTTGCCTTGTTCGATCAGCACGGTCTCCTGATCCGGGCCGACGAGAATCGCGCCGAACGGATGATGGCCCATCAGTGTCGCGCGCTCCGCCACGACGCTCGCACGACGCAGATGACGCACGATCTGTTCGCGCGTCGGCGCAAGCCCCTGCTCGGGGAAGTCCGACGCGTTCTGTTTCGAGGGATTGGTCAGGCTCAAACGGTGTCTCCTCCGTGATTGTTCACGTGAGCGTTACTTCGGCAGCGATCCGTCGACGCCCTGCACGAACCAGTTCAGCCGTAACAGATCCGCATCCGACAGCGACTTGCCCGCTGCCACCTTGATCACGCCGCCTTGATCCTTGATCGGCCCGGAGAACGGGTCGAACTTGCCTGCGATGATGTCGTCGCGCTTCTGCGCCAGCGCTTTCTGCGCGGTAGGCGACACGGCTTGCGTGTTGATGCTCGCGAGGTCGATCGCTTTTTCCTTGAGACCCCACCACGTCGGCGCGTTGGTCCACTTGCCCGACTGCACCTGCTCGATCAGATGCGAATAGTAGACACCCCAGTAACTCACGCATGCGCCCAGTTGCGCGTTGGGCCCGAACTGCTTCATGTCCGAATCCCAGCCGAACGCATGCACCTTCTTCTGCTCGGCCGTCTGCATCGTGGCCGTCGAATCGGTGTTCTGGATCAGCACGTCGGCGCCCTGGCCGATCAGCGTTTCGGCTGCCTGCTTCTCCTTGCCCGGATCGAACCATGTGTTGATCCATACTACCTTCACCTTCGCGTTCGGATTGACCGAGCGCGCACCCATCGTGAATGCATTGATGTTGCGCACCACTTCCGGCACGGGCACCGACGCAACGAAACCGAGCGTGTTGCTCTTCGTCGTATAGCCGCCGACGAGCCCCGCGAGATAGGCGCTCTGATAGGTGCGCACGTCGTAGGTCGCGAAGTTCGCGGCTTTCTTGTAGCCGGTTGCGTGCTCGAAGACGATATCGGGGTAGTCCTTGGCGGTCTTCAGTTCGAAGTCCTGGAAGCCGAAGCTCGATCCGACGATGATCTTGTTCCCCTTGCTCGCGAGGTCGCGGAACACGCGCTCCGAATCCGCCGATTCGGGCACGTTCTCGACGCGCGTCACTTTGATCTTGTCACCGAACTTCGTCTCGATCGACTTCACGCCTTGCTCGTGCGCGTAGGTCCAGCCGGCGTCGCCGGGATTGCCGAGATAGACGAATGCGACGCCGAGCGGTTCCGCGGCCAGGGCGGCCGTGCTCAACACGGCAGTGGCGCCGAGGGCGGCCAGAAGCGCAGCAGGAAGACGCAGCGAGCGCATGACTGCGCGAGCCATTCTTATTTTCATGAAATCTCCGGAGACGGGAAAAGGGGAGTCAGCAGAGATGGTCGTAAGCCAATATCGAGGTCGAAATTGAAATCCGTTATGCGCTCTATAACGGAATTGATATGAAGGATGTCATGCCCGGGTCAGGGCAGGTTCAGTTGCCACGACACGCCGAAGCGGTCGCTGACCCACGCGAACCGGCGGCTGAAGCCGTAGTCGTCGAGCGGCATCAGTTGCGCGCCGCCTTCGGACAGCGCCGCGCACAGCTTCTCCTGCTGCGCTTGCGAATCGCAGTCGACGAACAGCGAGAACGCCGGCGTGAACGTGAAGTCGTGCCTCGCGATGCTGTCGGTGCACATCACCGTTTGCCCCGCGACATGGAACGTGCCTTTCATCACCGAACCTTCGTGCCCCGGCGCGTCCGACGCGTAATGGACGATTTCGACGATCCGGCCGTCGTCGAATAGCGATATGTAGAACTTCATCGCTTCTTCGGCGTTGTGGTCCTGGAACAGCAGGAATGGACGGGCGGTCGTCATCGCGATGTCTCCGGAATGGTGAGCTTGCCTGTCATCGATACGCTCACGATTGCGCTTCAGGTGAGACTATCCGGGAGCCGCGCAACGGTGAGTTGGCTCGCAACCCGCACGGCACTGTAGCGAAAGGTGAGGTTATTCGGGACCCGTTCGAACATTGCGTGCAGCTAGCCGGTGACGATCATCAGCACGCCCGTGACGGTCAGCGCGCCGCACCAGAGCCAGTCGAAATTGACCCAGCCACGGCGCAGCATGCCGAGCCCGAGATACTGATAGGCGGCAAGCGCGATCGCGCTTGCCGTCGCGAGCGTGACGACGGTATGCACAGCCGTCACCTGACCGACCGATTCGAGCGAACTGCCGACGGGCACCCCCGCGCCGCACAGCGGCAACAGCGCGGGCAGCAGCATCAATCCCGCGCCGTGCATCGTCGCCATCGCTGCCGACCACAGCGCGAGCCCGACGAAGCCAGCCGTCATGCCGACGCGCACGCGCTGCTTGTGTCCATAGAAATGGTGATACGCAGCCCACGCGATCAGCAGCACGCCCATCACCGTGCGCAGATGTTCGGTGTGCGTGAAGAGCCCGAGCGCGACGGCCGACGTCGTCACGAACATCACGGAGACGGCATGCCCGAGCGCGAGCGGCGGCAGCGCCATCAGCAGGGCCTTACGGCTGCCATGCTGAAGCCCGAGCGCGGCCGCGAACAGCCAGCCCATCGCTGGGTTCACGCCATGAAAAATGCCGCTGCCGATCACCGTTGCCCACACGCCGTTCATTGCATGCTCACGGATAGCAATATGAATCCGACGACGCATCGCCGCCTTCCAGCCGGATCTGATGCGGACGATGCGACTTCGGCCAGTCGACGAAGAAGTCGTTCGCCACGGTGAGGCCGCCGTTCTTCCCGGCGTCGAGCTTGACCATCCAGCCGTCGATCCCTTCCGTATAGAACTGCTCGTCAATCGCGCCGTACAGCGAGTTGGTGAAGTACACGCGGCTACCGTCGCGGCTCACTTCGACCATCTGCGGGCCGCCGTTCAGCGGGCGCTCGCCTGCTGCCGGATGCGTCGCCCGCGCGGCAATGCCGCCGATGCGCACCGTGCCCGTCAATTCAGGCTTCATCGGATCGGAGACGTCGTATTGCCTCAGGTCGCCCGTGCCCCAGCACGACACGTACAGAAAGCGGTCATCGAGCGACAGCGCGATATCCGTGACGAGCGGCGGCACGGCTCCGAAGCCTTTGAGCATGGGCGGAAGCAATGAGGCGTCGGCGGGCTCGGCGGGAATCTCGATCACCTTGCGCGCGGCCCATTGGTCGCCGTCGCGATACCACGTCCAGATCGACGCCGACAGGTCCTTGAGGCTGATCACCGAATTGACGAAGCCGTAGGCTTTGGTCGGATCGTGTGCGGGGCGCAGTTCGAACACCAGCTGGTTCTCCGCGCCGAAGTCGACGACCTGCTTGTGCTTGCGCGTATTCATGTCCCAGAAGTGCAGCCGATGCCCGTACTTGCCGCCCAGCAGCACTTCCGGCACGAGGCCATTCTCGAACGTCGCGGGCAGGCCCCATTCGCTCGTCACGACGGTGTCGTAGCCGAGATGCCACCAGCCGTCGTACGACAGCTCCTGCGGGCCGCGATCGATTTCCCACTGGCCGCGAATATCGAAGGTCTCGTGATCCATCAGGAAAATGCCGCCGGGCGCTTCGCCCTGCGCATTCGCGAGCGACACCACATAGATGCCCGCCGGCCCGCAGTGCACGGTATGCGGGCGCGTATAGCCCGCCTTTTCCGCGACTTCCGCAGGTTCGAGCACGCGTACGATCTGCGGCTGCCGTTTGTCGGGCTTCGTATCGAGAATATGGATGCGCGACGAGCGCAGCCCCGGCACGACGAGATAGCGACGCTCCGTATGCGGATGCGGCGCGTTCGGACACAGGCACGAGCTGCACGCGTTCCAGCCGAAGTGATGCAGCTCGTCGCCCGTATTGGGCATCGCCACGCGGCCGACGATGCGCCCATATTCCGCCGAGCCCGGATCGACATCGACGACGGCGAGCTCGTCGGGCGTTTCGCGCGACGGATCGAAGCTCGCCACATACGCGACAGTTTCCTTCGGCGCGCTGCTTGCCATGCGCGCGGAAGGATAGAAAGTCGGATCGGGTTTCCATGTCGCCATAACTCATCTCCGGAAGATGTTGCGATGCGGCACGCGGGTCGCGCGCGCCATCTATGAAAACGGCACGAGCGTTTGAACTTTTCACTGTAGGCAATTTCGCGGCGGCTTGCGGGATTGTTCGTAATGGCGTGAAGTGTTTTTATGCATGCGCTCAAGCGGAGCCGATGTTTTTGCATCGGTCTGGATGTCGAAGCGCCAGCCGGCTATGCGTAAACGCCGCGCAGATTAAAATGATGCGATTCCACGTTTTCTCTCGCCGCTTCTGGCCGTACTCCGATCATGCGTTCATGGCGTCTCGACCGTCCCGTTTCTCAAGGGCAGCTGGATCTCAGCCGTGCGACGGGCCTCGTATCGTCGATCGGCAGCGACGATTCGAATGCGCTCGCCGCAGAAGTGCTGAAACTGCTCGGCGACATCGCGGCGATTTCGCAGTGCACGATCTTCGCGTACGAGTTCGGTAACCGGCCGCGTACTGTTTCTGTGGCGGACCATCGCGGCGGGCGTTTTCTGCGCGACGTGGCGGATACTTACGCGCGCCACTTCTATGCGCTCGACGGCAACCAGAAGATCGTTTCGTCGGCGCGCAACGACAAGGCCGGCTCGACACTCGTGCTGCATCAGCAGACGAGCGAAGACATTCTCAACGAAGCGTATCGCGCGGCGTGTTATCAGCAGCCGAACGTGTCGGACCGCGTGTCGCTGCTCGTGCAGCCGACGCCCGATATCTGGCTCTCGGTGAACCTGTATCGCGACCGACGCTTCGGCAATTACCATCCGCGCGAGATCGCGTTGATCGAAGCGATGGCGCCG
Organism: Paraburkholderia sp. SIMBA_054; assembly: GCF_046534875.1. Taxonomy (NCBI): domain Bacteria; kingdom Pseudomonadati; phylum Pseudomonadota; class Betaproteobacteria; order Burkholderiales; family Burkholderiaceae; genus Paraburkholderia; species Paraburkholderia sp. SIMBA_054. The sequence continues at coordinate 79,844 of NZ_JAWRXV010000003.1, read as the reverse complement.
TTGATCGCGCACGCGGCGAAGCATCACTACGCGATCTGCGGCCAGCGTGATCTGGCGATCTCGCATCTGATGCTCGCGCGCGTGCGCGGCCTCTGTCCCGAACTGTCGAAGCGCGAACTCGACGTGCTGACGGGCGTGCTCGAAGGACGCACCGCGCAGGAAATCGGCGACACGATGGGCATCAAAGCGACGAGCGTCGTCACCTATCAGAAGCGCGCATTTCGACGGCTCGGCATTTCGAGCCAGCGGCAGCTGTTCGCGCTGTGCATTGGGCCGGGCAAGGCCTGACGCATTCCTCTGTTTTCAGCACGCATTTCCGCTGACCTATCCGCGTTTTCCCCAGGCCTTAACAGGCCCCACGTTGTACCCAAAATGAGGACAGGCAGCACATAGCCGCGCTCCATACTGCGACGCATCAGAAAGCGACAACATCGGAGACAACGGTATGGACACCTCCTCGCGAGCCGGCGCGCTGCATGCGACGCCTGCCACCACCGCGCCGCATGCGCACGAACAGCCGGTGATCGCCAAGGTATCGCGGCATCTGCTGGGGTTCCTGTTCGTGCTGTTTTTCTTCTCGTTTCTCGACCGCATCAACATCGGCTTCGCCGGCCTGACGATGATGAAGGACCTCGGGCTCACGAGCACGCAATTCGGTCTCGCGACGACGCTCTTCTACGTCGCCTACATCGCGTTCGGCATTCCGGGCAACGTCGTGCTGGCGCGCATCGGCGCGCGCAGGTGGATCGGCACGATCATGATTGCGTGGGGGCTTGCGTCGACGGCGACGATGTTCGCGTCGAGCCCCGGCACGCTGTACGTGTTGCGCGTGCTGGTCGGCGTGACGGAAGCGGGCTTTCTGCCAGGCATTCTGCTGTATCTGACCTACTGGTTTCCGGCCGCGTACCGGGCGCGCGCCAATGCGCTGTTCATGATTGCGATGCCCGTGACGGCCGCGGTTGGTTCGGCGTTGTCGGGCTTCATTCTTGGACTCGACGGGACGCTCGGGTTGAAGGGCTGGCAATGGCTCTTCCTGCTCGAAGGCTTGCCGTCGGCGATTCTCGGTCTTGTCGTGTATGCGTATCTCGACGACAGCCCGCAAAAGGCGCGCTGGCTCGATGATGAAGAGAAGCGCACGCTTGCCGCGGCACTTGCTGCGGAACATAAGCAGAGCGCTACTGTGAGTGCTCATACGAATGATCAGAAGAGCATCGTCAGTGAACTGCTGTCGCCGGCTGTCGTGAAGTTCGCGATTGCGTACTTCTGCCTCGTGAACACGCTGGCAATGGTTGCCGTGTGGACGCCGCTGATCGTGAAGAGCTTCAGCGCGGATGCGAGCAATCGAACGATTGGCTTGCTCGCCGCGATTCCGCAGGTGTGCACGATCGTCGCGATGATCTGGTGGGGACGCCGCTCGGACCGCAAGCAGGAACGCAAATGGCATCTGATGATTCCGATGCTGTTCTCCGCTGCGGGCTGGCTGTGCACCGCATACTCGACGAATCCGGCGATGCGCATGTTCGGCGTGTGCCTCGCGTCGGCGGGTTCGTACACGGCGATGTCGATCTTCTGGACCACGCCGGATCACGCGTTGAGCTTTCGCGCACGCGCCATTGGCATTGCCGTGATCAACGCGACGGGCAATATCAGTTCGGCGCTCAACCCGCTGATCGTCGGATGGCTGCGGGACGCGACGCACAGTTTCTCGGCGGGGCTGCTGTATTCGGCGGTGCTGCTGGTGATCGGCGTGGTCGTCGTCACGCTGCTGCCGATGGATAAACGCGAAGCGCCACCTGCGCGGCTCGCCTGAAGGAATCGATCTGGAGCATTCGATGAACAAGCAATTCAAACCGTATCCGTTCGCTGGGAAAAAGTACGCAGCGCGCTTGCCGCAACTGACGCAGGGTGTGGACGCGCAGCGTCACGCGGTGACGATTGTCGGCGGCGGGCCCGTCGGACTGGCTGTCGCCCTCGGTCTCGCAAATCACGGCGTGCGCTGCGTGCTGATCGAAGCGGACGATTCCGTTTGCTATGGCAGCCGCGCAATCTGTATTTCACGCCGTAGCCTGGAGATCATCGAACGGCTCGGCGCACTCGACGGCTTTCTGAAAACAGGCTTGCCGTGGACGGGCGGACGCAGCTTCTATCGCGATACGGAAGTGCTGCACTTCACGATGCCGCAGGACGAAAACCAGAAGCTGCCGCCGATGGTCAACCTCGCGCAATATCACATCGAACAGTTCTTGCTCGATGCAGCGGAGAAGCGCGCCGATCTGATCGATATCCGCTGGCAGACGCGGGTGAAGTCGATCGATTCGCGCGACGATGGCGCAACGCTTCAATTGACCACGCCTGATGGCGACTACGCGCTAGAGACGGATTGGGTCGTCGCCGCCGATGGCGGGCGCAGCACGATCCGCGAAGCGCTCGGCTTGCAGTTGCAAGGCACGAGCTACGAAGGGCGCTATGTGATCGTCGATATCGAACTGCAAAGCGATCGTCCGACGGAGCGTCTCGCGTATTTCGATCCTTCGTCGAATCCGGGCTCGACCGTGCTCGTGCACAAGCAGCCGGATAACGTGTGGCGTATCGACTATCAGTTGCGCGACGGCGAAGACGCGGAGCAGGCTGTGAAGCCTGAAAACGTGATGCCGCGTGTGCAAAGCCTGCTCGATATGATGGGCGAGAAAGGCGACTGGGCGCCGATCTGGATCACGATCTACAAGGCCAATGCGTTGACGCTCGAGCGTTATCGTCATCAGCGCGTGATGTTCGCGGGCGATGCCGCGCATCTCGTGCCGATCTTCGGCGTGCGCGGCGCGAACTCGGGTATCGATGATGCGGACAATATCGCTTGGAAGCTGGCGTTTGTTGTGAAGGGATTGGCATCGGCGAAGTTGCTCGATAGCTATTCGGATGAGCGTGTTGCCGCTACGCATGAGAACTTGAGTTATGGCACGAAGAGTACCGAGTTCATGGCGCCGCCGTCGTTTGCATTCGATCTGATGCGCAAGGCTGTGTTGAGTCTTGCTGTGAAGCATCCGGGTGTGCGCTCACTGATTAATCCGCGGCAGACGTCGGCGATTACTTATGTGCAGTCGCCGCTGAATGTCGCCGATGGCGATGCGTTTGCTGCGGGGCCTGTGCCGGGGGCGGTGCTTGCCGAGTTTCCGGTGACGATTGCTGAAGGTGGGCATGCGCGTGAAGCGCATTTGACTGATCTCGTCGGTGTGCGGTTTACGGCGCTGTGTTTTAGTGAAGAGGGCGAGGTGTCCGCTGATTTCACTGCGCTTGCGCAAGCGATGCGTGAACGCGGCGTGCCGTTCAAGGTCGTGTCGCTGAGCGCGCGTTTGCATCCGCAAGCGCAGGGCGTGCATGCGTGGGATCACACGGGACGCATCTTCGAGCGTTATGACGCGAAGCCGGGCACCGTGTATCTAGTGCGCCCGGATGGGCATGTGTTGGGGCGCTGGCGCAATGCGAGCGCGGATGATGTCGAGACCGCGATTGCGCGCGCGCTTGCTTGATCAACCGATTCAACGAATGGAGAACGCGATGACCGATGCAGAACTCGATACCGTCTATACGCGGCTGTGCAAGACGATGACTCAAGTCGGCGAGGCTAATGCGCCAATGTTTCTGGCGCGGTTTGCGCTGCTGGCGATTGAGAAGATTGGCGATGCGGATGCGTCGCTGAAGTTGATCGAGGCGGCGGGGGAGGGGGCAAGCGAATAGCCACATCTCCTTGCCGATCCCGTTGATGTCACGCGCCGCGCGTTTTCGCTGGCGCGTTCGTCTTACTCCGTTTCACGGCTTTCCCCCGCATCCAGTTCCCTGATCAACGCATCCACCGCCACATAGAGATCGCCGACAACCTTCGCACCAACTTTGTCTTCCAGCGCGCGATATTCCGCTTCGAGCATCGGCTTCATCCGCTCGACGATCTCCACACTCTGCGCAGTCAGCGACACGCGCACGCGCCGTTGATCGTCCTCAAAGCGCTCTTTCGTCACATGGCCAAGATCTTCCATGCGCGCAAGCACGCCCGCGAGACTCGGACTCGAAATCGTGCACAGCGCGCATATCTGCCGGGGCTCCAGCGGCCCGTTCTCGTGCAGCGCGCGAATGATGCGCCATTGCTGCTCGGTCAGCCCCTGCGCCGTGAGCAACGGACGAAAGCGCGCCATCATGAGTTCGCGCGCGCGCAGCAGCAGCATCGGCAGATTGCGATGCATCGCGAGAGGCGTGGCAGAGCGGGATCGGGTCGTCACCATTGATATCCAGGCGGGAAAAAGCAATTCGCTAGGATATAAGTAAATCTAGTTCGGTAACAGCCGGGTATTAAGGATTTTCTTTAGCGTGCCTGGTGTTCTGGAAGGCTTCGGCGGATTTTTGACGCTGACTACAATAAGGAAATCAGCGCCGCGTCCATGGAAATCCACGGACTGTCGCGTCCAGCCGACGAAAACGCCCAGGACAAACCCTCGGAAGTATTTTCCCGACCGCTTGGTCGGTTTATTCTACGCAACTTGGCGGTTTTTTTGAGATTGTGGGGGCACCGTGTACGTCCATCACCAGTTCTTCAACGATGCCGATGACCACGCGGCCGCGCTGCGGGGTTGGGATCAGCGTTACGACCAGATCGGTTCAGGCACGTTTCGCAGCGCGGTGAAGCAGATCGAGCTGGACGGCGTGCAGGTGTTCCACGAGTCGGCGAATCTGCGTGTCGTGCAGCGCGGGCAGTTGCCGGTCAATCATATGACGTTTGGCATTCCGCTCGCGGGCGCGGGGGCATTCTCGTTCGGCGGCGTGCGGATCGATCGCGGCGGGTTCGTGATGGCGCAAGGCGGCACGCCGTTCGAGTTCCATTCGCCCGACGACATGGCGCTGATCGGCGTCGTGGTCGATTCAGACATGCTGCAAGGCGTCGCCGATTGCGCGGGCGTCGAACTCGACGACAATCTCTTTCGCCGCACCGTACTCGATATTCCGAACGCCGCTTGCACGCGCGCGGGGCTGCAGCTCGCGACGCTGATCGAACGCGTGCTGGCGCAGCCCGACGCCTTCGACGACATCCGCGCGCAGCACGCGGTGCGCAATCAGGTGAGCGAGGCGCTCGTCGATCTGCTCGCGTATCACGTGCCCGCATCGTCAAACCGGCTGACATATGCGTGTCAGGCCGATATCGTGCGCCGCATTCACGACTTCGTGATCAACCATCCCGACGAGCTCATCGACATTCAAAGCCTCTGCACGCAATTGCGCGTGAGCCGGCGCACGGTGCAGAACAGTTTTCAGGCTGTCGTGCAAACCAATCCGCTGACCTACGTGCGCTCGTTGCGGCTCGGGCAGGTGCGGCGTCTGTTGCTCGATACGCGCCAGGCTGACCTCTCTGTCAGCGATGCCGCCGCGCAATGGGGATTTGTGCACCTCGGGCATTTCGCCAATGCGTACAAGGCGCAGTTTGGCGAGTTGCCTTCGCACACGGTTCGACGGTCGTCACGCGCGATTCCGGCGCGATGAGTGCCGCGCGAGCGCATCCGTTCGCAGTGCCTTCGCAACAAAAAAAGAATCCGCGTTCGCGAGAACGCGGATTCAAAGGCACGCTTGAGCGGAGACTGCAAGCGGCTTGATCGTCAACAGACCTTGACGAGGAGAGAGTGGTCAGTCGCGCTTAGCCGTGGTTGTGCGCGGGATTGCGGCACGCACCCGCCTGCACGTTCGAGTCGTTCCACGCCGAGCCGAGAATGATGCTGCAGAAGTTCAGGCGTTTGTATTCCGGGTCTTTCAGCGCGAGCACATCGGCCTTCACGTTGCCGAACGTCGTCAGCGGCTTGTGTTTCGTGCCGTTCGCGAACGCATCGATGATGTTTTCCTTGAAGCTCTCGCCGCGCGGATGCGCTGCGACGATCAGCTTGCGGTCTTCCGTCGAGAACTCGTCGTAGGCGAGACCCAGCACATCCATTTCGACGCCGGCCGTCACCAGCGCGACCACGGGTTTCTTGTACTGCGGAATGCCCGGTGTCGTGTGCAGCGCGATCGAGTCCCACACCATGTCGATGTCGTTTTCGTCGATGCCGTAGCCCTGCAGAAAATTGCGCGCAACATTCGCGCCGTCGACTTCGAAGCGATCGTGCGCGCTGCTGTATTTCTCCATCAGGCCCATGTCATGGAACATCGCGCCGATGTACAGCAACTCCGGGTCGTACTTCAGTTGCTTGCGCTCGCCTGTCAGCGCGCCGAACAGGAACACGCGGCGCGAGTGGTGATAGAGCAGATCGGTTTCGGTGTCGCGCACGAGTTGCGTCGCTTCGCGCGCCATCTTGCTGTCGGGGATCTTGATGCCTGCGATGATTTCGCTCATTTCGGGTTCTCCAGAACGTGATCGGTGGTGGCCGTTCGCTGTGTCGAAGTGAGCGATCGGCGTGTGATCAAAGTGTAGGGAGAGCCCTCGTGCGCGGCAAAAGCATTGATACACGCGATGCTGCCAACTGCGCGCGGTTTTCTGCCAGGGCCGGCGGAATGTGCTTCAGGTGAGGGTTTACGGGAGCCTGAACAGTGAGTGGTGGTTGCCGGCTCAACTATGTCCGATGATTTCGCGCACGCACGGTTCGCGTGTACGACGCGATCATTGTCGCGAGTTCCTGGGCGGCGGGTGTGAGCGGCGCGGCGGCGCGTTGCAACACGCAGACGTCCTGCGCGGCGACGCGCTCGCGCACGTCGATCGTGGTCAACACGCGCGCGAACGGCCCGCGCTTCGTCACCACGGCTGCCTCCAGCGACAGACAATCCGTCTCGCTCACCAGATGCAGTGACTCGAACAGCCCTTCGACGGTCGAGACGATTCTCGGCGGCGCGAGACGGTGACTCGCGAACAGATCGTTTAGGCGGTGCGCTTGCGGATCGTCGGTGAGATTGGGCGAGCGCGTCGCGATCCACGAGCAATCCGCGAGTTCGGCAAGCGACTTCGCATGCGCCATCGGATGACCGCGCCTGCATACGACGACGGGATCGGACGGATACAGCTTTGTCACGGAGAGGTCGGTCGTATCCGTGTGCTTCGAGACCAGCGCGACGGCGAAATCGAGCGTGCCTTCGCGTATCCACTGAATCATCATCCGCGACGTGCCCGTGCGCATGTGCGCGGCCACGCGCGGAAAGCGCTCGCGAAACTCGGTCAGCACGGGCGCGCCCGCGTCGATCAGTGGCTCGGTTGTCATGCCGAACGTGACCTGTCCGGTGTACTCGCCGCGCAGTTGCTGCGCTTCATGTTCGGCGCGCGCGCATTCGCCGAGGATCGTCGCCGCGCGTTGCAGCATGCGCTGCCCGATCGCCGTCAGCGCGATGCCGCGATTGGTGCGCGTGATGAGCGTGGCGCCGAGCATCGATTCGAGATTCTGCAATTGCTGCGTGATCCCGCTTTGCGCGATACCGAGCGCGCGCGACGCGGCGCGGATGCTGCCGTGCTCGGCCACGGCCGTGAACACGCGAAGTTGGGAAATGGTCAGGGCCATCGTCGACAGGGGCGGAAAAGCGGGCGATCAGAAGAAGTGATCATGATAGACAGATTTGCACTTTTTTGTATCACTGGCGCATCGTAGGATCGGCTCAGAATCCATCCCGTCACAGCCGACCGATAGGCCCGTTAGCCATGAAGACTTCGCTGATACTTCTCCTTGTCGCACTGGGCTTCGCAAGCCAGGGCGCGTTCGCACGCGATAACGACACGATTCGTCTCGGCATCGACCCGACCTATCCGCCGATGGACGCGAAATCCCCCGACGGCAGTCTCAAGGGCTTCGACGTCGATCTCGGCAATGAAATCTGCAAGCGCATTCACGCGCGCTGCGAATGGGTCGAACTGGAGTTCTCCGGCATGATTCCGGCGCTGCAGGCGCGCAAGATCGACGCGATCATGTCGTCAATGGCGATCACCGCGAAGCGCGAGCAGCAGATTCTCTTTTCGTCGAAGCTGTTCCAGTTCAAATCGCGGCTGGTGGCGAAGCAGGGCACCGCGCTGAACGGCAGCGCGCCCACGACGCTCGCCGGCAAGCAGATCGGCGTGCAAACGGGCACGCAGTTCGAGTCGTTCGCGCAGTCGCACTGGGCGCCCGCGGGCGTGCACGTGGTGGCGTACAAAGGCCAGGACGAGGTATTCAGCGACCTGGTCAACGGACGCCTGGACGGCGCGTTGCTCGGCACCGTCGAAGCCGACTACGGCTTCCTGCGCACGCCGCAAGGCAAGGGCTTCGCGTTCGTCGGCGAGCCGCTCGATATGGGCGATCGCGGCGTCGGCATCGGCTTGCGCAAGGACGAAGCCGCGTTGCAGACGTCGATCAACACCGCAATCGCGTCGATGCGCAAAGACGGCACCTACGCGCAGATCGCGCACAAGTATTTCGACTTCGATCCGTACGGTAACTGATCCGGTTACACGTCGAACGACATTCAGAAGAGTCACATGAACAGGCAATCGATTCCGCTTCTCTCGCCCGCCGTGGGTACGTCACGCGAACTCGTCGCGTTTCATTTCGGCCCGCAAAACAGCGGGCAAAAGATTTATATCCAGTCGTCGCTGCACGCGGACGAAACGCCCGCGATGCTCACGACGGTGCTGCTCAAGCGGCGCCTCGTCGAGCTCGAAGCGCAAGGCCTGCTGAAAGCCGAAATCGTGCTCGTGCCCGTCGCGAACCCCGTCGGGCTTGGGCAACATGTGCTCGGCCAGTTCATCGGCCGTTTCGAAACGGGCAGTGGGAAGAACTTCAACCGGCACTTCATGCAGTTCACGACGCTGCTGGATCGCGCGAAGGACCGCCTCGGCGCCGATGCGCGGGAGAACCGCAATCTGATCCGTGAGCTGGTGCGTGAGCAACTGGATGCGCAAAAGCCGCTCACCGAGTACGAGTCGTTGCAACTCGCATTGCTGAAGCTCTCTTATGACGCGGACGTCGTGATCGATCTGCATTGCTCGCTCGAAGCGGTGATGCACGTCTACACGAGCGAAGCGGGCTGGCCGGAGATCGAGCCGCTCGCGCGCTATCTGCGCTCGGAAGCGTCGCTGCTCGCAACGGACTCGGGCGGCCAGGCGTTCGATGAAACGCACAGCCTTTTGTGGTGGCATTTGCAGCAACAGATGCCCGCTGGGAAGCCGGTGACGACGGGCACGGTTGCGGTGACGATCGAATGCCGTGGACAGCGTGACGTATCGTATGAAGTTGCGCAGCAGGACGCCGACGCGCTCGTCGACTATCTGACACATCGCAAGGCGATCGAAGGCGGCGCGAAGCCGCTGCCGGAACTGCCGACGCCCGCGACGCCGCTCGCGGGCAGCGAGCAGTTCTACGCGCCCGTTAGCGGCATCCTCGTGCATCGCGTGAAGATTGGCGACTGGATTCGCGTCGGCGACGCGCTGTTCGATATCGTCGATCCGTTGACGGACGAAACCACGACGATCACCAGCAATACGGAAGGCGTGCTCTATATGCGGCGCGCGATCCGTTTCGTGACAGCGGGCGCACCGCTTGGCCGCGTGACGGGGAAACAGGCGTTCCGCACCGGCGTGCTGCTCGGCGCGTGAGGCGCGTCGAGTTTAGGCGCATAAACTCTGCGCCTCGGCGCCGGCTGGCCGTTCGCGGCGTCCGACGTTTTGGGCATGCGGTTTAGGCGCATAAACCCCGCGCCTCCGCGCGGGTTAGCTGTTCGCGACGTGCGGCGTTTGGGGCATGCGGGTCAGGCGCATAAACTCTGCGCCTCACCGCGTGCTGGCCGTTCGCGACGCGCTACGCTTCGAGCACATGGTTTAGACCCATAAACTCGCCGCAACCCGCACGGCAAAGCACAACGCGACGTGAAACCCCCATCGCGTCGCACCGCACTCACCTCACAACATCAAGCCACATTGAACCGCGCAGCCGGCGCCGTACGCGACAGATTCGGCCCAAGCGCGGTGCGCGCCGACTCGAACGCTTGCCAGTCGGCGTAATCCGGCAGCGACGGAATCGTCGCGAGTTCGCCCTGATCGAAGCCGACGAGCGACGCATCCACCATCTGTTCCGCCGACATCACGATGCCTCGCTCTTCGACGGCCTCGATCGGCACGCCCGCGACGCTCCAGAATTCGGTGCGCGTCGCGCCCGGCAAAACGGCTTGCACCTTCACACCCTTGCTCGCCAGTTCGTGATGCAGCGATTGGGTGAACGCCAGCACGAATGCCTTCGTACCACCGTAGACGCCATTCAGGATCTCGGGCGCCACTGCCACAATCGACGCAATGTTGATGACGTTGCCGCCGCCACGCGCGACAAAGCCGGGCGCGATGGCGTACGTGAGCCGCGTCAGCGCGACGACGTTCAGCTTGATCATCGCTTCCATCTTGTCGACGTCGGAATCCACCAGCGGCGCCGCGGCGCCAACGCCCGCGTTGTTCACCAGCATCGTGATGCTCGCGTCGGTGCGCAGCACGTTTTCGACGCGGCGGATATCGGCGTCGTCGTTCAGATCGGCGGCGACGATTTCTACCGAGCGGCCCGTTTCGTTCGAGATTCGCGTCGCCAGTTGTTCGAGGCGCGCGCGGTTGCGGGCAACGAGGATCAGGTCATAGCCACGGCGTGCGAGGCGATCCGCGTAGATTGCGCCGATGCCCGACGAGGCGCCCGTCACGACGGCCGTGCCGAGGTTCGCTGCGGTATTGGAAGAATTCGACATATCAATGCTCCTGAGGTCAGAGGGCGCAGGCGACGCGGCGTCGTCTGCATGACCGTCAGATTAGGTGCATACTCACATGGCCTCAATGTCGTAGATGCCTCTTTTTCAGACATCGCTGGAGCCAAACCATGCTGCGCGTCGGAATCGTTCTGTTCCCCGGTTTTCAGGTGATGAATCTCGGCATGACGAGCGTGCTGGAGTTCGCGAACCGCGAGATGAGCGAGCCCTTGTACGAGTACGTGTTGCTGTCCGAGCACGGCGGCCCGGTGCCGTGCTCGTCCGGTTTCGAGGTGTCGACCCAGCCGTTCGACGACAGCCGCTTCGACACGATCCTCGTCGTCGGCGACAACGATCTGCAGCCGTCGCCGCCGTCGCTGATCGCGTTCCTGAAGCGGGCGGCGCCGGCGGCGCGCCGTGTTGCCGCCGCCTGCACGGGCGCGTTTCATCTGGCCGATGCGGGCCTGCTCGACGACAGGCGCGCGACCACGCACTGGTACTACGCCGAAGACATGCGCAAACGTTATCCGGCTGTGAAAGTGGAAGAGGATCGCATCTTCATCATCGATAACGACGTGTGGACGTCGGCGGGTATGACGGCGTGCATCGACCTTGCGCTGGCGTTCGTCGAGAAGGACGCGGGCGTGGAGCTCGCGCGCCATGTCGCGCGCAAGCTCGTCGTGTATCACCGGCGCGCGGGCGGTCAATCGCAGTTTTCGGCGCTGCTCGAACTCGAGCCGAAGTCCGATCGCATCCAGACGGCGCTGTCGTACGCGAGGCGCAATCTGAACACGCTGCTTTCCGTCGAGCAGCTCGCGGACGCCGCGCATCTGAGCCCGCGGCAGTTCACGCGCGCGTTCAGGGAAGAAACGGGGCAGACGCCCGCGAAGGCGGTCGAGCGGCTGCGTGTCGAAGCGGCGCGCCTGATGCTCGAGACGGGGCGGCACGGCGTCGACGTGGTTGCGCGCGATGTGGGCTTCGGCGACCGCGAGCGCATGCGCCGGGCTTTTTTGCGTGCGTACGGCCAGCCGCCTCAGGCGATCCAGCGATTGACGCGCGGCATCGAATGACGGATTTAAAGCATCGGTAAGGCCGTGTAATTTACCGATTTCCGCTGAGAAACCCGCCATTTAAAGGGCTTGAGGCGGCACGCAAAGAACGTTTTAAATATTCACTAAAGATTTTCTGTGAGTGGTCCGTAATAAGACGGGTCTGGGACGCCGCCGCAACGCAAGGTCATTGCGTGTGACGGGCAATTTTTCCCGATACACGCGGCGTCAAGGTCAGGCGCCCTCCAGAACCCCGATGGAAAGCTCACAGATGAAAAGGCTGTTGGTCACGCTCGCGGCGGGCTTCGCGCTGTCCGCGCCCGTTGCACACGCTCACGAAATTTACGGTCAGGTCGGCACGGAAGGCCTCGGTATCGGCTTCTCCGAACCGCTCGGCACGCGCGACAACATCCGCGCCGAATTCAATGGCATTGCGTTCTCGCACAACTTCAGCGCCGGTGCCCTGAACTACGACGGCAAGGCCAAGATCTATCACGGCGGCCTGTACCTCGACTTCTTCCCGGCGCCCGCCACGGTGCCGTTCCGCATCACGGCCGGTATGTTGATCGGCGGGGATAACGTATCGGGCGATGCGATCAGCCCGAGCGGCACGGTCAGCATCAACGGCACCAACTACGCGACGAACGGTGAGACGGTTCACGCGGAGGCGAAGTATCCGACGGTGCGTCCGTATATCGGCATTGGCTTTGGTCATACGCCTGTCGCGCAGAAGGGCTTCTCGGCGTTCTTCGATGCAGGCGTCACCTATGGCCGCCCGCACGTGACGCTCGACGTCCCGGCGGACATCGTCGCCGAAGCGGGTCAGGCGAACGTCGACCAGCAACGCCAAGCCCTACAGGACAAGGCCGACAAGTGGCGCTGGTACCCCATCGTGAAGGTCGGCGTAACGTATCGCTTCTGATCGCCGCGTAGCAAGCAAAACGCAGACGGCTCGCCATTGGTCACGGCGAGCCGTTTGTGTTTCTACGGGCAGCGATGCGCGACGGCGGCGAGCGCGCCACGTCGCACGGCACCAAGCTCAGATGTTCAGCTTCGACACCTTGGTGCCCGCGAGCGACACGTCGGCCATCAGTCCGGAGTTCGTCATAATGATCGCCTCGACAGGCGCGGTTGCCGTCGTAGTATCGACTGCGCCGTTCGCCCCGACCTTGATGAGCGCCACCGACGCATCGGCGCCCGCCGACCAGCCCTTGGCGTTGCGGAATTTGTCGAGCGCGTCCTGCGTCATGAAGAGGAAGATGATCGCCTTCGACTGCGCGCCCGCCGTCAGGCCGAACGAGCCGGAGACCGTGCTGTAGTAGCCGGCCGTGCTGCCGTCGACGCGCAGCGCGCCTTCGCCATACTGCCCGCCCACCACGAAGCCCACCTGTAGCACGGAAGGAAACACGAGTACGCCGCGCGCCTTGGCGACCAGTTCACGCGAGCCCTTCACGGTCGTGTAGAGCTTCGCCATCGTGCCGTCGACGCTCGCGTCGATCGACTGCCGCTTGGACATGTCGGTTGCCGCCGATTCGCCGCTGCTCGTCGTCGTGCTGCAGCCCGACAACAGCAGACTGCCGTATGCGAGTGCAGCAGCACTTGCTGTCACGAAGTGTCTTCTTTGCATTGTCGTTCTCCGTCAATGAAACATTGGAAGGGAAATGCACGTTTGCACGCGTGATCTCGCGCAAGCGCAACAGCTACGCTTCCTCTACCAATATCAGAAACGTGTTGCGGTTGTGAAGTGCAGAGCTGAAATTGCCTTGCCTGAGCGCAAGGCCGGACGCAATTGACGACGCGAATGTGTCGCTTGGCGAAACGGTGCGTATGACCGTTTCGTTGTGTGATCAAATCGGGTGATCAATCCGCGCTGGAGCGAAGCAAAAAAAGCCGCGCGCTCCATTCGAAGCGCGCGGCTGAACACACGACATCGCGATCAATACGCGCTGCGCGTGCTTACCTTCAGTTTCGACACCACGTCGGGGATCGCTTCGCTTGCGGGCAGCGCTTCATCGATCGACGTGCGTCCGCCGTCGCGGAAGAACGCCTGTTCGGCGGCTTTGTTCAGCACCAGCACGCTGATGCGCCGGTTGGTTGGCTCGTCGGCGACGTTCGCGTTGAGCGGCAGCACGTCCGCGAGACCGCGCACCTGCAGCAGCTTGTCTTCGCGCATGCCGCCCGCCACGAGCGCGCGGCGCGCCGCGTTCGCGCGCTCCGACGACAGCTCCCAGTTCGAATAACCGGCCGGGCCGTTCGCGTACGTGGCGGCATCCGTGTGGCCCGCAATCGAAATGCGGTTATCGACATCGTTCAGCGACGCGCCGATCTGCGTGAGAATCTCGACCGCGTAGCTCTGCAGTTTCGCGCTGCCCGTCGCGAACATCGGACGCTTCAGCGAATCGACGATCTCGATGCGCAAGCCCTCGTTCGTAATCGAAATGCGGATCTGATCCTTGAACGCCTTCAATGCGGGCGTCTCCTCGATCAGCGCCGACAGCTTCGCCTTCAGCTGTTCGAGACGCGCGGTGTCGTTGGGCGCCATCGTCGCCTGCGTGAGCGTCGGTTTCGCGGGCTCCTGCTGCGCTTTCTTGCCGTCGCCGGGGCGCGTGTCGGAGATGTCGCGGCCGCCGCCCTGAATCACGTTCGGACGCGCTGCAGCCGTCCCTTCGTTGCCGCCTAGCAGGCTCGACAGCGGCGTGTTGAAGTAATCCTCGATGCCCTGCTTGTCGTACTTCGACGTCGAGCCGAGCAGCCACATCAGCAGGAAGAACGCCATCATCGCGGTCACGAAGTCCGCGTAGGCGATCTTCCATGCACCGCCGTGATGCGCGCCGTGCCCGTCGCCCTTCTTCGAGCGTCGCACGATGACGGGTGCGGCCTTCTCGCTCGCCTCTTCGCCGCGGGGTCGTCTTTCGGCCATGCTGATCCCCCTCTATGCGCGCATCAGGCCGACTTCGGCATCTTGGTGGCGCGCACGGCGTCGTCGAGCTCCTGGAAGCTCGGACGGTCGGCCGTGAACAGCACTTTGCGGCCGAATTCGATGGCGACGGGCGGCGCGTAGCCGGACAGCGACGCGAGCAGCACGGCCTTCACGCACTGATACGGCTTGGCTTCCGCACGGCCCTTCGCGTTGAGCAGATCGGCAACGGGGCCGATGAAGCCATACGCGAGCAGAATGCCGAGGAATGTGCCGACCAGCGCGCCCGCGATCATCTCGCCGAGCACGGCGGGCGGCGCGCCGACCGAGCCCATCGTGTGCACGACGCCCATCACGGCCGCGACGATGCCGAACGCGGGCAGGCCGTCAGCCATCTTCTGGATCGCGTTCGCGGCCACCGACGATTCGGCGTGATGCGTCGCCAGCTCTTCGTCCATCAGGTCCTGCACCTCGTGTACGTTGACGTTGCCCGTCGCCATCATCCGCAGATAATCGACGATGAAATCAAGCAGATGATGGTCCTTCAAAACGTGCGAATACTTCTGGAAAAGCGCGCTCTCTTCCGGCGCATTGACGTCAGCTTCGAGCGCCATCATGCCTTCCTTACGTGCTTTCTGAAGCAGCTCGTAAAGCAGTGCAATCAGCTCGAGATAAACCTCTTTCGAATAACTGCCGCCCTTGAAGCATCCGGGCAAAGCCTTGATGGTTTTCTTCAATACCGAAACGGGATTGCTGACGACGAACGCGCCCATTGCCGCGCCGAAAATACACAGCAGTTCGAACGGCTGAACCAGCGCGGGCAAATGGCCGCCCACTCCCACGAAGCTCCCGATCACAGAGCCGAGAACCAGCACCCAACCAATAGCGACAAACATGGACCCTCTCCAATTTTTAGCAACGTGCGGCACGCAAATGAATCGGCAGGTTTTACTGCCTGAAATTGCGTACCGTTTTGTTAATTCCGTGAAGGTAGTAACGGCTGGATCGATGCTGTGCTGAAGTGCGGGCAAAGCCCAAGCGGGAAAATATTTTCGACTATTTGATTTGTATCGATGCTTCGGTCGTTTTTGCTCAGAACGTTTTTACCGATCGGTGATTTAAACCAGATAATCGTTCGCGGTCGGCAAAATGGCTGAAATCTTGAGTGCGGGGTGAAAATAAAAATTGCGGCGTGAGTGGCAAAGCTGTCGGCAGTTCAGTCCGCAGCGCGAGAGTGACTATCGACTCATGATTTGAGTCGATTAAGCGTGCAATCGCCTCACGGTCGACCATCGCGACACAGCGCTTACGACCCGACAACGCAACGCGGCAATTTCACTGCGCCAAAGCCGCCGCATCCGAAGCCGGCGATTCGATGATCGCAGGCGTGCTATCGGGTGACGCGGCGGCGGCTTCGTGCGCGTGCGTCGTCGCGGAGACAGGCGCTGCCGAAGCAACTGGCGTCGCTGCCGCTGCAACCGGCGTGGTCGGTTCCTTCGAAGGCGCGGGCATGATGACAGGCGCCGCGTTGCCGCCGGGCGTGGATGACATCGGCGTGACGACCAGCGCCGGCGCGGGAGCGGGCATGGGCAGCGGCGTCGCGTCGACGGTATTGCCGGGCACAGGCATGCTGCGCACCACGTTCGCCAGATAGTGGCTGATCAGATTGAAGAAGCCGTCGTAGAACCTGCCCGACTGGATCGTTTCGCTCGAAATCTTCACCATCGCGTCGCTGTTCTGGCGGATCGGCAGCGACAGCGAGCCGAGCACGCTCAACCCGACGCTCGCCGACGTATCGCTCTTCTTGAGCGCGTAGCCGCTTTGCACCGCGTTCGCATAGACGATGCTGCTATTGGTCGCGTCGTCGCCCGCCGTGCAGACGATATGGAATTCGACGGTGAAGTGCGAGTCGCTGGCGGGCTGGAAGTTCTTGCTGGCGTCGACGGTATCGGGGCGCACCAGCGTCGTCATGTAGCCCTGGCTCAGCAGCGCGCGGCGCGCGCCTTCGCAGGCCTCTGTGCTCGTCACCTGAAACGTGCGCGTGTACGGACTCGTGCCGCTGCTGACGAAGTCTTCCTGCAGCTTCGCCTTCGGCGGCGTCGAGCACGCGCCGAGCGCGGCAAGCACGGGCAGGGTCAACGCGAGAGCAATACGGGAAGGGCGGCTGGACATGATGAAGAGGCGAACAACGGGGATCGGACGGCAAGCATTGTAGTGCGGTTTGATGGCAAGCCGTTATTACATCGGCTGACAGCCGCACACGCCAGGGCGGCGCACGAAACGGGGCGCGGACGCTTGCCCATGCCGCGCAAGGCGCCCACGCCGCCGGCGTATCTCTTACGAAGTATTTCAGGCGCGCGGCCTGCCGGCCGTCGCGCCGTGTCAGAGCACCCAGCTTTGCGCGGTGCGCGGCAGTTCGACCGTAAATACAGTGCCGACGATCTCGTCCGATTTGCCCGTCACCTTGCCGCCATGCATGTGCACGATCTTGTCCACGATGTGCAGCCCGAGGCCGAGCCCTTCGCGCGAGCGCTCGCCTGCTCCGTTCGAGCCGAAAGCTTCGAATAGATGTGGCAGCATCGCGGGCGGAATCGCGCCGCGATTGCTGACGGTCAGTCGCAGCCGGTTCGGTTCGTCGGCATTGAGGTCGACGGTGATCGGGCTGTCGTGCTCGCCGTGATGCAACGCGTTGCTGATCAGATTCGAAATGGCCTGCCACAGCAGGTCGGTGTCCCATGTGCCCGTCGTATTGCCGCGCGAAGTGAACACAATCTGGCCGGCGCGCTCGTGCGTCGCGAACTCTTCGATCACGCCGCGGCACAGCGCCGCCAGATCGCTCGCACGCGGCTGCAATTGCATACGGCCGCCTTGCAGGCGCGCGAGATTGAGCAGCTGATGCACCATCCGCGACATCCGCATCGTGCTGTTCCTGATGCGGCCCGCGACAGTTGCCGATTGCTCGTCGGAGGCGTTGCGCACCAGAAATTCCGCCGACGCCAGCACCGTGCCGAGCGGCGTGCGCAGATCGTGGCCGAGCACGGCCATCAGCATTTCGTTCGCTTCGAGCAGCTGGCGCGTGGTCAGCAGCTGATCGGCGAGTTGCCGCTTGTGCTGCTCCAGCTGCACGAATACATCGACCTTCGATTGCAGGATGCGCGGGTCGAACGGCTTGTGCAGAATCGACGGCGCCCGCTTCGTAGCCGCGAAACGTGCGCGACGCGTCTTCCGCCGTGGCCGTCAGAAAGATGATAGGCACGTGCGACGTGCGCGGGCTGCCGCGCATCAGCGATGCAAGCTCGAAGCCGTTCATGCCGGGCATGTTGACGTCGAGGATCGCGAGCGCGGCTTCATGCTTGAGCAGCAGGTCGAGCGCGGCCGTGCCCGAGTTCGCGACCAGCAGCTCGATCCCCGGACGCGCCAGCAGCGCTTCGAGCGCCGTGATGTTATGCGCGATATCGTCGACGATCAGAATGTTGACGGGTGAGTTCCTCATGTCATCGTTCTAGTGTGAGGCGGCAAACCGGCGAGCCGCCGGGCCATCAGGGTTGGAGAAAGCACTTCGTCGACGGCCCCGCGCGCGATGGCCGCGCGCGGCATCGTCGCGGAGACAGCCGTTTGCGGGTCCTGCACCCACGCGAGGCCGCCCATCGCGCGGATCACTTCGAGGCCGTGCGCGCCGTCGTCGTTCGCGCCCGACAGCAGGATGCCGAGCAACCGCTCGCGGTACACGTGCGCGGCGGATTCGAACAGCACGTCGATGGACGGCCGCGAATAGCGCACCGTCGAATCGATCGACAGCGCGACCGTGCGGTCGTCGTCGATCAGCATGTGATAGCCGGGCGGCGCGAGATGCACGCGGCCCGGCAGCAGCGGCTCGCCCGCATCCGGCTCGACGACGGGCAGCGCGCAGCGATAGCCGAGCGTTTCGGCCAGACGGCTCGGTGAATCGGCGGGCACGTGCGAGACGATCAGCACCGCGAGCCCGAACGACGCAGGCAGCGCGGGCAACAACACGTTCAACGCGTCGATGCCACCCGCCGACGCGCCGATCGCCACCGCCTCGAACGCGCGCGTATCCACCGGCGCGGTTGCGCCCAGTGGAGAAGGTCGGCGAGGTGTGTTCATACGCGTCGATCGATCGTTCGTTCGGTGTTGGAGGGCACGGGCAGTCTAGCGTTTCTGATAGATCCGCTCGCGCTCGCGAAATTCTTCAAATGCATCGTACTGCGTCGAAAAGCGCAGGCTTTCCTTGCTGCCGAGCCCGAGAAAGCCGCGCCGCACCAGCGTGTCCTTGAACAGCCCCAGCGCGCGGTCCTGCAGGCCGCGATCGAAATAGATCAGAACATTGCGGCACGACACGAGATGCGCTTCGAGAAACACTTCATCGGTCGACAGGCTGTGGTCCGCGAATACCACGCGCTCTTTTAGCGGGCCGGAGAAGCGCGCGCCGCTATACGCCGCATGATAGTAATCGGCGAGCGAGCGCTTGCCGCCCGCGGCCAGATAGTTGCGCGTGAAGCCCGCGATCCGGTCGAGTGCATATATGCCCGCTTCGGCCCGCGCGAGCGCGTCGGGGTTGATGTCGGTTGCGTAGAAGAGCGTGCGCTCGGTGAGACCCGCTTCGTCGAACAGGATCTTCAGCGACCACAGTTCCTCGCCTGTGCTGCAGCCGGCCACCCACACCTTGATCGACGGATACGTTTGCAGCACGGGCAGCACATGGTTGCGCAGCGCGAGAAAGTAGCCCGGGTCGCGGAACATGTCGCTGACCTGCACCGTCAGGTAGTGAAAGAGCCGCACGAAGTCCGCCTCGTTGCGCATGATCCTGTCCTGCAACTGCGAGAGCGTCGTCACGCCGAACTCTTCGAGCGCCTGCGCGAGACGCCGCCGCAGCGACGACATCGAGTAGTGACGGAAGTCGTGCTGGTACTTCAGATAGATCGCTTCCAGCAGCAGCTTCAGCTCGATATCGAAATCGTGCATGCGTTGCGGCGAATCGTCGTACGAGATACGGCTCATGGCTGACGGTTCCTCGCGCCTAGCGTTGCCGCAGCCAGACGCGGCAAAGCGAGATCAGCTTGTCGACGTCGATGGGCTTCGAGATGTAGTCGTCGGCGCCCGCTTCGAGGCAGCGCATGCGGTCTTGCGCCATTGCTTTCGCCGTCAGCGCGACGATGGGCAGATGCGCGAAGCGCTCGTCGCGGCGGATGTGTGCGATCGCCGTCAGGCCATCCATCTCCGGCATCATGATGTCCATCAGCACGAGGTCCACCTCGCGTCCGCTGTTCAGCGCTTCGAGCCCGTTGCGCGCAATTTCGAGCTTCGCGCCAAGCGGCTCGAGCACATGCGACAGCGCGAAGATATTGCGCACGTCGTCTTCCGCGAGCAGGATGGTGCGCCCTTCGAACTGGTTGTCGCGCTGGCGCACGGTGCGCAGCATGCGCTGCTGCTCGGGCGCGAGCGACGACTCGACGCTATGCAGGAACAGCGTCACTTCATCGAGCAGACGTTCCGGCGATTTCGCGCCTTTGATGATGATCGATTTCGAGTAGCGGCGCAGCCGGTGCTCCTCGTCGCCCGACAGCATGCGGCCCGTGTAGACGATGACGGGCATCGCCTGATGCGTGACGTCGGCGGCGAGCTGTTCGAGCAGATCGTAGCCGGTGCCGTCGGGCAGCGCGAGGTCGGTCACGACGCAATCGAACAGCGTTGTGGACAGTTGCTCCAGCGCGCCCGCGAGCGTCGCGACGGCGACGATTTCCGTGGTGTCGCTCCGCAGCAGCGCGCGGATGCTCTCGCGCATCGCCGCATCGTCCTCGATCACCAGCACGCGCTTCATGCGCTGCTGCAGGCGCGACTCCAGCCGCCGGATCGCGGCTTCGAGCGTGGTGCGCGCAGTGGGCTTCAGCGTGTAGCCGACCGCGCCTAGATGCAGCGCCTTTTCAGCGTGATCGGTGGCGGAGACGATGTGAATCGGAATGTGACGCGTGGTGGGATCGTTCTTCAGCCATTCGAGCACCGTCAGCCCCGAGCGGTCGGGCAGGCCGACGTCGAGCAGCACAGCCGTCGGCTGCATGTCGCGCACGAGCGTGAGGCCTGTCGTCGCATCGCTGGCATGGACGAAATCGAATTCGAGTTCGTGCGTGAGATCGCGCAGGATCTCGGCAAAGACGAGATCGTCTTCGATCGCGAGAATCAGGCGGTCTTCGTGGCGCAGGTTGTCGCGGTCGTCGCCGATAGTCGGCTGCGCGTTGCCCGCCTGCACGGGCGCGGGCTTGGACACAGACGCGGACGCGGCTTGTGCCACTGGCGACGGCGCGGGCTTGCTGCGCACGGGCAGCGTCAGCGGCTCGTTCACCTGCGTCGCGCGGGCCTGCACCTCGGCGATGCCTTGCAGCGGTAGCCATAGCGTGAACACGCTGCCCTTGCCAGGTTCGCTCGCGACGTTCACGCGGCCGCCCAGCAGCCGCGCGAATTCGCGCGAGATCGACAGGCCGAGGCCGCTGCCGCCGTAGTGGCGGCTCGTCGAGCCGTCCGCCTGCTGGAAGGCTTCGAAGATCAGTTCGAGCTTGTCGGCGGCGATGCCGATACCCGTGTCGCGCACGTCGAAGCGCAGCGTGTCCGAGTCGCCGGCGGCGACCGTCAGCGCGACTTCGCCGTGCTCGGTGAACTTCAATGCGTTCGACAGCAGATTACGCAGAATCTGCGTGACACGCTGGCCGTCGGTGACGAACGTCTCGGGCACGCCGGGCGCGCGTTCGACCGAGAACTGCAAATGCTTCGCCGCCGCCATCGGCTCGAACATTTCGCGCAGCGATTGCAGCATCGAGTCGACGG
This sequence comes from Paraburkholderia sp. SIMBA_054, assembly GCF_046534875.1. NCBI lineage: Bacteria > Pseudomonadati > Pseudomonadota > Betaproteobacteria > Burkholderiales > Burkholderiaceae > Paraburkholderia > Paraburkholderia sp. SIMBA_054. The sequence goes on along the minus strand of NZ_JAWRXV010000003.1, from coordinate 58,340 downwards.
GCACCGTTACGCTGTCGATTGTGATCTGCCCGGCTTCCACTTTCGACAGATCGAGAATGTCGTTGATCAGCACCAGCAAGTCGCTATTCGACGCGTGAATCGTTTCCGCGTAGCGCACCTGTTCTTCCGACAGATTGCCCGTGCGGTTCTCCTGCAACAGACGCGCGAGAATCAGCGAGCTGTTCAACGGCGTGCGCAGTTCGTGCGACATGTTCGCAAGGAACTCGGACTTGTAGCGGCTCGACTGCTCCAGCCGCGCGGCGTTCGCGGCGAGTTCGTCCTGCGCTTCGAGCAGATCGGCCTTCTGGCGCTCCAGGCGCTTCGCGTAGTCTTCGAGCTGCACGTTGGTCTGCTCGAGTTCCGCCTGCTGCGCTTCGAGCCGCGATTGCGATTCGACGAGCGCGCGACCGCGTTCTTCGAGCCCTTCGTTCGACACGCGCAATTCTTCCTGCTGCACCTGAAGCTCTTCATTCAACTGCTGCGTTTCGGCGAGCGCATCCTGCAGGCGCTCGCGATACAGTGCGGCCTCGATGGAGTCGCCCATGCTGTTCGCGATCAGTTGCAGAAACTCGTGATCGCGCGGCGCGATGTTGCGCATGAAGCCGAGTTCGACGACGCCGTTCACGATGCCGTCGTTTTCGATAGGCAGCACGACGAGATTGCGCGGCGGGCTCATGCCCGTGCCGGAGACGACTTTCACGTAGTCGTCGGGGACGTCGTGCAACACGAGCGTGCGGCGCGACACGGCCGCCTGGCCGATCAGGCTTTCGGCTTCGCGGAATGTGCGCGTCGCCTGTTCGCTTTCCTGGCTAAAGCCGTAGGTGGCGATGCGTTTGAGGCTGTTGGTCGCGCGGTCGCGCACGTACATGGCCGCGACCGCGACGTCGAGATACTCGGCGAGAAAGTCGAGGATCGCGCGGCCGACGAGAGGCGAACTCGACTGGCCGACGATCTTCTCCGCGAGCAGGCGCTGCCCGGAGCGCAGCCATACCTGCTGCTGCAAGACTTCCGTGTGCTCGGCCTGGCGCGCGAGCACGCCGTCGTACGACTCGGACAGATTCACCAGATCGCGCCGCCCGCGATAGGCGATGAAGCCGCTGATCGACAGGCTGAACAGCAGAAAGACGCCCACCAGAACGAAGGTGACGCTGCGCGCGTCGCTGGAGCGCTGTTGACGCAGCGCTTCCTCGACAGCGAGAAACTGCCCGAAGAGCCGGCGCGTTTCGTCGAACTCGATTTTCCCGCGTCCACTCTTCACCTGGTCGGTGTAGTCGAGGTTACGCCGGCGTAGATCGATCATCTCCTGCGCGAACTGGTCCCAGCGCTGCTGCACGCCGCGAATGCGTTTGAGCTGTTCGACCTGGGAAGGATTGTCGGACACCAGTTGCATCAGCGTGTTGATCTCGGTTTCGAAACGCGGCTGACCGAGCTGATACGGCGCGAGGAAAGTCTCGTCGTCCGTAATCAGGAAGCCGCGCAATGCGGACTCGCGATCGACGGCAAGCCGTAGCATTTCATTCGCGTTGCCGATCACGCGCTCCGAATGCTCGACCCAGCTCATCGTATTGACGAGATAGGCGATCAGCGCGACGAACAGCGCCATCGTGACGACCCCGAGCGCGAGCGGCAGCGCGATATTGCGGCGAATGATGCGGCGAAAACTGATCTGATCGACAGCGCCGACAGCGGTCAATTTTTCTGCGCGGCGGGCAGGCTCGTGTGATGGATTCGGCATTTTTGACTGGAGAAAGCGTTGGCGTCTTTAGTTGTAGCCGGAATGTGCGACTGCACAGCTATGCCCAGGTTGTAGCGATGCAATTCGTTGTATGGACAAGCGCTGGAAAGTATCACATAGCGTCAGGCGTTCGTGGAACAGGACGCTGAAACGGCGGCGGCCGGACAGAAAGTGAGCGCTTAGGGAGGACTGGCGGAAAAGGAATAACAGCGACTATCGACACTGCGAGAACCGGCACGGCCGCACGCAGACAACGCCGCGTGCGGCCGACTCAATCAGACGATGTTTATTGGCTCGCGCCCGTGCCAATACCTGCCTTTTTCTGCGCGTCTTGCAAATCCTGCGGGTAGTTCGGGTCGTTCGCGCGGCCAGGCTGGTAGCCCGCGTCTTCGAGCTTCTTCAACTCGGCGTTCTTCTTCGCGCGCGCTTCCTTGCGGGCCTGCTTTTTCTGCTGCTTGGTCGGCTTCGCGGCGGAGGCGGCCACGCCCGCCGCGCCCGTGCCTGACGACGCGTCGTTTTGCGCAAATGCCGGAGCAGCCGCGCCGATGCCCAGCGAGGCCGAGGCGAGGAGGACGATCAGTTTCCTGGCGATGTGCATTTCTTTTCTCCTGTCGTAATGGCTTTACGATCGATTCCGCTTGCGCGGCCTGATTCGGATAAACCCGGTCAGATAAACCCGGTCGGATACCCCCGGCCCGATGCAACCGGGCGCCGGGTGAATCCAATGTACTCGACACGCACGTATCGCGCCTGGCAGGGTTGTAGAATCCGGCGGCATGTTCTGCCGTTGCGCAGACCGAACCGAACACATAAGGAGACCGGGATGTCCGTTGCTGCAACCGTCTATCGCGGCGATATCGTCGAGAACACGCATATCGCGCATGTGGCCGTCGTAGATACAGAAGGAGCGCTGCTGTATTCGTACGGCGACCCGTCGCGCTTCACGCTGGTGCGATCGGCAGCGAAGCCGGCGCAGGCGCTCGCCGTGGTCGAGTCGGGCGCGCTCGAGCGCTTTGGTTTCGACGACGCGGACCTCGCGCTGATGTGCGGCTCGCACAGCAGCGAAGATCGACACATCGAACGCGCGCGCCGCATGCTCGCAAAGTCGCAGGCAACAGAAGCCGATTTGCGTTGCGGCGGCCATCCGCCCATTTCGGATGCCGTCTACCGCGAATGGATCAAGCGCGACTTCATTCCGGGCGCCGTGTGCAGCAACTGTTCGGGCAAGCACGCGGGCATGCTGGCGGGCGCGCGGGCGATCGGCGCGGCGCTCACCGACTACCATCTGCCGGAACATCCGTTGCAGCGGCTCGTGAAGCGAACGGTTGCCGACGCCTGCGATCTGCCCGACGACGGCGTGCAATGGGCTGTGGACGGCTGCAATCTGCCGACGCCCGCGTTCCCGCTCGACCGGCTTGCGCGTCTTTACATGAAGCTCGCGCGGGCCGCTGACGGGCATGTGTCGACAGATTCGACAAGAGACGCGGCGCTCGCGCAGATCTTCCGCGCAATGACGGGCTATCCGGAGATGGTCGCAGGCGAAGGGCGGTTCTGCACCGCGCTGATGGGCGCTTTCGAAGGCGCGCTGGTGGGCAAGGTCGGCGCGGACGCGAGTTATGCGATCGGCGTGCGCGCGTCGGCGCAGACGGCGAAGCTCGGCGCGAAGGGCGCGCTCGGCATCGCGGTGAAGGTGGAAGACGGGAACTCGACGATCCTCTATGCGATCGTCGCTGAATTGCTCACCAAGCTCGGCATCGGCGACGACGCTGCGCATCGCGCACTCGATGGTTTCCGTTTGCGCGCCACCCGCAACACGGCCGGTCTCGAAACGGGCCGGGTCGAAGTGACCGTGCCGCTCGTCAGAGCCGGCTGAGCACGTTGATAAGCGCGGCTAGCTCGACGACTGGCTGCCGCTGTCATTGTCAGGCGGGTCGAACATCGCCTGGCATTTCGGCGACAGCTTGTCGTAGTGCTGCTTCATGCACGCTTCGATCTTCTCCTTGTTGGGGATATGGATCGCGCAGAACTTGATCGCGTCGTGCTTGCAGGCCTTGGTCTGCTCGTCGCGTGTAGCGGCCGTTCCGACGTTCGCCGCCGCCACGCATGCGACCAGCAGAAGTAGCGGTTTGAGCTTCATTGCCGTGGTCCATGTCGAGTTGAATGCACGGGTTTTCCGGGCTGCCTTTGAGTAAAGCAGCCCGTCCACAAACGATCAAGCAAAAAACGAACCCAACGCGGCGCAACGCACGCATGACGACATCAGGCCCGCGCGATAATGGCGGCGCGTCGTGCTGCGTCAAAGCGGAAGGCGGGGCGTGCGCCCCATGCTATGCTTGCACAGCCCGCAACGGGAACGGTACAGCTATCCGCATTCGCACGGCCACAACAAATACATCATGGACTACCGGCATCTTCAGAAACGCAAAAGCCTGCATGCGCGGATCGTGCAGGAACTCGGCATCGAGATCGTAAGCGGCAGGCTGGCGCCAGGCGAACGCCTGCCCGCCGAAGCGACGCTGTGCGAAAAATACGGCGTGAGCCGTCCCGTGCTGCGCGAAGCGACGCGCGTGCTGGTCGCCAAAGGGCTGGTCGTTTCGAAGCCGCGCGTGGGCAGCGTCGTGCGGCCGCGCGAAGAGTGGCACATGCTCGATCCCGACGTGCTCTACTGGACGCTCAACAGCATTCCCGAAGGTGAGTTCTTTCTGTCGCTGATGACGGTGCGCCGCATCATCGAACCGGCTGCGGCCGCGCTCGCCGCAACGGCGGCCACGGACGAAGATCTGGTGCGGATCGGCTCCGCGTACGACCGCATGGAGCACGCGCAAAGCGCCGGCGATCTGCTTGAGCCGGACCTCGAATTTCACCGCGCGATCATGGCCGCGACGCATAACGACATGCTCGCGTATATCGGCAACATGATGTCGCTGGCTTTGTCGGAGTCGATCAAGCTGACGAGCCGCCATCCCGACACGCATGCGCTATCGCTGCCGCGCCATAAGGCGATCCTCACCGCGATCCAGAATCGCGATGCATTGGCCGCGCGTCAGGCGAGCCTCGTGCAGCTCGAAAACGCGCGCGTCGATGCCGATACGATTCTCGGCATCGCCGCGCACAGCCTGAGCTGATTCGCTACGCTGCGTAGCGCGGCGCGTTCAATGCGAATGCGCCGGCACTTCCGCGCCGCGACAACCCACCAGAAAGTCGAAATCGCAGCCCTGATCGGCCTGCAGCACATGGTCGATATAGAGGTTGCGATAGCCGCTCGCATCGGCGGGATTGCGTTGCTGCGACTCCTTCCATTCGGCGAGACGCGCGGTCATTTCCTTCTCGTCGATATCGACATGCAGACGGCCCGCGTCGCAATCCAGCTCGATCCAGTCGCCGTCGCGCACCACAGCGAGCGGCCCGCCCGCACGCGCTTCGGGCGCCACGTGCAAAACCACCGTGCCATACGCAGTGCCGCTCATGCGCGCATCCGACACGCGCACCATGTCCGTCACGCCCTGCGCGAGCAGCTTCGGCGGCAGGCCCATGTTGCCGACTTCCGCCATGCCGGGGTAACCCTTCGGTCCGCAGTTCTTCATCACGAGCACGGAGTCCGCCGTCACATCGAGTTCGGGATCGACGATGCGCTTCTTGTAGTCGTCGAAGTTCTCGAACACCACGGCGCGGCCGCGATGCTTCAACAGCGCAGGCGTGGCCGCCGACGGCTTGAGCACCGCACCATTGGGCGCGAGATTGCCGCGCAGCACGCACAGGCCGCCGTCTTCGCGTAGCGGCTTCTCTAGCGGCCGGATCACTTCGTCGTTGTAGATCGGCGCGTCGATGCTGTTTTCCCACAGCGTCTTGCCGTTCGCGGTCAGCGCATCGGGATGCGGCAGCAGACCCGCTTCGCCGAGCCTGCGCAGCACGGCGGGCAAGCCGCCCGCATAGTAAAACTCTTCCATCAGGAAACGGCCCGAAGGCTGGAGATCGACCAGCGTCGGCGTGCCGCGTCCGATACGGGTCCAGTCGTCCAGTTCGAGCGTCACGCCGATGCGGCCCGCAATCGCCTTCAGGTGGATCGCCGCATTGGTCGAACCGCCGATCGCCGCATTCGCGCGGATCGCGTTTTCGAACGCTTCGCGTGTGAGCAGCTTCGACAGCCGCACGTCCTGCAACGCCATCTCGACGATACGCATGCCCGACAGATGCGCGAGCACATAGCGGCGCGAATCGACGGCGGGAATCGCCGCGTTGTGCGGCAGCGTGACGCCGAGCGCTTCCGCCATGCAGGCCATCGTCGACGCCGTGCCCATCGTGTTGCAGGTGCCCGCCGAGCGCGACATGCCCGCTTCCGCCGACATGAACTCGTGAATCGAGATCTTGCCCGCCTTCACCTGTTCGCTCAGTTGCCACACGACCGTGCCCGAGCCGATGTCGCGGCCTTCATGCTTGCCGTTGAGCATCGGCCCGCCGCTCACCATGATCGCGGGTACATCGCAACTGGCCGCGCCCATTAGCAGCGCGGGCGTGGTCTTGTCGCAGCCGGCGAGCAGCACGACAGCGTCGATGGGATTGCCGCGAATCGATTCCTCGACATCCATGCTCGCGAGATTGCGCGTGAACATGGCCGTGGGCCGCAGGTTCGACTCGCCATTCGAGAACACCGGAAACTCGACGGGGAAACCACCCGCTTCATACACGCCGCGCTTCACGTGTTCGGCGAGCTTGCGAAAGTGCGCATTGCACGGCGTGAGTTCGGACCACGTATTGCAGATGCCGATGATCGGCTTGCCAGCGAATTCGTGATCGGGGATGCCCTGATTCTTCATCCAGCTGCGGTACATGAAGCCGTTCTTGTCGGCGGTGCCGAACCAGGCGGCGGAGCGCAGTTTGCGGGGTTGGTCGGTCATGGTGTCTCGTCCAGTATTGTTCAAATATAGTAAGACTATATGCGTGGCTCGCGTCGATGTCCATTAGGGCTTACAAGCAAACTTTTGAAAAGTCTATTGTCGGCAGAATGTCTTAAATAGCGGGTACGTAGTGCGCTGTAATACTTCGTACGCGTTGCTGAACTTGATAAATAGAATGACTTTTGGGTGTTGTGCATGGGGGAAAACACCAATCACAACGTATCGACTCCGCGAATATAGTTTGGCTAATTCGTCGGCGGCATGTTGAAAGGCGAGTCGGCAGCGTGATGAAAATGAGGAGTCTCAAATAGTGGCAATGTCGGGCAAACGCTTCTTCAAATCCCACGTTGTGCGACTCGCTCTGCAGGTCGACTCGATGTCGAATGCCGCTCGCGTCGATTCATGCGAACTCGTACGCGTGTTGAATACGCTTGCGTTACGCTGAGGCCGCTAACAATCCGTTAGTCCCTCGAAGCTCACTATATGAACAACAGACTTTCCATTGGCATCGTCGGCGTCGGCAAGATTGCGCGCGACCAGCATCTTCCCGCTATCGCCGCGCTCGACGGCTTCGAACTCGTTGCGTGCGCGAGCCGCAATGCGCAGGTCGACGGCGTGCGCAACTACAAGACCATCGAAGAGATGCTGGCCAACGAGCCGCAACTCGACGCCGTGTCGCTGTGCGCGACGCCTCAGGTGCGCTTCGACCAGGCGCGCGTTGCGCTCGCAGCCGGCAAGCACGTGATGCTCGAAAAGCCGCCCGGCGCGAGCGTGCATGAAGTGGACGTATTGCGCGCGATGGCACGCAACGCGGGCCGCACGCTGTTCGCGACATGGCATTCGCGTTACGCGCCCGCTGTCGAAACAGCGCGTGAATGGCTCGCCTCGCGCACGCTGCAGGAAGTGCAGGTGCGCTGGAAGGAAGACGTGCGCCGCTGGCATCCGGGCCAGGCGTGGATCTGGACGCCGGGTGGACTGGGCGTGTTCGATCCGGGCATCAACGCGCTGTCGATCATCACGCACATGCTGCCGCGCGAAGTCATTCTGCGCGAGGCGACGCTCTCGGTGCCCGCTAACGTGCAGACGCCTATCGCCGCCGAGCTCGATTTCATCGACGAAGCGGGCGTGCCCGTGCGTGCCGAATTCGACTGGCGTCATGGTCCCGTCGAGCAATGGGAAATCGAAGTGAAGACGACGGACGGCGTGCTGCATCTGAGCGAAGGCGGCAAGAAGCTCGCGATCGCGGGCAAGCCGGTCGAGCTCGGACCCGAGCGCGAGTATCCGTCGCTGTACGAGCGGTTCCACTGGCTGATCACGCATGGCGAGCACGACGTGGATGTGCGCCCGCTGCGGCTGGTCGCCGATGCATTCCTGCTTGGCCGTCGTCACGAGGTCGAGCCGTTTCACGACTAGAGCCTGAGAGATGCGCGGGCCTGGTCGTCCCGTTAGACCTGTTAAGCGCTGATTCGAACAACCACAAGCAACGACCTGATCCAAGGAGACAAGCATGACCCGCAAGCTTAGACGCCTCACTTTGTCCGCGATGGCCGCCGCGCTGTTGGCCGCGCCGTTCGCCGTGCAGATGACTGCACACGCGGATACGCCGCTGAAAATCGGCGTGCTCGTGAAAATGCCGGAGCAGGCATGGTTCATCAACGAGCAGAAAGCGGCGGCGGCTTTGGGCCAGAAGGAAGGCTTCTCGGTCGTGAACATCGGCGCGCCCGACGGCGAGAAAGTGCTGGCCGCGATCGACAACCTCGGCGCACAAGGTGCGCAGGGCTTCGTGATCTGCCCGCCCGACGTGCGTCTTGGACCGGCGATTCAGGCGCGTGCAAAGCGCTACAACATGAAGTTCGTGACTGTCGACGATCAACTGGTCGATTCGACGGGCAAGCCGCTCGCGAACGTGCCGCATCTGGGCATGTCGGCGTTCAAGATCGGCAATCAGGTTGGCACGGCGATCACCGACGAAATGAAGAAGCGCGGCTGGAAGCCGGAAGAAGTGGGCGCGATCCGCATCACCGACTACGAGCTGCCGACGGCCAAGCTGCGCACCGACGGCGCAACGGAATCGTTGCTCGCGAACGGCTTCAAGAAGGACAACATCTTCGACGCGCCGCAAAAGACCACCGACGACGAAGGCGGCTTCAACGCAGCGTCGCCCGTGCTGTCGAAGCATCCGAACATCAAGAAGTGGGTGATCTTCGCGCTGAACGAAGAGAGCGTGCTGGGCGGCGTGCGCGCCACCGAGCAGCTGCACATTCCCGGCGCGGACGTGATCGGCGTGGGCATCAACGGCGCGGGCGAAGCGTTCGCCGAGTTCCAGAAGAAGGAACCGACGGGCTTCTACGGCACGATCGCCGTCAGCTCGACGAACCACGGCAAGCAGAGCACGCAGAATCTCGTCGACTGGATCAAGTCGGGCAAGCAGCCGCCCGCCGATACGCAGACCACGGGCAAGCTGATGACGCGCGAGAACTGGAAGGACGTGCGGACGGAACTCGGAATCTGATGCGGTAGAACGGATGCAAAACACGATGAACGCGAATGACGCCGCCAGCGCCACCCATGCAACCGACGCCACCTACGTTGCTCCTTCGGAACAGCCGTTGACGGCGTCCGCCACGCATCTCGAACTCGACGGCATTACCGTCGCGTTTCCGGGCGTGAAGGCGCTCGACAACGTGTCGTTCGACGTGCGCGGCGGTGAAGTGCACGGCCTGATGGGCGAGAACGGCGCGGGCAAGTCGACGCTGCTGAAGGTGTTGTCGGGCGTGAACCAGACGCAGGCGGGCGCATTGCGCCTCGCCGGCGTCGAACACAAGTTCACGACGACGAAGGCCGCGATCGAGGCGGGCATCGCGATCATCTATCAGGAACTGCATCTCGTGCCCGAGCTGACGGTCGCTGAGAACCTGATGCTCGGGCAGTTGCCGAACCGCTTCGGCGTGCTCGACGAGAAAGCGCTCGTCAAACGCGCGGTGACCGAGTTGGAGCGGCTGGGCGAATCGATCGATCCGAATACGCAGGTGAAGAGCCTGTCGATCGGTCAGCGACAGATGATCGAAATCGGCAAGGCGCTGATGCGCGACGCGCGCGTGATCGCCTTCGACGAACCGACCAGTTCACTGTCCGCGCGCGAGACGGAACGGCTCTTCAAGATCATCAATGCATTGCGCGCGCAGGGGCGCGCAGTGATTTACGTCACGCACCGGATGGACGAAGTCTACGAACTGTGCGACCGCGTCACCGTGTTTCGTGACGGCCGCCGGATCGAGACGTTCGATTCCGTTGCGGACCTGGATCGCGACCGGCTCATCAGTTGCATGGTGGGCCGCTCGATTCGCGATGTATATGGGTATCGTCCGCGTACGGCGGGCGAGGTACAGCTTGAAGCGAAGCAGTTGATGGGGCCGGGGCTTTCCGCTCCGGTCTCCTTCACTGCGCGCAAGGGCGAGATCGTCGGCTTCTTCGGGCTCGTGGGCGCGGGGCGCTCCGAGTTGATGAAGCTGCTCTATGGCGCGACGCGGCCGGCAAGCGGCCATGTCGAACTGAACGGCAAGCGTGTGTCGTTTGCGACGCCGCGCGACGCGGTGCGCGCAGGCATTGCGCTGTGCCCGGAAGATCGCAAGCAGGAAGGCATCGTTGCGATTGCTTCCGTGGCCGACAACCTGAACATCAGTGCGCGCCGGCATTTCAGCCCGTTGAGCTTTCTGCTGAACGGCAAGCGTGAACGCGACCTGACGCGCGAATACATCGACAAGCTGTCGATCAAGACACGCAATACGGAAACCGTGATCGGCACGTTGTCGGGCGGCAACCAGCAGAAGGTGATCCTGTCGCGCTGGCTGGCCGAACGCATCGACGTGTTTCTGCTCGACGAACCGACGCGCGGCATCGACGTCGGCGCGCGCGCGGAAATCTACGACCTGCTGTACGACCTCGCGGAAGCGGGGCGCACGGTGATCGTCGTATCGAGCGATCTGGCGGAAGTGATCGGCATTGCGGACCGCGTGCTGGTGATGAAGGAAGGGCGCATCGTCGGCGATCTGCCGAAAGCGCAGGCCACGCCCGATCAACTGATCAAACTTGCTTTGCCGCAATGACGCAACAACGCACCACGTAGACCACGGAACTGGAAGAACATGCAAACACCGAGCACACGTCCGGCGACCGAGCCGGCAGCCAATCACGCCGCCTCGCCCGGCGCGGCCGCGCACGCGGCGCGTACGTGGGACCTGATCAACAAGTCGGGCATCGTGATGGTGTTCGTCATTCTGTTCGCGGTGCTGTCGTTCGCAGTGCCCGACTTTCTGACGACCCGCAACATGCAGGGCCTGTTGCTGTCGGTCACGCTGATCGGCTCGATCTCCGTGACGATGATGTTCGTGCTCGCGCTCGGCGAAGTGGATCTTTCCGTGGCGTCGATTGTCGCGTTTTCGGGCGTGGTTGCATCGACGCTGATTACAGCGACCCATAGTGTGATGCTCGGCGTCGCTGCGGGCGTGCTGGCGGGTGGCGCGGTCGGGATGGTGAACGGCGTGCTGATTGCGCGTTACAAGATCAATTCGCTGATCGTCACGCTCGCGATGATGGAAGTGGTGCGCGGCCTTGCGTTCATCACGTCGAACGGCGATGCAGTGATGATTTCGGAAGAGAGCTTCTTCGATCTCGGCGGCGGCTCGTTCCTCGGTATTTCGTTTCCGATCTGGAGCAATATCGTCGGCTTCGTGCTGTTCGGCTTTTTGCTGCGCAAGACGGTGTTCGGCAAGAACGTGCTGGCAGTCGGCGGCAATAGCGAAGCGGCGTTGCTGGCGGGTCTGCCGGTTACGCGTATCAAGATCACGGTGTTCGTGCTGCAAGGGCTCGTGACGGGTTTCGCGGGTGTGATGCTCGCGTCGCGGATGAGTCTCGGCGATCCGAAGACGTCGGTGGGTCTGGAACTCGGTGTGATTTCGGCTTGCGTGCTGGGTGGCGTGTCGCTGACGGGTGGTGTTGCGACGATTTCGGGCGTGCTGGTCGGCGTGCTGATTATGGGCTCGGTGCAGGACGCGATGAGCCTGTTGAATGTGCCGACGTTTTATCAGTATCTGATTCGCGGTGGGATTCTGCTGCTGGCGGTGCTGTTCGATCAGTTCCGGCGGAGCAAGCGGCGCGTTTGAGGTTGCCGCTTACTCAAGAGGTTGCGCTGATCTGAAAAGACAGGTCAGCGCAACATGAACGACATCGCCGACAGGCAATTCAGCGTGCGCACCGCATGCTCGACAGAAGGCGTAGAAAAGCGCAACGTCACGCCGTCCATGCGTTCCAGCGACGGCATCTGAGCGAATAGATCGGCGAGCGCGGTAGTTTGCACGCGCAGTTCGATGTCGACGGGTTGGGGCTTGAGTCGTTGCGCAGCGGCCAGTCCTTCAAACTTCGCGACAACATTTCGCGCCGATTCTTTGATCGCAGCGCACGCACGCTCCGGCGTCTGTGTCGTGCCGCTTCCAAAACCCATCGCGTTCTTGGTAATCACGAACGTCGCATCGGGGAACATGGGCTGCGTTTCTTCGGCAAACACATCATCGCCCGAAAGCAGCACGACGCTCGCGCCGTGCTCGCGAGCCAGCGCGCCATAAATCCCCGCTTCACCTACCTCGCGCCCGTTCATCGTCACGCGGGCGAAAGCAAAGCTGTTGATCGTATGCGCGAGAATGCCGCGACTTTGCGCCATCGCGTGATAGCCGATCATGAACACGAGTTGCGGCCCGTATTCGAGGCCCGCCATCATGCCGAGCGTGCGCGGCTTGCCGAGTATTACGTTCGCGCGCGCGTCGAGCATGTCGGGCAGCAGGTTGCGAAAGCCGCCGTGCGAATCGTTGACCCAGACGTCCGTTGCGCCGCCCGCGAATGCGCCTTCGATAGCAGCGTTCGCTTCGAGGGTCATCCAGCGGCGGGCGCGTTCATATTCGCCATTGCCCGCGCGCGTCTGCTCCGAATTCACAACGCCTGCCACGCCTTCGATATCGACAGAGATCAGTACTTTCATGTTGTGTGCCGCTTCAACAGTTGTGCGAGATTGGGCGCCGCTTCACGCAGCGAATGACGTGTGTGTGCGTCGCGCCCCGTGACCGAGGTGGCTGACCACAATGCATCGATAATTGCCTGTTCGACGCTGTCCGCGCATGCCTGAAACAACGGATCGAGACGCGCGTCGCTGAGCAGCGGTGGCGTTGCGACGAAGTCGCCTTCATGCGGAACAGTCCACGCCGTCGAGAACGCGAGCGCGATATCGCCGCTGCCATGTCCATAAACCGAACCGGTGCGCGCGAGACCTGCGGCGGCGCGCATCGAAAGGCGCTTGAATTGGCGCGAATCGAGAGGCGCATCGGTGGCGACGATCATGATGATCGAGCCTTGCTCGGGTTTTGCCGTCGTGGCTGACTGCTTGCGTCGATGCAGTTCGCGCCCAAGCGGCATGCCATCGATAGTCAACATCGGCAGCCGCCCGAAGTTCGCGAGCACCAACGCACCGACAGTGAAATCCTTGCCCGTCACATTCGCCACGCGCGACGCCGAACCGATGCCGCCTTTCAGATCGAAGCACGACATGCCGCGCCCCGCACCAACCGAGCCGCGTTCGAACTCAACCCCTGCCGTGTCGAACGCTTGCGCATAGTGCGATTCTTCAATCGCCAATGCCGGAATATCGTTGAGATAGCCGTCGTTACATTCGAACACGAGCGGATTGACGGTCGACCACTCGCGCCCGATCTGCGGATTGCTCGCAATGGCGGAGCGAATCTGCGCCTGCGCGACGGCCGCGACGCCGAACGTATTGGTCAACGCGATCGGCGTTTCGAGCACGCCGAGTTCTTCGACCTGTACGAGTCCGATGCTCTTGCCGAATCCGTTGATCACGCTCGCAGCTGCAGGCACCTTGTGACGATACGGATCGTCCGGATGCGCACGGACCACGGTCACACCTGTCTGTATCGGGCCATCGGCGAGCGTGCAATGCCCAACCGTCACGCCGGGGACATCGGTAATCGTGCCCAACGCGCCTGCGGGCAACACGCCGACATGCGGCATCGAAAGCACATTCATGGCCGGTCCAGCTTCGGATCGAGCGCGTCGCGCAAGCCGTCGCCGAGCAGGTTGAACGCGAGCACGGTCAGGAAGATCGCGAGGCTCGGAAACAGCGCGATATGCGGCGCCGTCACCATATCGGCGCGTGCTTCGTTGAGCATCGCGCCCCACTCGGGCGTTGGCGGCTGCGCGCCCAGGCCGAGAAACGACAGGCTCGCCGCCGTGATGATCGACGTGCCGATGCGCATCGTCAGATACACGACCACCGACGAAATCGTGCCCGGCAGAATATGCCGCATGATGATGGTCCAGTCCGACGCGCCGATGCTGCGCGCCGCTTCGATATACGTCAGCTGCTTGAGCATCAGCGTATTGCCGCGCACGAGTCGCGCGAACGCCGGAATGCTGAACACGGCGACGGCTGCGATCACGTTGATCATGCCATTGCCGAGAATCGCGACGATGCCGATGGCGAGCAGAATGCCGGGGAACGCGAACAGCACGTCGGCGACGCGCATCGTGATGCGGTCCCACCAGCCCTCGTAATAGCCCGCCAGCAAGCCGAAGAACGTACCGATAATCGCGCCGATCGCCACCGACATGAAACCCGCCGCAAGCGAAATGCGCGTGCCCGCGACGATGCGGCTGAAGATATCGCGGCCCAGTGAATCGACGCCGAACCAGTGCGCAGCCGATGGCCCCGCATTCAGCGCGTCGTAGTCGAAATAGTTTTCGGGGTCGAACGGAACGATATGCGGGCCCGCAATCGATACGACGATGAGCAGCAACACGAACACACCCGCCGCGAGGGCGACATGCTGCTTGCGGAACTTGCGCCAGAACTCGCTCCATGGCGTGCGGATCGCGGGTTCTTCGTGGGTAGAAGAGACGGCGCGGGTGTTGTCGGCGGTCGTGCTCATGCGGGCCTCACTTGAAACGGATGGTCGGATTGATGACGGCGTACAGCACGTCGACGACCAGATTGATGACGATGAATTCCAGCGAGAACAGCAGCACTTCCGCCTGAATCACGGGGTAATCGCGCATCGCGACGGCGTCTACCAGCAGGCGTCCCATGCCCGGCCAGTTGAACACCACTTCGACGACGATCGAGCCGCCGAGCAGAAAACCGAACTGCAGGCCCATCATCGTGACGACGGGAATCATCGCGTTGCGGAGGCAGTGCTTGATGACGACCCATTGCTCGGCGACGCCTTTTGCGCGCGCAGTGCGAACGAAGTCCTCGTTCAGCACCTCGACGAACGATGCACGCGTGAAGCGCGCCATCACAGCCGCGACAGCCGCGCCGAGCGTGATGGACGGCAGCACGTAGCTGCGCCACGAGCCGTCCCCGACGATCGGTAGCCAGCCGAGCTTCACCGAGAACACTTCCATCAGCAGCATGCCGAGCGCGAACGCGGGGAACGAGATGCCCGACACGGCGATGGTCATGCCGAGCCGGTCGGGCCACTTGTTGCGCCACACGGCCGACACGATGCCGATCGTCATGCCGAAGATCACGGCCCACACCATGCTGACGAGCGTGAGCATCAGCGTCGGCATGAAGCGCTCGCCGATCTCGGCGGAGACGGGGCGCTTGCTGCGCGTGGAGATGCCGAAGTCGGCATGCGCGGTGCGCATGAAGAAGTTCACGAACTGCTGCGGCATCGGCTTGTCGAGGCCAAGATCGGCGCGCACGAGCGCGACGGTTGCATCGTCGGCTTCGGGACCGGCTGCGAGCCGCGCCGGGTCGCCGGGGAGCATGTGCACGAACAGGAACACGAGGCCAGCGACGATCACGAGCGTCGGCAGCAGGCCCAGCAAACGTTTGACGAGAAAATTCAGCATGAGAGCGATCCGCTATCGAAGAGCATGGGCGGCATGAAGCGAGGGCGCTGGTCTCGAAACGCACGCTTCGAGACCAGCGCTGTGCGAGCGATTACTTCAGCGCGATTTCGTCGAAGTTGAACGAGCCGTCCGGCGCGACGTACGCGCCCGCAAGCCGCTTGCTGCGTGCGTACACGACCTTCTCCTTGACGAGGAAGAGCCACGGCGCGTCGGCCCAGATGCGCTTTTGCGCGTCGCCATAGAGCGCGGCCTTCTGCGTGCGGTCCGTGGTTTCGAGCGCCTTCGACAGATCGCTGTCGAC
Organism: Paraburkholderia sp. SIMBA_054; assembly: GCF_046534875.1. Taxonomy (NCBI): domain Bacteria; kingdom Pseudomonadati; phylum Pseudomonadota; class Betaproteobacteria; order Burkholderiales; family Burkholderiaceae; genus Paraburkholderia; species Paraburkholderia sp. SIMBA_054. Next base: position 42,490 of record NZ_JAWRXV010000003.1, on the reverse strand, counting down.
GGTATCGTTCTTGTAGTACGCGGTGTTCACGAGCTTCGGCGGAATCGACGACGACGCGAGCAGCGGCGTGATGCCCCAGTCCGCTTCACCCGTCGACGACGACCAGCCGATGTAGTACATGCGCACGGGTGCCGTCGCCGGATCTTGCGCGCTTTCGACCTTCGCGACGCGCTGGCCCGCCTCGAGCGCTTCGACGCTCGCCTTCACGCCCACTTGCGCCAGTTGCTGCTGCACGAACTGAATCGCTTTCTGCGAAGTCGAGTTGTTGTACGCCGACCAGAGCGTCGTCTCGAAGCCGTTCGGATAGCCCGCTTCCTTCAGCAGCGCACGTGCTTTCGCGGGGTCGTACGGCCAGGGGCCGAGCTTCGTCGCGTAATCGACGCCTTCGGGAATCACGCCGTCGGCGGGCACGGCATAACCCGAGAACGCGACCTTCGCGAGCGCTTCCTTGTTGATCGCGTAGTTCAGCGCTTCGCGCACCTTCGGGTTGTCGAACGGCTTCTTCGTCGTGTTCAGGCTGACGTAGCGGTTGATGATCGACGGCGTGGCGATGATGTCGACTTTCGATTCCGATTGCAGCGCGGCGGCCTGCTCGAACGGAATGCGGAACGCGAAGTCCGCTTCGCCCGTGCGTACGAGCGCGGCGCGCGTGTTGTTGTCGACCACGGGCTTCCAGTCGATCTCGTCGATCTTCGGATAACCCTTCTTCCAGTAACCGTCGAACTTCTTCACGGTCAGATCGCCCGCCGGGTCCCACTTCACGAGTTCGAACGGACCTGTGCCAACGGGGTGAAACGCGAGATCCTTGCCATACTTCTTCATTGCGGCGGGCGAGATCATCACGGCGGACGGATGCGCGAGCACGTTGATGAACGCCGAGAACGGCGCCTTCAGCGTGACCTTCACCGTGTACGGATCGACCACTTCCGTCTTTTCGATGCGGCTGAACATGTTGTAGCGCTTCAGCTTGTTCGCCGGGTCCGTCACGCGGTCGAACGTCGCTTTGACTGCTGCTGCATTGAAGTCGGTGCCGTCCTGGAACTTCACGCCCTGGCGCAGCTTGAACGTGTAGACGCGTGCATCGGCGCTTGCCTCGTAGCTCGTCGCGAGCACGTTGACCAGCTTCATGTCCTTGTCGAAGCCGAACAGCCCTTGATAGAACGACTTCGATACAGCTTGCGAAAGGGTGTCGTTGGCGTCGTACGGGTCGAGCGTCGTGAACGTCGAATCGACGGCCATTACGGCCGTCGTTGCCGCGTGCGCGGCGCCCGACGCGAGCATCGCAAAGACCAGCGCGCCGCTCGTCACGAGCGAACGCAGGCGCAACGGTTGAGAGAAGAGAAGCGTAGTCATCGTTTCAGAACTCCACTGAGCGAGGGAACTGCCTGTTGTTATGCCGCGGGTCTGCGCGGCTAAGGGGTTGTTACCGGTAATACTGTGTCTAGTAAGCGCCGCCAATCCGGTGCGCGGCCACGAAATGATCCGGACCGACGGCGACGAGCGGCGCGACGACGGGCTCGTTGTCGAGCGCGCGAATCGGGCTGGGCAACTCGTCGGCGGCGAGCATGCGCTTCGCGTGGCGGCGCGCGGGATCGGCGACGGGCACGGCGCCCATCAGCTTCTTTGTGTACGGATGCTGCGGCGATTCGAACACCGCGCGACGCGGTCCGATCTCGACGATCTGGCCGAGATACATCACCGCGACGCGATGACTGATGCGTTCGACGACGGCCATGTCATGCGAGATGAACAGATACGCCACACCCAACTCGCGCTGCAGATCCAGCATCAGATTGACGATCTGCGCCTGCACGGAGACGTCGAGCGCCGACACTGATTCGTCCGCGATCACGACTTTCGGATTGAGCGCGAGCGCACGCGCAATCGCGATGCGCTGACGCTGGCCGCCGGAGAATTCATGCGGATAGCGGCGCGCGGCGTCGGCGGGCAGGCCGACCTTGTCGAGCAGCCACGCGACGCGCTCCTGTGCTTCCTTACCGCTCGCGACGTTGTGCACGAGCAGCGGCTCCATGATCGAGAAGCCGACCGTCAGGCGCGGATTGAGCGACGCAAACGGGTCCTGAAAAATGAACTGGATATCGCGGCGCAAAGCCTGTAACGAAGGGCCGGTGAGCGAACTGATGTCCTTGCCGTCGAACTCGATGCTGCCGCTCTGGCTTTCTACGAGCCTCAACAGTGAGCGCCCGGTCGTCGATTTGCCGCAACCGGATTCGCCGACCAGTGCCAGCGTTTCGCCTGCGTGCAGATCGAAGCTGACGCGCTCGACGGCATGCACGCGGCCTGTGAGCTTGCCGAACGGACCGCTGCGCACAGGGAAACGCGTGACGAGATCGCGCACGCGGAGAATTGGCTGAGCCTGCTTCGATGATTCCGATGTCGTGTCGTCTTTGGGAAGCGGCTGCTGTGCATGCTCGCCGTCGAGCTTGAGCAATGAAAACTTCGCGGGCGCGTCCGTGCCCTGCATCGAGCCGAGCTTCGGCACGGCCGCGAGCAGCGCTTTCGTATATGGATGCGTGGGCGCCGCGAACAGTTTCGCCGACTCGCCTTCTTCAACCTTGTCGCCGCGATACATCACGAGCACGCGATCCGCCACTTCCGCGACGACGCCCATGTCATGCGTGATGAAGATCACGCCCATGTTCATCTCGTCCTGCAGGCCGCGTATCAGTTGCAGGATCTGCGCCTGGATCGTCACGTCGAGCGCGGTGGTCGGCTCGTCGGCGATCAGCAGAGACGGCTTGCACGACAGCGCCATCGCGATCATCACCCGTTGCCGCATGCCGCCCGACAACTGATGCGGATAGCGCGCGGCCACGCGGCGCGCTTCGGGAATGCGCACGAGATCGAGCAGACGCAGCGTTTCAGCATGCGCCTGGCTGCGGTTCATGTTCTGATGCAGCGCGATCGCTTCGCCGATCTGATCGCCGACCGTGAAGACGGGATTGAGCGACGTCATCGGTTCCTGGAAGATCATCGCGATGTCCGCGCCGCGAATCGACCGCATAGTGGATTGCGATGCCCGCGCAAGATCGAGCACGCTGCCGTTGCGCCGGCGAAACGCGATGCTGCCGTTCGCAATGCTTCCGCCGCCGTGTTCGACGAGGCGCATCAAAGCGAGCGACGTCACCGATTTGCCCGAACCCGATTCGCCGACGATGGCGAGCGTCTCGCCGCGATCGACGGTGAGCGACAGGTCGCGCACCGCGTTGAACGTGGTCTCGCCGCGACGGAACGCGACTGTGAGGCGATCGATATCGACGACGCGTTGCGGCGGCAGGTTGTCGAGCGGGCGTGGCTGGTGTGGCGTGTTCGGCACGATGATGTCTCCCGGCATCTGAAACAGGGGATTTGCGTAAGCGTGGCGGCGGACTAGCGATAGATCGCCGTGACTGGCGTTTCGCCGACGCGCGCATAGCCGCGATACATGCCCTCGGTATTGAAGGGCAGCACGACGTTGCCGTGCGCGTCGACGGCGATCAGGCCGCCGCGACCGTCGATGCGCGGCAAGCGGTTCATCACGACATCGTTTGCCGCCTCTTCGAGCGAGACGCCGCGATAGGCCATTTGCGCGGCGACGTCGTAGGCGGCGACCATACGCATGAACATTTCGCCCGAGCCCGTGGTCGAGACGGCGCAGGTTGCGTCGTCGGCGTAGCAGCCCGCGCCGATCATCGGCGCATCGCCGACACGGCCCAACTGCTTGTTCGTGATGCCGCCCGTCGAGGTCGCGGCCGCGACGTGGCCGTACAGATCGACGGCGACTGCGCCGACCGTGCCGAACTTTTTGTTCGGATCGATGGGCTCGTGAGGCAGCGCTTCTTTGTTTGCGGACGATGCTTCTTGCGCGGCAAGCGTCGCGCCGTCATGGTCGAGCATCACGCGCTGCTGCTCGCGTGCGAGTTGCCACTGGCTATAGCGCGCATCCGTATGGAAGTACGACGGATCGACGAACTCCAGACCTTGCGCCTGCGCGAACGCTTCGGCGCCTTCGGCCGTGAACATCACGTGCTCGCTGTATTCGAGTACGTGGCGCGCCGCGACGATGGGATTGCGCACGCGCTTCACGCACGACACGGCGCCTGCTTCGAGCGTGCGACCGTCCATGATCGACGCATCGAGTTCGTGCGTGCCCGCCGACGTAAAAACGGAACCATGCCCCGCGTTGAATAGCGGACAGTCTTCGAGCAGCCGCACGGCTTGCGTGACGGCATCGAGCGCGCTGCCGCCGTCGGCGAGCACGCGTTGCGCGGCGACGAGCACGGCGCGCAATTCGGCGTGATAGCGGGCTTCCGCATCGGAGGCCATCGACGCGCGCACGATCGTGCCTGCGCCGCCGTGAATTGCGATTACTGCCTTGGTAGTCATTGCTTCTTCTTTGCCTGTTTAGGAGTGGGCCGCGTGGCGGTCTTCGAATGGGCTGACAGCGTGGATGTGTCGGTGAGCCACGGCAACACGAACTCGGTCATGTTGGCGGCGGCCTGCGCGGAGCGCTTTGCGCGGAATGCGACGGCGTCGCACAGCGCTTCGATCACGGCGAGCACGGTCGCTTCCGATGTCGCGGCGAGACGTCGCTCGGCGCGGATGAAGAGCGAGCGTGTGGCGAGCGTGGCGAGCGGCGACGTCGGGCCGTCCGTCAGAGCGAGCACGTCTGCGCCGAGGCTGGCGGCGCGGCGTGCGAGCTCGATCGTGTCGTCGACATAGCGCGGAAACGCGATGGCGATCACCAGATCGCCCTTGCCTGCATTGAAGAGGCGGCGCGCCGCGTGTGTCGGTCCGCCGATCAAGGCGAGCGACTGCACGTTGTCGTGATACGGCAGCAGGTTGTGCTCCATCAGGCTCGCGAGAAATGCGCTCGCGCCGGAGCCGAGGATAAACACGCGCCGTGCGGCGATTATCGCATCGACGGCGGCTTCGGCGGCTGTGCCGTCGATCGTGCTGCGCGTCGTGCCGAGATTGGTGGCGGCTTGTTCGAGCGACGCGCTGAACAGTTCGTCGCCATTCGTCTGCGATTCCTGCGCGGTGCGGAGGCGCTCGACAGGGGCGAGCGTCGCTTCGAAGCCGCGCACGAGCGCCTCGCGAAACGCCGGATAGCCGTCGAAGCCGAGTGCGCGCGCGAAGCGGTTCGCCGTCGCGATGGACGCGCCGACGGCTGTGGCCAGTTCGTCGATACGCATGGTCGCGGCGCGAAACTGGTTGGCCAGCACGAACTCTCCCATGCGCCGGTGGACAGGCGTGAGGATCGGCATCGCGGCCGTGATGCGGGCAGCGATGGCGGGCTCGGCGGCGGTGGGTGGGTTCTGACGTTGGCGGGCCATGGGTGTCGGAGTGGATCTGTGAGGCTGAACTGGAATGAAAGTGAATTTACATGAAAATCATGTTGTGAAAATAAATTTTCTTTCAGATGGGGGTTTGTACGGAGGGAGAGGTACCGAGTGCTTTTGCAGCACCGTCGATCGTTCACATCAGATTTGGGGATGGCGCAGCACCGTGTGTGCTGCAATGGGACGAAAAACGTGCTGCTCAACGACAGCTTGCGAAGCGGCATCGCCGATAGGCGATGCCGCGTTGAAGGCAGATCGACCGTCGGTGCGCGCGCGCGTCGACGGGCAAAGCGCGGTTAGCCTTCGACCGGCTGAACCACCGTGATTGACCCCGTCGTGATCGACGCAGCGGCCTTTGCTTTTGGCGTCCCCGTAGCGGGAGCACTGGCCGCATTGGGCGCGCTCTGCTGCGGCGCATCGCGCTTGACGGGCTCTGGCTTCGCATCCACGAGTTCCATCACATTGCCGCGCACGACGATCTTCACGGGATCGGTTTTCTTCCACTGCTTCTTCGGGACCAGCAGCTTCCACGTCGAATCGCGGTCGGGATTGCGAAAGAACGCGACGACACCTACGTACTGCGCATCGTCTTTCATCGGCTCGTTGATGCTCGCGCTGGCGTTGGGGCGCAGCACGACGTCTCGGGTTGCCAGCAGATCGGCCTTCAGCGCGTCCAGATCGTTGGTCTGCAATTGCGCGTACTCGAGTTGCTGGAAGTTCTGCGCATCCTTCAACTGGTACAGCCGCACGACCGTCGACAGCGATTGCCCGGCGGCATTCTCGTTCAGTGAAGCGCGGCTGACGAGATCGACGCTCATGGTCTTGACCTGAGTCGTGAAAACCCATTTCGCGGCATCCACCGTGTTATCGGACACCGCCTGAGTGAGTCCGCATCCTGCCAGCGTCAACGCAGTCAACAGCAATGCGCTCATGCAGGGCGCGTTTATTTTCCAGTTCATGGTTTCGACTTCGTTTGATGTGTTCTGTCGATCAATGCATCGGCGTGCGATCGCCGCTGCTGCCCGTCCATACGCCCAGTTGCACGCGCGTTCGCCAGCCGTTGCGGCTTGACATGCCCGCGCCGGCCAGCCGTGTCGTGAACCCGAGCCGCACTTCATCCGCGCTGAGCTTCTGTTGCGGCATCAGATCGGGAGCGACCTGCATTTCCAGGTTGGCTTGCGCTTCGTAGCCAAGGTAAAAGCGCAGCAGCATCATCACCTCGCGATGCGCGGTGTGACCAGGGAGCAGCGCAAGCACGGATTCGCGCGTGTTCGGCGTGAGCACGATACGCACGCTGTTGCTTCTGTCGTAGAAGCCGCGGCCGAGCAGACAGGACTCGCCGAGCGCCGCCCGTTGATCGCCGTTCGCGTTGACCCAGACGGAATGAAATTCTTCGACGTCGACATCCGTATCGGGTACCGCGTGCCGAAGCACGCCTGCGAGCCCTTCGGCCGTGCGCGTCTTCTGACCTGCGAGACCGAGCATCGACAGCAGCTTGCGCGTGCCGACATCGCGCGCTACATCAGGCGTGCCGATGCCGAGTCCGGCATAGCTGAGCAGGTAGCGCGAAACCTCGTCGGTGCCGTCCTTTCTGAAGCCGGCCGGATAGCGATACTTGCGCCATACGCGGTAATACTGCGTGACGATACGGTGATGGAAGAGATCGAGAAACGCGGCGAGCGGTTCGGCGCCTTCCCGGTTCTGCGCGACCTCGTCGGCGAAGTACGATGGCATGCGCGCATCGACACCATAGAGCCCAAGAAAGGTCGTCACGACGGCAGGTGGTTTCAGCGGATCGTCGGGATCGCTTTCGATCGCATCGATCTCACGACGCGGAAACCCCAGACGTGCGCGCGAACGAAAGCGGACAGGTTCGTCCGTTGGCGAATCCGTTGTCCCGATGGGCGGGCGATCCGGAGCGGCCAGTTCGATGAGCTGGCAGAAGCGGAAGAAGTTCATCTGCATCGCATGGTCGAGCAGCGCGGGCAGCAGCGGGCGGTCGGCCTCGATGGCGTCGATCCCGTCGTGATGGGCGGATCGCAAAAGCGCGGAATGCGGGTCGTTCAAAACGGTGCTCCTTCACCCTTGGTGTCGGGCCATTCGATGCGCCGCCCGGTCGGCTGCGAGACGATCACGAGCTTCGTATAGAGGTTGAGCGACGCGTACAGCCCGAGGAACCGGTTCAACATGCCGCCGAACAGTGCGAGATCGCCGTCGCCCGCAAAGCGGCCGCTGTCGATCGTTACGATTATCTCGACGCCGCGTTGCACACCGCCCCGCACCAGTTTCTGCAAGAGCCGATGCTGGACATCGGTGATGGCGTCGATGCGCCGACGGTTCAACTCCCCGTCCGTCCAGTCGTAGAGCGCGAGACTGCCGCGCAGGATTTCAGCGTTAAGCAGCGACAGGTAGTTCGGTGCGAGATGCGACAGCACGCGCCACTGGAAGCGGTCGCCCGTCGGCGGATATCAGGAAGCGCATACCGTATCGCAACTCAAAGGCTCGCCGCCTGGCTATGTCGGCTACGGACAGGGCGGGGTGCTGACAGAGGCAGTGCGTCAGCGACCGTACAGCGTGATCTTGCTGGATGAGGTCGAGAAGGCGCATCGGGATGTGTTGAATCTGTTTTATCAGGTGTTCGACCGTGGCTTCATGCGCGACGGCGAAGGCCGCATCATCGACTTTCGCAACACGGTGATTCTGATGACGTCGAATCTGGCCAGCGAGCAAATCGTGACCGCGATCGACACTGCAAATGAAGGCACGAGCCAAGCTGCACCGGACACTGCTCCTGACCGTGTACTTCTCAGCGACGCGCTGTTGATGGAGCGTGTTCGTCCCGTGCTGGTCGAGCACTTTCAACCGGCCTTGCTCGCACGGTTTCAGTCGGTGATCTATCGGCCGCTTTCGACTGCGGCGCTTGGGACTATCGTGCGCATGAAGCTCGATAAGGTCGCGCACCGGATCGCGAAGCGTTTCGAAGTCGCGCTGATCTGCGACGACACGCTGATCGATGAAATTGTCCTTGCCTGTCAGACGCCGGACTCGGGCGCACGGAATATCGACAGCTTGCTCGATCAACAGATTCTGCCCGTGCTGTCGCGTGAGTTGCTGGTGCGCTCGGCGAAAGGCAAGTTGCCGGCCACGATACGGTTGTCGGTGAGCGAGACGGAAGGCGTGATGGTGGATTTCGAAGAAGCGTTGCTTCTCGATGAGGCCGCCGCGTGAATGGAGGCGGCGGAGGCGGTCCCGGGCTGTTCGAAATGGTGACCGGGCACTTTGCGAACGGCGCGGCCATCGACGAGTTCGACGCCCAGACACAGACGTTTCTGTCCGTGCAGGACAACATACATCGCATTCTGAATAGTCGCCGCGACGGACTCGTGCATCTGCCGGACTATGGCCTCGCGGATCTGTCGGAGATTTACCGGCATTTGCCGGCGTCGGCGCACAAACTCCGCCGCGAGATCGAGGTGACGCTGCTCAAATATGAACCGCGTCTGGCACGCATCGATATCACGATCGAAGAGACGGAGGCTGGCATGCTGCTGAGTTTCACGATGTCGTGCCATCTTCACAAGCAAGGGCTCGTGCGATTCGGCACACACTTCACGCCGGACGGACGTACCCGGCTGAAGATGTTGAACCGGGATATCGACCAGTATTGACTCTCGCCGCCCCACCCACCCCTTCGCGCTATCATCTCTATCTTCCACGGTTCAACGACACAGCCGGACATGGCAAGAGAAAACACGACAGGAGTGGGACACCGGCCTGCGGGACCGCAGGCGGCGCGCGCATCGGCCGACGAGGACACCGCGCGCAGCACGGAAATCGCGGAATCCGCCGAAGAGGAAGCCGGCGGCGGCTCGACGTATCTCGTCCCCGGCCTCGAACGCGGCTTGCGCATTCTTGCCGAGTTCTCGGCACGCGAACCCGTGCTCGGCGCGCCCGAGCTGTCCAAGCGCATCGGCATTCCGCGCACAACCACATTCCGTTTGCTGCAAACGCTCGAAGCACTCGGTTTTCTCGAACGCGCGAATGGCGACCGGCATTTTCGTCTCGGCGTCGCGGTGCTGCGCCTTGGCTTCGAGTATCTGAGTTCGCTGGAATTGACCGACTTCGGTACGCCGATCCTCGAACGGCTGCGCGATCAAACGGGTTTGAGCACGCATCTGCTGATACGCGACGAGCGCGACGTCGTGTTCGTCGCGAAGGCGCAGACGCATGATCCGATGTTCAGTTCGGTGAAGGTGCATGTCGGCACGCGGCTCCCCGCGCACGCGACTGTCCACGGCCAGGTGCTGATGGGCGATCTCTCGTTGATGCAGTTGCGCCAGCTTTATCCCGAGCAGCAGCTCGAACGCTTCACCGACCGCACACCCGCCACCGTCGACGAACTGTACGAACGAATCCGCGAAACGGCCGCGCAGGGCTATGCGATCAGCGAGGCATCGTTCGAGCGCGGCATATCCGTGGTCAGCGCGCCCGTGCGCGATCAGACAGGCAAGATCGTCGCGGCGATGACGACGACAGTGCCGCGTTCCGACATCGGTGACGATGATCGCGCGCCGCTCGTCGCGAAGGTGTGCGGCGCGGCGCTCGATCTGTCGGCGCGTCTGAACTATCGTCCGTCCGCCGACGATCCGACGCTCGCGCAAACACGTCGCTAGAAGCGGCCTCGCTCTCGCGTCGCAATAGCGCGGCAAAAAACGGAAACAGGCGGCCTCGATGGGCCGCCTGTTTCATTTCGAGCCTTAAAAAAGGCCTCAAACCATCGCTCAGAACGAGTGATGAATGCCCGTCAGCACGATCGCCTGATTGCGGCCGCCCGACACACCCGCCGTGAAGAACGCAGCGTTCGCATTGTCGTTTGCATGCTCGTAGAGCACGTTCACATAGACCTGCGTGCGCTTGGACAGCGCATAGATATCGCCGATTTCGAACTGCGTCCAGCGGCGGCCCGACAGCGTCGTCGTCGCGGCCCCGCCCGCGAGCGTGTTGGCCGGCGTGAACTGATAGTTCGCGCCCGCGTCCCAGCTCTGATACGTGTCCGAGAATCCGTTCGACTGCAACTTCACGCGCGTGTACAAGGCATGCACGAGCAGCTTGCCGAGCTGGTACGACAGGCCCGCGCCCATGTTCTCGACCTTCTCGGCGGAGTAGGTTGCGGCCGGCACGCCCTGGAACGTGTTGATGCCCGTCGTGATGATCGAAGGCGTACGGTTGTGCTCGTTCGAGTAGACGGCCGCCGCCTTGAACGGGCCATTCGCGTAGTTCACGCCGAAACTCAGCGTCTTGCCCGTCGAGAAGTTCGTCGTATTGCCGAGGCCCATCATCGCGCCGACCGTAAAGCCCGCGTAGCTGGCCGACTTGAATTTCACCGAGTTGTCGAACGGTACGACACCCGTGTCGGCCAGTTCGTCGATGTTGCCGGGGTGGAACGCAAACCAGCTCGCCGCGAGGTAACCGGTGCTGAGCGGGCCGAGCATGTCGAAGTTGAACGGCGTCTGATGGCCGAGCGTGATCTGCCCGAACTGGTCGGAACTGATGCCCACGTACGCCTGCCGGTTGAACAGCGTGCCCGCTTTCGCGAAGTTGCCGGTGTTCGTATAGAAGCCGTTTTCCAGCTGGAAGATCGTGTGCAGACCGCCGCCCAGATCTTCGACACCGCGCAGGCCCCAGCGGTCCGGCTGCATGTTGCCCTGTTCCTCCATCCACTTCGTATGCCCGCCGACGTTGCTCACGTAAGCAATGCCGGCATCGAGGCTGCCGTACAGCGTGACGCTGCTTTGCGCCCAAGCCGTCGATGTCACCACAAGTCCTGCCGCGCCGGCAGCGATGATGCGTTTCACCCTTGGTACTCCTGATCGTGTAGTCGAGAGCCGGACGCGCCGGTTTCTCTTCCTTTGCCTGTCATCTCTCTGGATGGCCTTCTGGTCGCCTGCTACGTTGGCTATCCGCTCTATGTTCCACCTATGGGCATATGTATCGCCTATGGAAAGTATAGAGAGTCAATTGAGCGATCAAAAAAGTTTTTGCGATGGTGAAAACCCTCATTCATCCGATCACCTCGGCGCCGTACGCGCGCGCTCTTTATGCGCAGCAACCCCTTGATTTGGCCCGGTTTACGGGCTTCTTACGTTGCAAAAAAGCCGCTGTTGGTGTTTTCCCTGGAAGCGCAGAATTTTTATTTTGTTCGTCCAAACATGTTTCTATAATGACCATACATAAACTGATGTTCCTTAGGTGGAACATAAAACGGTCGGAACCGGTTGGTCGGAGAAGGTGAGAAATGAGTGAACAGTGGCTTTGCGCCGGACACGCCGGCGCGTTATCCGAAGACGCGCCCGTCGAGTTCAAGCTCGGCGACGGCAAGGAAATCGGCATCTACAAGGTGGGCGATGAGGTCTACGCGCTCGAGAACGTCTGCCCGCATGCGTATGCGCTGCTGACACAAGGCTTCGTCGACGGCGACACGGTCGAATGTCCGCTGCACGAAGCCGTTTTTCACATCCCGACGGGCAAGTGTCTGAAAGAGCCGGGTGGCCGCGACCTGAAGGTGTACGCGGTGCGCCTCGCGGGTGAAGAAATCCAGATCAAGGTGGAATGACATGAAAGAAGCCGTCGTGAACTTCAATCCTTTCCTGAAGCCGTGGCTCGCGCCGCAGCCGAACAACGTCGCCGGCAAGGGCGTGATCGAAAAGCCGGGCGAAACCGACAACATGATCTGGCAGACGCGCAAGGCGGAGCCGACGCAATACGAAAACGACTTCGGCAACGCGCTGGAACAGGTGTTCGAAGCAGGTGCGGTCGAGCTGCATGAAGTGGTGGCGGGCCTGAACGGCGTCGGATTCCGCACGCCGGAAGGCGCGCAGTGGAGCGAAGAGCGTCTCACCGCGGAACTGCGGCTGCTCGCCGAGTAACGCCGCGCGATTCGACGACCCAGCGCACGACCCAAGCGAACACGGAGTTTCCCCATGACGTCCCTCAATACAACGAACCCCGCAGCCGATCCGATTCAGGCTTATCTCGACCGCGGCATCAAGAACTACTGGTATCCCGTCGCGCCGAGCTGGCAGGTAGGCAATGCGCCCATCGGCCTCACGCGACTCAGCGAGCAGATCGTGCTGTGGCGCGATCAGGACGGCAATGTCCACGCGCTCGAAGACCGTTGCCCGCATCGCGGCGCGCGTCTGTCGCTCGGCTGGAATCTCGGCAATCGCGTCGCGTGCTGGTATCACGGCATCGAAGTCGACGGCTCGGGCACCGTGCAGGCCGTGCCTGCCGTGTCGGCCTGTCCGCTCGAAGGACAGAAGTGCGTGAAGTCGTATCCCGTCGAGGAACATGCGGGCGCAATCTTCCTGTGGTTCGGCGACGACGCGCACAAGGAGCCGACGTCGCTCGCACTGCCCGAAGAGCTGGTCGGCGCGGAGTACTCGCAATTCCTGTGCGTATCGAACTGGAAGTGCAACTATCAATACGCGATCGACAACGTGATGGACCCGATGCACGGCGCGTATCTGCACGCGACGTCACATTCGATGGCCGAAGGCGACAAGCAGGCCGACATGCGTGTGCGTAAAACCGAGACTGGCCTCATGTTCGAGAAGGTCGGCCAGCGCGACGTGAATTTCGACTGGGTCGAACTCGGCGAAACGGGTTGCTTGTGGATGCGTCTCGCGATTCCGTACAAGAAGAAGTTCGGCCCTGGCGGCAGCTTCGGCATCGTCGGCTTTGCGGTGCCCGTCGATAACGACAACTGCCAGGTCTACTTCTGGCGCACACGCAAGGTGAGCGGCTGGCAGCGCGACGCATGGCGCTTCCTGTATCGCAATCGTCTCGAAGGGCTGCACTGGGCGGTGCTCGAACAAGACCGCTATGTGCTCGAAAGCCTCGCACCGAACGCGCGCGCTCACGAATTCCTTTATCAGCACGATGTCGGCATGACGCGCGTGCGCCGCATGCTGCGTCAACGCGCGCAACAGCATTTCGCGGATCTCGAAGCGCTCAACGCGAAGCACGCGGAAGCGGGCGCGCAAGCATCGACGGGACACGCTCATGCGTGATGTCACGGTCTCCAGCCTGAGCGGACGGCGTGTCGTCGTGACAGGCGGCGCGCGTGGGCTTGGCGCAGCGTTCATCGAAGCGCTTGCCAAAGCAGACGCGCATGTCGTGTTCGGCGATGTGCTCGAAGCGGAAGGTCGCGCGCTCGCGGAGAAGCTCGGCGCGAACGCGCATTTCATTCCGCTCGATCTCGCAAGTCCCGACAGCATCGATGCGTTCGTCGCGCAGGCCGCACAGAAGATGGGCGGCATCGACGCGCTGATCAACAACGCCGCCATCACCAACTCGGGCGGACGCTTCGCAGAAGAGTTGACCACGCAAACGTGGGACGCCGTGATGAACGTCAACGTGCGCGGTACGTGGCTGATGTGTACGGCAGCGCTGCCGCATCTGCGCGACTCGAAGCGCGGCGCGATCGTGAATATCGCTTCGGACACGGCGATGTGGGGCGCGCCGAAGCTGCTCGCGTACGTCGCGAGCAAAGGCGCGGTCATTGCGATGACGCGTTCGCTCGCGCGCGAGTTCGGCGCGCACGGCATCACGGTGAATGCGATTGCGCCCGGCCTCACGGAAGTCGAAGCGACCGCGTACGTGCCAGCCGAACGCCACGAGTACTACCTGAAAGGCCGCGCGTTGAACCGCGCGCAAGTGCCCGACGACGTGACGGGTCCCGTGCTTTTCCTGCTGACGGATGCCGCCCGCTTCGTGACTGGCCAGTTGCTGCCCGTGAACGGCGGCTTCGTGATGAATTGACCTTGCTCGAACCAGCAAACCACATGGAGAAAACAATGGCCGACGCCGATCTCGAACGCAAATCGTGGGATCAACCCACCGACGCAAGTTTCGAACAATGGATGGACACGCGCGTCGCGCGGTTCGAAACGCGCCGCTACGACTGGGACGCGCTGAAGTTCCAGGCCGACTACGACCCGAAATACCGTCGCGCGCAAATGCGCTATGTCGGCACGGGCGGCACGGGTGTCGCCAAAGACATGAACACGGTGCCCGCCGGCAACTTCACGTTCTCGACGATGGTAATTCCCGCCGGCAACATCGGGCCGAGCCACATTCATACCGACGTCGAAGAAATTTTCTTCGTGCTGCGCGGCAAGATGAAAGTGATCTGCGAGCGCGACGGCGAAACGTGGGAAGCCGTGCTCGGCGAACGCGATCTGATCTCGGTTCCGCCCGGCGTGTATCGCACGGAAATCAACATCGGCGAAGAAGACGCGCTGATGTGCGTGATGCTCGGTTCGTCGAAGCCGATCACGCCGACGTATCCGCCCGATTCGCCGCTCGCGAAGATCAAGCGCGATCTCGCGAAGTAAGTCCACCGCTCACGAACCGAAGCCCATGTCCGCAGCCTTGCCCGTTACTGTCGATCGAAACGCCACACTGGAAACGCGCCTCTCGCACTTCCCGGCACAGCGGATCGCGATTGCGCCGCAACGTACGATCGGTTATCGCGAAGCGGGTGCCGCACACGCCGATGCGTTGCCGCTCGTGCTGTTGCACGGCATTGGCTCGGGCGCGGCTTCGTGGGTGCAACAGTTCGAAGCGCTCGGCACGACGCGCCGCGTGTTCGCGTGGGACGCGCCGGGCTACGGCGAATCGACACCCGTTGCGTCGGCTTCGCCGGAAGCACATGAATATGCTGGCGCGCTCAACGCATGGCTCGACGCGCTCGACGTAGAGCGTTGCGTACTGGTCGGGCATTCGCTCGGCGCGATCATCGCGGGCTCGTTCGCAGCGTCGCACGCGGAACGCGTCGCGGGGCTGTTGCTGATTTCGCCCGCAGCGGGCTACGGCGCGGCATCCGAAGAAGTGCGCGCGTCGAAGCGCGACGGCCGTCTCGCGATGCTCGCCGAACTCGGCCCGCAGGTACTCGCGGAAAAACGCAGCGCCAACATGCTCTCGCCGCACGCCGACGACGCATCGCGCGAGTGGGTTCGCTGGAACATGTCGCGCATCGTGCCGAACGGTTACGCGCAGGCGACGCATCTGCTCGCCAACACGGACCTCGCCAGCGATCTCGCGAAGTTCAACGGCCGTATCGCTGTCGCGGTCGGCGCGGAAGACTCGATCACGCCGCCGTCGTCATGCGAGCGGATTGCGCAGGCGGCGCGCACGCGCCTGCAGATCATCCCGCGCGCGGGTCACGCGGGCTATATCGAAGCGGGCACTGAATACACCGCGCTCATCGACGCATTCTGCCGCGCGAGCGACGGCCAATGGAGCAAAGCATGACCCCCGAATTGACGGGCAGTGCGCCTGAAGCAGAAGACGACCGCAACGATGCGAACTATCGCGTGCCCGGACTCGAACGCGGCCTGCGCATTCTCACGGAGTTTTCGCCGCGCGAGCCGGTGCTCGGCGCGCCCGAGTTGTCGAAGCGCCTCGGCATTCCACGCACGACGGTGTTCCGTCTGCTGCAGACGCTCGAATCGCTCGGCTTTCTGGAGCGCGCGGATCGCGACCGCAACTATCGCCTGGGCGTCGCGGTGCTGCGCCTCGGCTTCGAATATCTCAGCTCGCTCGAACTCACCGATCTCGGCTTGCCGCTGATCGAAGGTTTGCGCGACGCAACGGGCCTGACCACACACATCGTGATCCGCGACGGCCGCGATGTGGTGTTCGTCGCGAAGGCGCAGAGCCACGCGCCCGTGTTCAGCTCGGTGAAGGTGAACGTCGGCACGCGGCTGCCCGCGCATGCGACCACGCACGGTCATGTACTGATGGGTGATCTCTCGCTCGACGAACTGCGCGCGCTGTATCCGGAGAAGACACTTGAACGCTTCACGAAACACACGCCCGCTACCGTCGACGAACTGTACGAGCGCGTGAAGGACGACGCGGTGCGCGGTTTCGCAATCAGCGAATCGTCCTTTGAAAACGGCATTTCCGTGATCAGTGCATCCGTGCGCAACGACACGGGCCGCATCGCCGCCGTCATCACGACGACGATCCCGCGTCCGCAGATCGACGCGGCGCTGCTGGATGGCGGCCTGATCGACAAGGTGCGCAGCGCGGCGGAGCAACTGTCGCTGCGGCTGAACTATCGGCCGTCGGCGGAAAGCAGGTACATGAAGGCATTGGGGCTCTGATGATTCAAATCGATCTCACAGGACAGGTTGCAGTGGTGACGGGCGGCTCGTCCGGCATCGGCCTCGCAACGGCCGAACTCTTTCTGCGCGCGGGAGCATCCGTGGCGATCTGCGGTCGCGACGCCGATCGGCTCGCGAGCGCTGAAGCTTCGCTGCGCGTTCAGTTTCCGCAAGCGCAATTGCTCGCCGCGCGCTGCAACGTGCTCGACGCGAACGAAGTCACGAAGTTCGCAACCGATGTACAGCAACGCTTCGGCCGCACCGACATGCTCGTCAACAACGCAGGCCAGGGCCGCGTATCGACCTTCGCCGATACCAGCGACGAAGCATGGCGCGAAGAACTGGACCTCAAGTACTTCAGCGTCATCCGACCGACCCGCGCATTTCTGCCGATGCTCACGCAAGCCGCGCAGCAAGGCAACGGCTCGATCGTCTGCGTGAATTCGCTGCTCGCATTGCAGCCCGAGCCGCATATGGTCGCGACCTCGTCGGCGCGCGCGGGCGTGCAGAACCTGATCAAGTCGCTGGCCGTCGAGCTTGCGCCGCAGCGCATTCGCGTGAACTCGATTCTGATCGGCATCGTCGAGTCGGGCCAATGGCGTCGCCGCTACCAGACGCAGGCGCAGCCGGGTCAAAGCTGGGAAGACTGGACCAGCGAACTCGCGCGCATGAAGAACATTCCGCTCGGCCGCTTCGGCCGTCCTGAAGAGGCCGCACAAGCGCTCTTTTATCTCGCTACACCCCTGTCGTCGTACACGACGGGAAGCCATATCGATGTCTCCGGAGGCGTTGCACGTCATGTCTAACAAAACCACCGTCGGCGAGCTGATCGCCGCTTTTCTCGAGCAATGCGGCGTCAAAACTGCATTCGGCGTGATCTCGATTCACAACATGCCGATCCTCGACGCGATCAATACGCGCGGCAACATCCGCTATGTCGGCGCGCGCGGCGAAGCGGGCGCACTGAACATGGCCGATGGTCTCGCGCGCGTGTCGGGCGGCCTCGGCGTCGCGTTCACTAGCACGGGCACGGCCGCGGGCAACGCAGCGGGCGCGATGGTCGAAGCGCTGACGGCAGGCACGGCGCTCGTGCATATCACCGGCCAGATTGAATCGACGTATCTCGATCAGGATCTCGCGTATATCCACGAAGCGCCCGATCAACTGGCGATGCTCTCGTCGATTTCGAAGGCCGCGTACCGCGTGCGTTCCGTCGAGACCGCCCTGGCAACGATCCGCGAAGCCGTGCGCGTCGCGCAAACCGCGCCGAGCGGCCCTGTCAGTGTCGAGATTCCTATCGACATCCAGGCCGCCGAAATCGAATGGCCCGTCGACATGGCCGCCCCGCACGTCAGCACGCTGACGCACGACACGAAGCGCGTCGAGCAGCTCGCCGACGAACTCGCGAAAGCAAAGCGTCCGTTGCTGTGGCTCGGCGGCGGTACGCGGCATGCGCGTGCGCAGGTCGAGCGCCTCGTGAAGCTCGGCTTCGGCGTCGTGACCAGCGTGCAGGGCCGCGGCGTGCTGCCCGAAGATCATCCGGCGACGCTCGGCGCATTCAACGTGCAGCCGACCGTCGAGAAGTTCTACAAGACCTGCGATGCGCTGCTCGTGGTCGGCTCGCGTCTGCGCGGCAACGAGACGCTCAAGTACAAGCTCGCGCTGCCGCAGCCGCTGTTCCGCGTCGATGCCGATGCGCTTGCCGACAACCGTGGCTATCGCAACGAGCTGTTTGTTCATGGCGACGCAGTCGCCGTGCTCGATCAACTCGCGACGCTGCTCGAAGGCCGCATGAAGATCGACCCTGCGTTTGCAGGTGATCTCGCAGCCACGCGCGAAGTGGCCGTCGCTGAAACGGGCAAGGGCCTCGGACCGTACAAGCGCCTTGTCGACGCGCTGCAACATGCCGTCGGCCGCGACTACAACTGGGTGCGCGACGTGACGATCTCGAACAGCACGTGGGGCAACCGCATGCTGAAGATCTTCCAGCCGCGCGCGGGCGTGCATGCGCTGGGTGGCGGCATCGGCCAGGGTATCCAGATGGCGATCGGCGCGGCGCTCGCGGATGCGGCGGCGAAGACCGTGTGCCTCGTCGGCGACGGCGGCCTGATGGTCAACGTCGGCGAACTGGTGACGGCCGTGCAGGAAAACGCGAACGTGATGATCGTGCTGATGAACGATCAATGCTACGGCGTGATCCGCAACATTCAGGACGCGCACTACGGCGGCCGCCGCTGCTACGTGCAACTGCATCAACCCGATTTCGCGCAGTTCTGCGCGAGCTTCGGCCTCACGCACTACCGCATTTCGTCGCTGGACCAGGCCGACGACGTGATCCGCGAAGGCATCGCGAAGAACGGGCCGGTGCTTGTCGAGGTGGACATGCTGTCGGTCGGTTCATTCGCTACGGCCTTCGCCGGCCCGCCCGTGCGCAAACAGGAGCCTGAACATGCCTAACATTGCGGGCATCAATCATCACGCGCCCCTCGACATCGCGATGATCGGTTTCGGCGCGATCGGTCAGACCGTATATCACGCCGTTGCCGCCGATCCGCAAGTGCATGTGTCGCATGTGATCGTGCCCGAGCATCAGGCCAACGCCGTGCGCGAGCAGGTCGGGCCGGATGTGGATGTCGTGTGGTCCGTCGACGCGTTGAAGTCGCGTCCGCAGTTCGCGCTCGAATGCGCGGGACACGGCGCGCTGGTGAGCCACGTCGTGCCGCTGCTGAAGGCGGGCACGGATTGCGCGGTCGCGTCGATCGGCGCGCTGTCGGATCTGAGCCTGCTCGAAGCCCTGAACGCCGCCGCCGATGAAGGCCACGCAACCGTGACGCTTTTGTCGGGTGCAATCGGCGGTATCGATGCGCTCGCCGCCGCGAAGCTCGGTGGCCTCGACGAAGTGCAATACATCGGCCGCAAGCCGCCGACGGGCTGGCTCGGCACGCCCGCCGAACAACTCTGCGATCTGCAGACGCTGACTGAAGCGCGCGTGATCTTCGAAGGCAGCGCACGCGAAGCGGCGCGGCTGTATCCGAAGAACGCGAATGTCGCGGCGACCGTCGCGCTCGCGGGTCTCGGTCTCGATCAGACGATGGTGCGTCTGATCGCCGATCCCGCTGTGACGCGCAACGTGCATCGCATCGTCGCGCGCGGCGCGTTCGGCGAGATGTCGCTCGAAATGAGCGGCAAGCCGCTGCCCGACAATCCGAAGACCTCTGCACTGACCGCGTTCAGCGCGATCCGCGCGCTGCGCAATCGCGCGGCCCGCTGCGTGATCTGAAGATCTGATAGTCAAAGGAAGTACGACATGCCCCACACCGACATCATTTCGAGCCTCGTGCCCTCCGGCGATATCTTCGTCGGCGGCGAGTGGAAACGCGGCCGCGGCGCACTGTACGCGAGCATCTATCCCGCCGACGGCTCGGTGAACACCGAAATCACGACGGCCGATGCCGACGACACGCGCGAAGCCGTCGAAGCCGCTGACATCGCGTGGCGCAAGCCGAACTGGTCCGGTCTGAAGCCGCATCAGCGCGCGCTGATCCTGTATCGCATCGCCGATCTGATCATGGCGAAGCACGAAGCGCTCGCGCAACTGCAACGCCGCGACAACGGCAAGCCGATTGGCGAGACGCGCGTGCTGGTCGCGAGCGCGGCGAACACATTTCGCTATTTCGCGGCGTGCCTCGAAACACTCGACGAAGAAGTGACGCCCTCGCGCGGCGACTATCTGACGATGAGCGTGCATGAGCCGATCGGCGTGATCGCGGCGATTACGCCGTGGAATTCGCCCATCGCTTCCGATGCGCAAAAGCTCGCGCCCGCGCTTGCGGCAGGCAACGCCGTCGTGTTGAAGCCCGCTGAAATAACGCCGCTGGTGTCGCTCGCACTTGCACGTATCTGCGAGGAAGCGGGCGTGCCGAAGGGTGTGCTGAGCGTGCTGCCCGGCAAGGGCTCGGTGATCGGTGATGTGCTGGTGCGCCATCCGCTCGTGAAGAAAGTGTCGTTTACGGGCGGCACGGAAGTGGGACGCGGCATCGCGCGCATCGCAGCGGACAAGCTGATGCCCGTGTCGCTGGAACTCGGCGGCAAGTCGCCGACGATGGTCTTCGAAGACGCCGACCTTGATCATGCGGTGAACGGTGTGCTGTACGGCATTTTCAGTTCGTCGGGCGAAGCGTGCATTGCGGGCTCGCGCCTGTTCGTGCAGCGCTCGATCTATCCCGAGTTCATGAAGCGGCTGACCGCGAAAGCGCGTGAATTGCGCGTCGGCGATCCCGCGAGCGAGAACACGCAGATGGGTCCGCTGATTTCCGCGAAGCATCGCGAGTCGGTTGAGCGTTATGTGGCGCTCGGCCTCGAAGAAGGCGGGCGTTTGCTGTGCGGCGGCGAGCGGCCTGTAGGCAACAACCGTGAGCAGGGCTTCTTCTATCAACCGACGATTCTCGAAGGCCTGTCGAACAACGCACGCATTTGCCAGGAAGAAATCTTCGGACCGGTCCTCGTCGCGATGCCTTTCGACGACGAAGCATCGCTGCTGAAAGAAGCGAACGACAGCGTATTCGGTCTCGCCGCCGGCATCTGGACGCGCGACTACAAGCGCGCATGGCGCGTCGCGCGTGCGCTCGAAGCGGGCACCGTATGGATCAACACGTACAAGCTGTTCTCGATTTCGACGCCGTTCTCAGGCTGGAAAGAAAGCGGCATGGGCCGCGAAAAAGGCCGCCTGGGCATTCGTGAATATATGCAGCAAAAGAGCCTTTACTGGGGCTTGAACGACGCGCCGCTGGCGTGGGCGAACTGAAGAGGCACGCAACATGAGCATTCTCGGCATTGAACAGATCACGTACGGCGTGACGGATCTTGAGACCTGTCGGCGCTTTTTCGCCGACTGGGGCATGAAGGAAACCGCGCACGACGAAACGCGCGCGCGCTTCGAAACGTTGAACGGCTGCACGGTGCTCGCGGTGATGGCGAACGATCCGTCGCTGCCGCCCGCATTCGAAGAAGGTCCGACGCTGCGGGAAGTGACGTGGGGCGTGGCCGCGCCCGCTGACCTCGACACATACCGCGAGAGCCTGAAGGGCACGCCGGGCTACTACTCGAACGATGAAGCCGTCGGCTGCATCGATCCGAACGGCATGGCGATCCGCATCGAAGTGACGCGCAAGCGCGCCGTCGACGTGCATGGCTCGCCGTCGAACGTGTGGGGTCAAACGCTGCGCGTCGATACACCGAGCCCGGTCTATGAACGCGCGGAACCCGTCGAAGTGGGCCACGTCGTGTTCTTCACGAACTGCCTCGCGGAGCAGGAGAAGTTTTATCAGGAACGACTCGGCTTCGAAATGTCGGACCGCTATCCAGGCCGTGGCGCATTCATGCGCTGCGCGCCGCACGGCGGCCATCACGACATCTTTCTGCTGCAACTGCCGACGGGCAAGCGCGGACTGAATCACGTCGCGTTCACCGTGCGCGACATTCACGAAGTATTCGGCGGCGGCATGCACGTCAGCCGTTGCGGCTGGGACACGCAACTCGGGCCGGGACGTCACCCCGTTTCGTCCGCGTATTTCTGGTACTTCCAGAATCCGGCGGGCGGCCTGATCGAGTACTACGCCGACGAAGATCAACTCACGCCCGAATGGCAGCCGCGCGATTTCGAACCGGGTCCGACTGTGTTCGCCGAATGGGCGATCGACGGCGGCATCGACGGCAACACACGCCGTCAGAAGAACGCGAAGGCGCCGGAAGGCAAGTTCATGACGGAGCGCAAACATGACTGACGCTGCCATTTCAAACGCTGCGAGTAACGCGGACGCGCCGCAAACGATCGTCGTGATCGGCGGGGGCCAGGCTGCGGGTTGGGTCGTGAAGACATTGCGCAAGACGGGCTTCGAAGGCCGTCTGGTGATGATCGCGGATGAAATTCATCTGCCGTATGAGCGGCCGCCGCTGTCGAAAGCGGTGCTGTCGGGTGATGCCAATATCGACACGGTGCGCCTCTTCGCCACCGACGATTTCGCTTCGCTCAATGTCGAAGCATGGCAACCGGACGTTGCGACGCAAATCGACCGCGCGCAACGCATCGTGCGCACGCAATCGGGCCGCGAAGTGCAGTACGACCGGCTCGTGATCGCAACGGGCGGGGCGGCGCGCAAGCTGCCGGCGTCGTTGGTGAAGACGGATCACATCGCGTATCTACGCACTTTGGACGAAGCATCGGCGCTCGGCGAGCGTTTGCGCGCAAGCAAGCACGTGCTCGTGATCGGCGGCGGATGGATTGGTCTCGAAGTCGCGGCGACAGCACGCAAGCTCGGGGTTGGGGCGACGGTGGTAGAAGGCGCGCCGCGTCTGTGCGCGCGTTCGGTGCCGCCTGTCGTGTCGGAGTTCCTGCTCGATCTGCATCGTTCGAATGGCGTCGACGTGCGTTTGTCCGCCGCATTGACGTCGCTCGACACGCATCCTGAAGACGCAAGCAAAGTGCGCGCGACGCTCGCAGATGGCTCGACCATCGATGCCGATTTCGCCGTGGCGGGCATCGGCCTCACGCCGCATACATCGATTGCCGAAGCGGCGGGCTTGCCCGTGAACGACGGCATCGTCGTCGACGAACACGGCATGACGAACGATCCGCGCATCTTCGCTTGCGGCGACGTCGCGAATCATCCGAGCGCGTGGTTGAAGCGGCGCGTGCGCCTCGAATCGTGGGCAAACGCGCAGAACCAGGCGATCGTCGTCGCGAAGGCCGCACTCGGCCAGTTCGAGCCGTATGCGGAGATTCCGTGGTTCTGGTCGGATCAATACGACGTGAACCTGCAGATTCTCGGCGACATTCCCGCCGATGCCGAACTCGTCGTGCGCGGCGATGTCAGCGCGCGCCGCGCGACGCTCTTTCATGTCGCGGACGGTGGCGTGCGCGGCGTGATCGCGATCAACACGCCGCGCGACCTGAAGCTCGCGCGCAAATGGATGACCCAGGGGCGCACGGTCGACGTCGCGGCTCTGGCCGACGCCGACAAAGCGCTTGCCTAATCACAGTAGGGGCGGAGAAACGACGCATGAGCACTATCGACAATACGTTTGAGGCACACAGCAGCGCCGGTGTCTCCCATCCCGCGACGCGCGGCTCGATCATTGCGCGGCTCGAACGATTGCCCGCGAACGCGATGCTGGTGCGCGCGCGCATTCTGATCGGCCTCGCGACGTTCTTTGACGGCTTCGACGTCATCGCGATCGCCGCGACGCTGCCGATCCTGATCGGCAAATGGCATCTGACGCCGTGGGACGTGGGCCTGATGATCGGCGCGAGTTCGGTTGGTCAGCTGATCGGCGCGTTTCTGTTTCCGTGGTATGCGGAGCGTCACGGCCGCGTGAAGGCGATCGCGCTGAGTTCGGGGTTGATCGGCGTGACGAGTATTGCGTGCGGCTTCGCGCCTACGTTTGCGGTGTTCTTCGTGTTGCGCATCGTGCAGGGCATCGGGCTGGGCGGCGAGTTGCCCGTGGCCGCGACGTACATCAATGAAATCTGCCGTGCGCATGGACGCGGGCGCTTCGTGCTGCTGTACGAGATCGTGTTCCCGGTTGGCCTGCTCGCGTCGAATGCGTTGGGCGCGTGGATCGTGCCGCGTTTTGGCTGGGAGGCGATGTACTTTATCGGCGGCATGCCGTTGATTCTGTTCTTCGTGCTGCGCAAGCTCGTACCCGAATCACCGCGCTGGCTGGCTGAACGCGGCCGCATGAACGAAGCCGCCGATGCCGTGCACGCGTTCGAGCGTACTGCCAAAACCGCGCTGCCGCCGATGGAAGATCCCGCCGGTTTTGAAGCGATGGCTGCGCGTCACCCGAAGCGCAAGATGAGCGACCTGTTCGGCAAGGCGTACTGGAAGCGCTCGGCGGCTGTCGCGATGCTGTGGATGACGTGCGGCGTGATCCAGTATGGTCTGTCGACGTGGCTGCCGACGATTTATCGCACGGTGTATCACGCGCCGTTGCAGCTGGCGCTGAATCTGGCTGTTGCCGCTTCCGTGCTCGGTGTGCTCGGTTCGCTGCTGTGCGCGATGTTGGTCGATAAGGTCGGACGCAAGCCGATCATCAACTGGTCGTTCATGTTGTGCGCGTTGTCGCTGGTGTTGGCGGGCGTGTTCCATGACGCTTCCGTTTATGTGGTGGCGACGTGTTGTGCGTTCGCGCTCGGCTGGCTGGCGTGTGGGTTCATCACGGCTTATGTGTACACGCCTGAGTTGTATCCGACGAGTATTCGCGCGTTTGGGTGCGGCGTCGGCGGCGCGTGGTTGAAGCTTGCCGCGATCTTTGCGCCGACACTGGTGTCGAAGACGATGGTAGGCGGGAATCTGGATATGGCGTTTTATCTGCTGGCTGTCGTGCCGTTTTGCGCGGCGCTCGTCGTGAAGTATCTGGGGATCGAGACGAAGGGGAAGGTGCTGGAGCAGTTGGAGGCTTAAGCTTCTCTGACGTGTTTGATGTCGGGCCACGATGCGCGGGTGATTGCGTGTCGTGGCCCGTGTTGCTTTGAGGTGAGGGTTTTCGGGAGTGAGGCGAGTGAGATGATTTTCACTCACCGCTCGGCCTCGTCCGACGCGATCGCTGAATGAAAAAACCCGGGTTTCCCCGAAATTCCGTACGTTTTGATGCAATGACCGGATAGAAACTGGCTCCGCATGAACGTCGTGGGAATCGCAACTCGACTCAAAGGTGAGGCTTTTCGGGACTCATCATACGGGCCGCTTTTTCAGTTTCGGTGACACGCATTCTCGCGAAAAATATACCACTAAGTGGTATATTTTGTCGGCTCATGAATTGACCATAAGAAGACTCAAGCGCTGACGGAAACCGCTTGATTCGCCAGTAAGACTGCGCTGCGACGTTGGAAGCGAAGGAACTAGTGGAGATCTGCAATGGCTAAGACACGTTTCAGAAGCGATGCGTCGGAAGCTATTCATAGCGCTGCTTCCGGCTTGCATCGGGCGAATGTCATCGACAAGAAAACGATGCGCGAGTACGACGAGCTCTGTATCGAAGAAGTGCCGGAGTTCAACGCTAAAGATATCGCGCGCATCCGTAAGGGCGTGAACGTCAGCCAAAACGTGTTCGCGCTCTATCTCAACACGACGGTGTCGACGGTGCGGCAATGGGAGCAGGGCGACAAGAAGCCGAGCGGGATTGCCGCGCGGCTGCTCCAGCTCATTCAGAAGAATGGATTGGCGATTTTCGGGTAACGAGGGCGAACCGTTCGTCGAATAGTTCTGCGCGCAAGTTTGGGCAGAACCTTCACCCCTGCGGCAACTCCCTCACATCCGCCGTCGCCACCGCCCCAAATGTGTCGCTCAACACATAATCAACCAGCTTGCCCGCCGACTCTTCCGGCGTCGCCAGCTTCCCGCTGCGCTTCAGTTCTTCGAACTTCTCGCGCATCGGGAATTTCTCCAGGCCTGTCGAGCGAATCTCCGCCTGCATGTTCGTATCGACGACACCCGGCGCCACGCTGCAAATGCGCAACGCGCGATTCTGGTCGAGCGCGACGGAGCGCGCATGATGATCGAGCGCGGCCTTCGTCGCGCAGTAGATGCTCCAGCCCGGATACGGATGGCGCGCCGCGCCGCTGGAAATATGGACGATGCGCCGGTCGCTCGCGTCCGGGCTCGCCGTGGCGAACGCGCTCGCCAGCATCAGCGGCGCCGACACGTTCAGCGTCACGGCTTGCGCAATCGCGGCAACGTCTTGCGCTTCGATGGGACCGATCGGCTGCACCATCCCCGCATTGTTGAACAGCAACGCGGTTTGCGCGCCTTTCAGGAAGTTGCGCAACGTGTCGCCAGCGAGAAATTGCGCCAGGTGTTCAGCATCCGCCAGATCGACCGCGACCTGTTCGAAGCCTGCCTGATTCGCGAGCGTTTCGTTGCGCGAGCGCGAAATGCCGAGCACGGCGATGCCTTGTGCAAGCAGCCGTTGTGCGAGCGCTTCGCCGAGGCCGCGCGTATGACCCGTGACGATGGCGCGAACGGAAGTAGTAGCGTTCATGTCGATATGCCCGATATTCAAT
Organism: Paraburkholderia sp. SIMBA_054; assembly: GCF_046534875.1. Lineage (NCBI taxonomy): Bacteria > Pseudomonadati > Pseudomonadota > Betaproteobacteria > Burkholderiales > Burkholderiaceae > Paraburkholderia > Paraburkholderia sp. SIMBA_054. The sequence goes on along the minus strand of NZ_JAWRXV010000003.1, from coordinate 15,917 downwards.
TAGACCGTTGACCAGCCCATCATTTTCTCACGCGCATTCGACGTGTGCAGCCGCTTCGCCTATTCGTGCCGAAAGCGCTCGCGGTATTGCTTCGGCGTCGCGCCGATGCGCTTGGTGAACACGATGCGCATGCGGTCCGCCGTGCCGAAGCCGCAATCGTAGGCGATCGTCTTGAGCGCCGCGCCGCTGCTTTCGAGCAGCTTGCGCGCCGCATCCATCCGCGCCCGCTCGACGAACTCATGCGGCGTCACGCCTGTTTCCTGCACGAAGATGCGTGCGAAATTGCGCGCGCTCATGCCCGCCACATCCGCGAGTTGCCTGACCGTGAAGTTGTCGCGGATGTTCGCCATCACATGGGTCTGGATCTTCGCAACGGGCGATGCTTCGTCGGCAGGCGCGGTGAGGTACGGGCTGAATTGCGACTGCCCGCCCTGGCGCTGCGAAAACACCACGAGGCGTTTCGCGACCTTCAACGCCGTCTGCGGGCCGTGATCTTCGGTCACGAGCGCCAGCGCGAGGTCGATGCCCGCCGTCACGCCCGCCGACGTCACGAGCCGCTCGTCGCGCAGATAGATGCGGTCGAAATCGACGCGCGCTTTCGGAAACTGCGCCGCAAGCTGCTGCGCGTGCTGCCAGTGCGTCGTGACGTTGCGATCGTCGAGCAGGCCGGCGTGGCCCAACGCGAACGCGCCCGTGCAGATCGAACCGTAGCGCTCGCATTGCGACGCGACGTTTGCGAGCCAGGCCGTCAGGCGCGTGTCGGGCGTGCTCTCCGGCAACGCGGGACCGCCTGCGATCAACGCGAGATCGAACGTGCTGCGCTGCTGATCGAAGGTTTCGTCGGCGACGAGCCGGATGCCGTTGGATGCGCGCAGCGGCTCGCTGTCGGCGGCGAGCAGCGCCACTTCATAGCGGTCCTTGCCGTCGATGAACAGATTCGCCTCGGCGAACACATCGAGAGGACCGGCGACATCCAGCGCCTGGACGCCCGGAAAGATCGCTATGGCAACGCTCGGCATTCAGTGACCTCGCAGACAACGCGTAATGGAAAACGGCAGCAGACGACTTGCACGCTGACCGGTCAGGACGGCCCAGGCAAGTCGATGACGATGGAAGAGGATAGCAAATATGCTTATCAGCCGATTCGGCGCAAGCAGAAGGCCAGATCCCGTGTCGCACGAGACCCGGCCTTGGATGACCCGACGTCAGACTGCCCGCCCTTGCAGGATCGGTTGCAGTCTCGCCTGGAGATCTTCCGATGGATCGCGCTTCTCAGAAGGTCGAAAGGGTGAGCGCATTCTGCACGGAAGCCACGCCGGGCACGCCTTGAGCGACGCGCGTTGCCTGTTCAAGTTGCGCCTCTTCGGGTACCCAGCCTTCCAGCAGGATTGCTCCGTTGTGCGAGCGCACGGTAATGCCCGTCGCACGCAAACCCTTTGCGCGCGCAAGCGCTGTCAGCACGCGCTTGCGCAGCGCGCGGTCAGCTGTCTTGCTCGATACCGTGGCCGGGCTCGCCACCGTTCCGGATGCGCTTGCGGCACTGCTCGCCTGCGCGCACACGTGACACGACATCGCGACGGCCATGGCGCCAGCGACAATATGAGCGGCTCGAATGATCTTCAATTTGCGGTCCTTTTATCGATTGAATGGTTGAGCGGCGCGATTCGCGCTCAGAAGCGATGCGTCATCCCGGCCACCGCGAGTGTCTGGCTAGTGCCAGGGCCCGACACCGCGACACCCGGCCAGCTCATCGTGGCCGTTCCGTTGTTGCGCATGTAGCCGCCGCGTGCATACAGCGCTGTGCGTTTGGAGAGACTGTGGTCCGCGCCGATCTGCACGCCCCATGTGTTGTCATGCACGCCGCGCACGACGCGCTGGAAGCCCGCGATTTCGAGAGCATCGGCGGGTGTGGCCTGGATCGTCGCGCCAAGCTCGGAGATGCTGAACGAATGGGCCGCGTTGAGCCGCGCGGCGAGGGACCCGGCGGCCGCATTTTTGGGCCGGTGATAGCCGTAGTTGAATTGCAGATTGACGATGCCGACTCGATAGCTGAGCGCGCTCGTGAAATGCTCGGTGGACAGCGACGGAAGCATGGCCGGCAAACCCGGCACCGTCTTCGAGCCCGGATGCTGGTTCTGATACGCCAGTCCGACATAGAGGCCGTAGCCGGAATAGGTTGCGGCCAGATCGAGCATGTTGCCCGTGGATAGCGGCAGCGGCTGGGTGACGCTGGCTGCGAGCGCATACATGCCCCAGAACTGCGCGCCGCCCACGTTCGGGCTCTTGTAGATGACGGCGTTGCTCGAACGGCCGCCCGCGCTTTGCACGGCGAGTGTGTTGCGGTCCACTGTCGTTGCGGCGGCAGCCAGCGGCGACAGCACTTCGTTCGCGCGGAACGGGTCACTCGGATAGAGCGCCCAGAATGTCGGCTGATACTGGCGTCCGAAGGTGATTGAGCCGTATTTTTCGTGCGCGAGACTCACCCACGCCTGGCGATAGAACATCGCGGTCGAATCGCCGAAGAACGCGCCGTTGTTGACGTTGTAACCATTTTCGACGTTGAAGACCGCCTTCATGCCGCCACCCAGATCCTCGGTTCCCTTCAGCCCGAAGTACGAGCCGCTGTTGCCACCGCTGCGCTCCGACCACGACCCCTTGCCGCCGTTGTTCAGGTATTGGCCGAAGACGTCGACCACGCCGTACAGCGTCACACCGGTTTCCGCCGCAGCCCCGCTCGCGGCCAGGAATAGCATCGCGCCCATCATGCTTCGCCTGCTTGAACACATACATGTCTCCCGTTATGGAACAGGCAGGCCGGCCGTCGTGCGACAGCGTCCTTACGCCCGCCTTTCGAACGACAGTGTGTCAGGCGAATTAATCAGGATAACTACCCTGAACGAGGGGGTGCGCAAACGTCCTTTGTTGATAACCATTGCTCACTTCGGAGCACCCGGACGCCATTTGCCGCACAATTACGAATATTCTGTCAGTACGATCCGACTGCCGCCATGGTCCTTAAGAACCTGCTTCGCCGCCTCGACCTCACCACGCTGCAACTGTTCATCGCCGTTTATGAGGAAGGCACGCTGACGCGCGCCGCGGAACGCGAGGCTATCGCCGTCTCCGCAGCGAGCAAGCGGCTGCTCGAACTGGAGCAGGCCGTCGGGGCGACGCTGTTTCAGCGCAACGCGCGCGGCATGACGCTCACGCCCGCGGGCGAAACGCTGCTGCATCACGCGCGCCGCGTGATGCGCGGTATCGAGAACATCGGTATCGAACTCGCGGGCCACGCCAGCGGCGTGCGTGGCTACGTGCGGATGATGGCGAACCTCTCTGCGATCGTCGAGTTCCTGCCCGAGGATTTGCGCGCGTTTCTCGCCGTCAACGACCGCGTGAAGATCGATCTCGAAGAGCGGCCAAGCGGCGGCGTGGTCGAGGCCGTGGCCGACAGTCTCGCCGATCTCGGCATCTGTTCCGGCGAAGCGGATGCGCGCGGCCTCGAAGTGACGCATTACCGGCACGACACGCTGTGCGTCGTGATGCGCGACGACCATCCGCTGGCCGGCCGCGCGAGCGTCGCGTTCGAGGAAACGCTCGACAGCGATCACGTCGGCCTGCATTCGGCCAGTTCGATCAACGCGCGCACGCATATGGCCGCGCGCCAGGCGGGCAAGGCGCTGAAGCTGCGCATTCACGTGCCGGGCTTCGATGCCGTGTGCCGGATGGTGCAGGCGGGCATGGGCGTCGGCGTGCTCCCCGTGAACGTGTATCGCATCATGGGGCGGCCGTTGGGCCTCGTGTCCGTCGCGCTCGAAGACGAATGGTCCGAGCGCAGCCTCATCATCGTGACGCGCGATTCGGCGCGTCTGTCGCCCGTCGCGAGGCTGTTGTTCGACCATCTGAGTTCCGTGGAAGCCTTGTCCGGCAAGGCTTAGCGCCGAGCGTTCGCGGATCGCGAACGGTCCTTGGCGAAATGCGGTTGGACGCTCTGGCGGCGCCCCTTCTAACCTTGTCTCCAACCTGAAACAAGATTGGAGACAGCATCATGAGTGGTCCGTTACAGGGTATTCGCGTCGTCGAAATCGGCACGCTGATCGCGGCGCCGTTCGCCGCGCGCCTGCTCGCCGAGTTCGGCGCCGAAGTCATCAAGATCGAAGCACCCGAAACGGGCGACCCGCTGCGCAAATGGCGCAAGCTGCATGAAGGCACCTCGCTCTGGTGGTATCTGCAATCGCGCAACAAGAAGTCGATCTGCGTGAATCTCAAGTCGCAAGAAGGCGCCGACGTAGTCAAACGTCTGGCCGCCGATGCCGACGTCGTCATCGAAAACCTGCGCCCCGGCGCGCTCGAAAAGCTCGGCCTCGGCTGGGACGTGCTGCACGCAATCAATCCCAAGCTCACGATGGTCCGCATTTCCGGCTACGGCCAGACGGGCCCGTATCGCGATCGTCCGGGCTTCGGCGCGATCGGCGAAGCAATGGGTGGCATCCGTTATACGACGGGCGAAGTCGATGGCGCGCCCGCTCGCGTCGGCGTGAGTCTCGGCGATTCGCTCGCGTCGCTGCATGGCGTGATCGGCGCGCTGATGTCGCTGCTGCGCGTGAAGACGGGGCAGGGCGATGGACAGGTCGTGGATGTGTCGCTGGTCGAAAGCGTCTTCAACCTGATGGAAAGCCTCGTGCCCGAATACGATCTGCTCGGCCATGTGCGCGAGCGCAGCGGCGGCGCGCTGCCGGGCATCGCGCCGTCAAACACATATCGGACGGAAGATGGCGGCTTTGTCGTGATCGCAGGCAATAGCGATCCGATCTTCAAGCGCCTGATGCATGTGATCGGCCGTGCCGATCTCGCCGACGATCCCGCGCTCGCACGCAACGACGGCCGCGTCGCGCAAAGCGCGATGCTCGATGCCGCGATCACCGCATGGACCTCCCATCAATCGATCGACGACGTGCTGGACGCGCTCGAACGCGCCGAAGTGCCGTCGGGCCGCATTTATTCGGTGGCCGACATCGTCGCCGATCCGCATTATCAGGCGCGCGAGATGTTGCTGAAGGCCGATTTGCCGGGCGGCGCGTCGGTGAAGATGCCGGGCATCGTGCCAAAGCTGTCGGAGACACCGGGCGAAGTGCACTGGCAAGGTCCGATGCTCGGCGAGCATACGTCGAGTGTGCTCTCTGATCTCGGCTATGAGCAAAGCGAAATCGAGCGGCTGCGCCGCGAAGGAGCCGTGCAATGAACTTCGAATGCGAAACATTCGACAAGCTGATCGTGCAGGAAGTCGCGCCGCGCGACGGCTTGCAGATCGAACCGACATGGGTCGACACGGCCGACAAGATCGCGCTGATCGATCAGCTGTCGACAGCGGGCTTCACGCGCATCGAGGCGGGCTCGTTCGTCTCGCCTAAAGCGATTCCCGCGTTGCGCGACGGCGAAGCGGTATTCACGCAGATCCAGCGCCGCGCAGGCGTGGTCTTCGTCGCGCTGGTGCCGAATGTGAAGGGCGCCGAGCGCGCGCTGAATGCACATGCGGATGAGCTGAATCTCGTCATGTCCGCGAGCCAGACGCACAACCGCGCGAACATGCGGATGAGCTGCGAAGCGTCGCTGGTCGCATTCGGCGATATCGTGCGGCTCGCGAAGCATTTCCCCGTGTCGTTGAATGCGACGGTGGCGACGGCGTTCGGTTGCCCGTTCGAAGGCAAGATCGACGAAGACCGCGTCGTGTCGATTGTCGATACGTACCGTGAAATGGGTATCGACGGCATCACGCTCGCCGATACGACGGGCATGGCGAATCCGCGCCAGGTCGCGCGGCTCGTCAAGCGCGTGCTGCAACGCGTGCCCGCCGAAGCGCTCACCCTGCACTTTCACAACACGCGCGGCCTCGGCCTCGCGAACGTGCTGGCCGCGTATGAAGCCGGTGCGCGCCGTTTCGACGCGGCGCTCGGCGGCCTGGGCGGCTGCCCGTTCGCACCGGGCGCATCGGGCAACATCTGCACGGAAGACCTCGTCAACCTGTGCGACGAGATCGGCATTCCGACAGGCATCGACCTGCCGAAGCTGATCGCGCTGTCGCGCACGCTGCCTGCATTGCTCGGTCATGACGTGCCAGGCCAACTGATGAAAGCGGGCCGCAATTGCGACGTGCATCCCGTACCCGATTACGTGCGCGCTATCTGAACATCACCCGACTGAACAACACCGACGACCGGACGACGAATCCGGCTAACAAGGAGACAACCATGAGCACACCAGGCGCAGTCGCGGCGGGCAGCCGTGACGACAAACTAGCGGCCGCGGCCGACATCATCAAGAAGGTCACATGGCGGCTCATGCCGCTCATCATGATCTGCTATCTGTTCGCGTTCTTCGACCGCATCAACATCAGCTTCGCGAAGTTCCAGCTGCAAAGCGATCTCGGCTTTTCGGATACGGCATACGGCCTCGGCGCGAGTCTCTTCGTGATCGGCTACGTGCTGTTCGAAGTGCCGAGCAACATGCTGCTGTACAAGGTTGGCGCGCGCAGGTGGATCGCGCGGATCATGATTTCATGGGGTCTCGCGACGGCCGCGATGGTGTTCGTCCAGAACGAATGGCAGTTCTACGGTCTGCGTTTCGTGATCGGCGCGATGGAAGCGGGTTTTGCGCCCGGCGTGCTCTACTATCTGACGCTGTGGTTTCCGGCGAGCTATCGCGGACGCGTGACGTCGCTGCTGTTTCTCGCGTCGGCATTCTCGGGTCTGGTCGGCGCGCCGCTCTCGGGTCTCGTGCTCGGTCAGATGGACGGCGTGTTCGGCATTCGCGGCTGGCATTGGCTGTTCCTGCTCGGCGGCTTGCCTTGTATCGTGCTCGGCATTCTCGTGCTCAAGGTGCTGAAGGATCGCATCGAAGACGCGGGCTGGCTGTCGCCTGCCGAGAAGACGTATCTGTCGAGCCAGATCGCGCAACAGGCGCAGCCGACCACGCATGGCAACTCGCTGCTCGGCGCGATCCGCACGCCCGGCTTTCTTACGCTCGGCCTGATTTACTTCCTGATTCAGATCGCTTCTTATGGCCTGAATTTTTGGGCACCGCATCTGATCCGCGTCGCAGGTACGCAAAACCCGACGATCATCGGTCTGCTGACGGCCGTGCCTTATATCTGCGGCGCGATCTGCATGGTGATCGTGGGCCGTTTGTCGGATGCATCGGGCGAGCGCCGCAAGTTCGTGAGCGGACTGCTCGTGATGGCGGCGGTCGGCTTCTTTGCTGCGGGCTTCTTCGACAAGCAGACGGTGATGCTCGTCGTCGCACTTGCCGTGCTCGGCGCAGGCGTGATCGCTTCGATTCCCGCGTTCTGGGCGCTGCCGCCGAAGCTCGTGACGGGCGCGGGCGCTGCGGGCGGTATCGCGCTGATCAATACGCTGGGTCAGTTGGGCGGGATCGTCAGCCCGGTGATGGTGGGCCGCGTGCGCGACGTGACGGGCAGCACGACGCCCGCGCTGTATGTGATCGGCGGGTTGAGCCTGGTCTGCGCGTTGATCATTCTGTACGGCCTGCCGCAATCGCTGCGTCAGAAGGACCATACGGGGAGCGCTGGCGCGTGACGCGTCGGTGATGCGATAGAAGAAACGCACGGCATCGAGCCGTGCGTTTTGCTTTTAAGCCTTCAGTTTCGCAGCCGCCGCATCTTCGCGCGACTGCACCTGCAGCACCGCATCACGCTTGTCGAGCAAGTGCTGCCGCAAGATCGCACTGAGGCGTTTGCCGTCGCGCGCCTCCAGCGCTTTGAGCATCTCGTCGTGATCGTGGATCGCGCTGTCCCACTTCGGAATCTGGAAGTTCGAGCGAAAGCGCAGCGCCTGCAAGCGGCGGTTCACCGCGATGTACGTCTGACGCAGCGCCGAGTTGCGCGCGGCCTCGTTGATCTTGTCGTGAATCGCCTGATTACGGCTGTAGTAACCGGCCAGATCGTTCTGCGCGCGGCACGCGAGCATCGCGTAGTGCAGCGCCTTGATCTCGGTGAGTTCGACGGCCGTCATGCGTTCCGCCGCAAGTTCGCCGGAAAACGCTTCGAGCCCGCTCATCAGCTCGAACGTCTCGCGCAGTTCCGCTTCCGACATCTTCGACACCGACGCGCCGCGATTCGGCTCGATATCGATCAACCCCTCCGCCGCGAGCACTTTCAGCGCCTCGCGCAACGGCGTGCGCGAAATGCCGAGCGTTTCGCACAGTTCGCGTTCGTTCAGTTTCTTGCCCGGCTCCAGCGTGCCTTCGACGATGAAGCGCCGGATGTGTTCGACCACCGTGTCGTGCAAACGCTGGCGTTCGACCTTCGGCATCAGGGGAGGCGGTGTCAAGCCTGCATCAATGTCCGAATTTTGCATACAAAAATCCTCAAGCACGATTTGCACCGATTTTAAAGCATGCAACCCTCTAGCTGGCTGCGAGGGTAAACACCGCCTTGGGATTGTCACGAATCGTTTGTTATAGTTTTTTGCATGCAAAATTCAATCGAGGAGATCGACCGATGCTGAAACTCGACTTTCATCCCGCAGGCCGCCACTTTTTGCAGATTCCGGGTCCGAGCCCGGTGCCCGACCGCATCTTGCGGGCGATGAGCTATCCGACCATCGACCATCGCGGCCCGGAATTCGGCGCGCTGGGCCTGAAAGTGCTGGACGGCATCAAGAAGATCTTCAAGACACAGCAGCCTGTCGTCATCTATCCCGCGTCGGGTACGGGCGCATGGGAAGCGGCGCTGTCGAACACGCTGAGTCCCGGCGATCACGTGCTGATGTTCGAGACGGGCCACTTCGCGACGCTGTGGAAGAAGATGGCCGAGAACCTCGGCCTGAAGCCGGAGTTTCTGGGCTTGCCGGGTATCGAAGGCTGGCGGCGCGGCGTGCAGCCGCAAATGATCGAAGCGCGGCTGCGAGAGGACACCCAGCATGCGATCAAGGCCGTTTGCGTTGTGCATAACGAAACCTCGACGGGCGTGACGTCCGACATCGCGGCCGTGCGCCGCGCGATCGACGCGGCGGGCCATCCGGCGCTGCTGCTCGTCGATACGATCTCGGGCCTTGCGTGCGCCGATTATCGTCATGACGAATGGGGCGTCGACGTCACCGTGTCGGGTTCGCAGAAGGGCTTGATGCTGCCGCCCGGCATCAGCTTCAACGCCGTGTCGCCAAAGGCGATCGAAGCGGGCAAGCAGGCGAAGCTGCCGCGCGCGTTCTGGGACTGGACCGAAATCATCGAAATGAACAAGAGCGGCTACTGGCCGTACACGCCCAATACGAACCTCCTGTATGGGCTGTACGAGGCGCTCGACATGATTCTCGGCGAAGGGCTCGACAACGTATTCGCGCGCCACGACCGTCTTGCCGAAGCCTGCCGCCGTGCGGTGCGCGCATGGGGCCTCGAGATTCAATGCGCCGATCCGGCTGTGTATAGCCCGGTGCTGACGGGCGTGATGATGCCCGATGGCGTCGATGCCGATGCCGTGCGCAAGGTCATTTACGAACGCTTCGACATGTCGCTTGGCACGGGCCTCGGCAAGATGAAAGGGCGCATGTTCCGCATCGGGCATCTTGGCGACTGCAACGACCTCACGCTGATGGCGACGCTTGCCGGCGTCGAAATGGGCTTGCAGATCGCGGGCGTGCCCGTCGCGGCGAGCGGCCTGCCTGCTGCGATGGAGTTCCTGATGTCGCAGCCGAACGCACCGAAGCTCAAAGCAGCCGCTTGATTGGCCGCCTCATTGGCCACTTAAGCAACCGCATAAGCTGCCGATAACCAGACGACGAAGGAAGCGCAAACGGCGACACGTTGCTTCCTTCATCTCAGACGCAATCCTCGAAGCACCCACGCGCCCGGCCAGCGCGACGCACAGCAGCGAACAGAAAGACAAAGACGCAAGCGAACCACAAACGCGACCAACGCCAACGGCAGACCCTGCGGACGGCGGCTCGCGCGGCATGAAGGCCGAACACGCCGTGTGAATGCCCCGTCCGCCAGCAACGGAGACAGACGATGAAGCGGTTTCGTGTAACCAGTGCGACCAGTATCGTTCTACTGATGCTATGCATCATGTACTTCATCACCTACCTTGACCGCGTCAACGTCAGCACGGCGGCCGCGGGTTTCGGCAAGGAGTTTCATCTTTCGCATACGGAAATCGGCCTGGTTTTCTCGGCCTTTGCGTATCCGTATCTCGTGTTTCAGATCATCGGCGGCTGGGTGAGCGACCGTTTCGGCGCGAAGCGCACGCTGATTGCGTGCGGCGCGATCTGGGCGCTCGCGACGCTGCTGACGGGCTTCGCGGGCGGTCTCGTCTCGCTGCTCTTTGCACGCGTGCTGCTCGGCTTCGGCGAAGGCGCAACGTTTCCGGCCGCGACGGCCGCGATGTCGCGCTGGGTCGCGAAAGAAAAGCGCGGCTTCGCGCAAGGCATCACACACGCAGCGGCGCGCATCGGCAATGCCGTTGCGCCCGGCGTGATCGTGCTGGTGATGACGACATGGGGCTGGCGCGAGTCGTTTTATATCTGCGGCGCGTTCAGTCTGCTGTGGGTCGTCGTCTGGGCGATGACGTTCACCGAGTATCCGAAAGAGCATCGCCGCATTACGCAGGAAGAACTCGACTTCTTGCCGCCGCCCAAAGCGAAGATGGCGAACGTGCCGTGGAAAGCGCTCTTCAAGCGCATGGCGCCCGTGACGATCGTGTACTTCTGCTATGGCTGGACGTTGTGGCTGTTCCTGAGCTGGATTCCGCAGTACTTTCTGCATAGCTATCAACTCGACCTGAAGAAGTCGGCGATATTCGCTTCAGCGGTGTTCTTCGCGGGCGTGATCGGCGACACGCTGGGCGGCATCGTTACCGACAAGGTCTTCGAGCGCACGGGCAACCTCAGGCGCGCGCGCAGCTGGATGGTGTCGATCTGCATGCTGCTCACGCTCGCGTCGCTCGTGCCGCTGATGCTCACGCACAATCTTTATGTATCGATGGTGTGCCTGTCGGCGGGCTTCTTCTTCGCCGAAATGACGATCGGCCCGATGTGGGCGATCCCGATGGACATCGCGCCCGAATACTCGGGCACGGCAAGCGGCATGATGAATACGGGCTCGGCGCTCGCGGCGATCATTTCGCCCGTGCTGTCGGGCTATCTGATCGATACGTTCGGCAGCTGGGAGTTGCCGTTCGCGGGCAGCATGCTGCTGATGGCGATCGGTGTCGTGCTTGCGTTCCGCATGCAACCCGAAAGCCGTTTCGAAACCGGCGCAGAGCCGAGTGCACAACCCGCCACGCGCTTCAACACGTGAGCCTCCCTAACGTTTGAATGACCATGCTGACTCAACAACTTGCCGACGCACGCGCCGATCACACGACGCTCGCGTCGCTGTCGCCCGAACTGATTCCCGCCGACATGAGCGCCGCCTACGCGATCCAGCACGAGTTGCTGGCGATGCGCGGCGCGCGCATCGGCGGCTGGAAGATCGGTGCTAAATCCGCTGAAGGCGCGATTCAGGGCGCGCCGTTGCCTTCTACCGATTTGCATGCGGACGGCGCACGACTGCCTCGTGCGCATTACACGCCGCTGGGCCTCGAACTGGAAATCGCGTTTCGCTTCGGCCGGCATTTCGAGCCGTCGACCAACGCTTATCACGAAGTCGAAGTGCTCGATGCAATCGATTCGATGGCCGCGACCATCGAAATCGTTGCGAGCCGCTTCGCGCAGTGGCCGAACGTCGACAAGCTCGCGCAACTCGCGGACTTGCAGAATCACGGTGCGTTGATCGTCGGCGAGTTCACGAAGTACCGGCGCGATTTTCCGTTCGTTGCGCCCGCGCTGGGCTTCACGTTCGAAGGGCAGGACGTCGTGAAGGCGACGCCTTCAAATCCGTGCGGCGATCCGCGGCGCCTACTGACGTGGCTGGTCAATCACTGCACGCAGCATCATCGCATTGCGGTGACGCCCGATATGATCGTCACGACGGGTTCGTATACGGGCATGTTCTTTCCGCAGCATGCGGGCACTGCGCGTGGGCAGATCGATGGGCTCGCGCCCGTCAGCGTCACGCTCGAATAGTTTCGTACTACCCGCCTCGCTTTTTATAGGCCGAAGCACATGTCGAACGCCGATTCTCTGCTGGTCAAGCCGATTCACCTCGTGCCGTCGTCGGCGCGCCTGAGCACGCCGCTTGCGAACCGCCTGCGCAAGGAATTGCGCGGTGATGTACTGTTCGATGCCGCAAGCCGTGGACGCTATTCGACGGACGCGTCCATCTATCAGATCATGCCCATCGGCGTGGTCGTGCCGCGCGATCAGGATGATCTGCTCGTCGCGCTCGACGTTGCGCGCAGCGAACGCGTGCCGCTGCTCGCGCGCGGCGCGGGTTCGAGCCAGTGCGGGCAGACGGTCGGCGAAGCGCTCGTGATCGACACCAGTAAATGGCTCAATCAGGTCATCGCGTTCGACAAGGAAAAGCGCACCGTGACGGTCGAGCCTGGCATCGTGCTCGATCACCTGAATGCGTGGCTGAAGCCGCATGGTTTGTGGTTCCCTGTCGATGTATCGACGGCGGCGCAATGCACGATTGGCGGTATGGCGGGCAACAATTCGTGCGGTTCGCGTTCGATCGAATACGGCAACATGGTTCACAACGTCGACGCGATCGACGCGATTCTCGCGGACGGCACGCAAGCGCATTTCGCTTCGCTGCGCGATGCGCCGCAGGGCGCGCGTCTGCAGCAGATTGTCGAAGATGTGAAGGCGATAGCGTTGCGCGAACGCGATGAGATCGTCGCGCAGGTACCGAAAGTGTTGCGTCGCGTGGCGGGCTACAACATCGATCTGTTCGATTGTCAGAATCCGCGCGCCTATACCGACGATGGCTTCGCCAATCTCGCGCATCTGCTGGTCGGCTCCGAAGGGACGCTCGCGTTCAGCCGCCAGTTGACGCTGAAGCTCGTGCCGCTGCCTGCGCATAAGGCGCTGGGCGTCGTGAACTTCCCGACGTTCTGGCAGGCGATGGACCTGACGCAACACATCGTCAAGCTCAAGCCCGTTGCCGTCGAACTGGTCGATCGCACGATGATCGATCTCGCGATGAGCAATCCTGCGTTCCGGCCGGTGATCGAGAAGGCGCTGGTCGGCAGGCCCGAGGCGATTCTGCTTGTCGAGTTTGCAGGCGAGAACCGCGACGAACAATTCGCGTCGCTCAAGCAACTCACCGAACTGATGGCCGATCTCGGTCTGCCTGACTCGGTCGTGCAGATGCCTGACGCAGGCGAGCAGAAGGCGCTGTGGGAAGTGCGCAAGGCGGGCCTGAACATCATGATGAGCATGAAGGGTGACGGCAAGCCTGTGTCGTTCATCGAAGATTGCGCGGTGCCTTTAGAACATCTTGCTGAATACACGAGCCGGCTGACCGAGGTGTTTCATCGCAACGGCACGGAAGGGACGTGGTACGCGCACGCGAGCGTCGGCACGCTGCACGTGCGGCCGATTCTCGATATGCGCCGCGACGGCGCGACGAAGATGCGCGCTATTGCCGAAGAAGCGGCGGCGCTGGTGCGCGAATACAAGGGCGCGTATTCCGGTGAACATGGCGACGGCTTGTGTCGCGGCGAATGGGTTGCGTGGCAGTACGGTCCGCGCATCAACCGGGCGTTCAGCGAGATCAAGGCGCTGTTCGATCCGAACAACCGGATGAACCCGGACAAGATCGTGCGTCCGCCGAAGATGGACGATGCGAGTAACTTTCGCTTCGCTCCCGGCTACAAGGCCCAGTCGTTGACGCCTGCGCTCGACTGGTCGACCTGGAATGTGGAGCGCGATCCGATGACGGGCGTGGAGACTGCGCGTGGCACGGGCAACGATCTGGCGGGCGGTCTCGCGAAGGCCGTCGAGATGTGCAACAACAACGGCCATTGCCGCAAGTTCGATGCGGGGACGATGTGCCCGAGCTATCGCGTGACGAAGGACGAGCAGCATGTGACGCGCGGACGGGCGAATACGTTGCGGCTTGCGCTGTCGGGGCAGTTGGGTGATGAAGGGCTTGCTAGCCAGGACGTGAAGGACACGCTTGATCTGTGCGTCTCGTGTAAGGGCTGCAAGCGCGACTGCCCGACGGGCATCGATATGGCGAAGTTCAAGATCGAAGCGCGCGCTGCGTGGACGCGGAAGAATGGCTTGCGTTTGCGGGAAAAGATGATCGCGTTTATGCCGCGTTATGTGGCGATGGCGGCTCGCATGCCGGGCGTGTTTTCGTTTGCGGCTGATATGCCATGGTTCAAGCGGGCGTTGGGATTTGCGCCGCAGAGGTCGTTGCCGCGGTTTGTGAAGCCTTTTTTGAGTAGTGGATATGTGAAGGCTGCTTCGTTGAGTGCGCAGAGCGCGCAAAAAGAAGTGCTGTTATTCGTCGATACGTTTAACAACAGCATCGAGCCGGAGAATGCACGCGCTGCGCAACAGGTGCTTGAAGCGGCTGGTTATACCGTGCACTTCAATACGGTTGAGGGCGAGCGTCCGCTTTGTTGTGGAAGAACTTTCCTCGCGGCAGGGCTCGTCGATGAGGCGAAGCACGAGGCCCGCCGGATGCTCGATGCGTTCAGACCTTTTGTCGAGCGTGGTGTGCCTGTTGTTGGGTTGGAGCCTTCTTGTTTGCTGTCGTTGCGGGATGAGTTTCTTCAGTATGGTTTTGGGGAAGAGGCAGAGCGTCTGTCTAAACTCGCGATGCTATTTGAAGAGTTTCTTGTGCGTGAGCACAAGGCTGGTCGGTTGAAGCTCGATTTGAAGCCGCTTGACGACGCGAGCCAGGCTTTGGTGCATGGGCATTGTCATCAGAAGGCTTTTGATGTTTTTTCGCCTGTGCAGACTGTGTTGAAGTGGATTCCCGAGTTGAAGGTATCGACCGTTGAATCGTCGTGTTGCGGGATGGCTGGGAGTTTTGGGTATGAGGTGGAGCATTATGAGGCTTCGATGGCCATGGGTGAGTTGTCATTGTTGCCTGCGGCGCGTGCGATCGATGCTCGTACTTTGATGGTTGCGGATGGGACTAGTTGTCGGCATCAGATTTTTGATGGAGCAGGGGTTAGGGCGATGCATGTCGCGAGGGTTCTGGTGCGGGCTTTGAGGTAGTGGTTTTTTTCGTCTGCGACGATGGGTGGTGGTTTTGGTTTTTCGCTGGCATTCGCGATGCGGTGTTTGCTGCGTATGCCGTTTGGTGTTTTATCTTTTCGCTGGCATCCGCGTATTGCCGTCGTGCTTCATGCGTTGCCCCTGTGCGGGGCGGCACCTACTTTTCTTTGCCGCCGCAAAGAAAAGTAGGCAAAAGAAAGCGGCTAACACCGCCAATCTTTCTTCTTGCCTGAGGGCCCCCAAAGGGTCTTAAGCTTCACACGGCAGCATTTCTGTTCGCGTTCGTTGCCAACGCTTCGAATACATGCCTCACCCACTTCACACACCCGCACAAGGGCAAGCGGCAGCGAATGGTATGTGCCGCCCAGGTGGCAAACGGTGTGTAGGTTGTCGCGACGTACACGTTAGCGCTCTTACATGGTGGGACGCGTGCGCTATCGGTCCGGAGTCTCAGGATTACCCACATCTTGCGAGCGGAGTAATGAATGATCGCTTGTAAACAGTCGATGTCGATGTTAGCTTTGGCCCATTCTGTTCGCAACGGTAGTCGGGATTGGTCGACGAGAACGAGACAGATGACTGGGCAAGTGCCGAATTTGGCGAGGCTGATCTGGGTGATGCGCGCCTGGCGCAGCGTCTTGTTGCGCTGGCTCGCCGACTCGCGTGCAGTCCGCAAGGTTCGTTTCCACAATCGCTCAAGCCGGCCGAACTGAAGGCTGCCTACCGTTTCTTCGATAATACGCAGGTCGACACGAACGGCATCCTCGCGCCCCACATTGCGCAAACACTTGA